>DAIQOT010000315.1:0-3630 GCA_036787695.1 Solirubrobacterales bacterium | reverse complement strand
CGACCGGCTGGGCGAGCCGCGGCGCGCCGGCGAGGAGCTGGTCACGGCGCTGGAGCGGCTGGGGATCGACACGCTCGGCGCCCTGCGGCGGCTCTCTCTCGACCAGATCGCCGACCGCTTCGGCCCGCTCGGGCTGCGGGCGCTGCGGATCGCCCGCGGCGAGGAGGACCCGCTGAGCCCGCGGGTGCCGCGCGAGGACCTTGTCGAGGAGATCGAACTGCCCGAAGGGGTCGCCGGGAGCCAGCTCGACCGGGCGCTCGAGCTGCTCGTCGACCGCCTGCTGGCGGCGCCGGGGCGGAAGGGGCGGACGTTGCTCGGGGTGCGGCTCGGCGCGCGGCTCTGCGGCGGCGGCAGCTGGAGCGTCGACCAGGGCCTCGGCCGACCGAGCGCCGCGGCCGGCGTCCTGCGCCGCCTGCTGGTGCCGCGGCTGGAGGGCCTCCCCGGCCCCGCCGAGGCGCTGCAGCTACGGGCGCTCGCCTTCGGTCCGCCCGCCGCCGACCAGCTGGTGATGGAGGTCGGCGGCTCGGAGCCACGGCGCCGTCGACTCGGCGCGGCGGTGCGCGAGGTGCGCGCCGCCCAGGGCGCCGACGCGCTGCTCCGCGTCCTCCCCGTCGACGCCACCTCCCGCGTCCCCGAGCGTCGCGACCTCCTCACCCCGTTCCCGGAGCTCTGATGGCCGGCCCCCGCCGTCTCAACGAGCCGCGGTCGGTCGCGGTGCGCGCCGCCGCCGACGGGACGCCGCAGGCGGTCGGACCGGCGGCGGTCGAGGCCGTCCGCGAGGACTGGCTGGTCGAGGACCGCTGGTGGACGCCGCGGCCGCTGCGGCGCCACTACTTCGAGCTGGCGCTCGCCGACGGCCGCGCGCTGACCGTCTTCCGCGACGCCGGCGACGGGCGCTGGTTCCGCCAGCGGGCCTGAGCGACACGATGTCCACGGCCCCCTACATCGAGCTGCACGCCCACTCGGCGTTCTCCTTCCTCGACGGCTCCTCGACCCCGCTCGAGCTGGCGGGCGCGGCGGCTGCGCTCGGCTACCCGGCCCTGGCGCTGACCGACCACGACGGCATCTGGGGCTCGATGGAGTTCGCCCACATCGCCAAGGGCCTCGGCCTCCACCCGATCACCGGCGCCGAGCTGACCGTGCGCCTTCCGTCACACCCCGATGTTGATGGGCCGAAAACCGGAGATATAGGGAGGTTTTCGGCCCATCAACCGGGAGGGGCTGGGGAAGGGTCACGGGTGGCGCACTTGACGCTGCTGGTGGAGGACGGGGCGGGGTATCGGAACTTGTGCCGGCTCTTGACCTCGGCGCACGCCGGGACGCGGGAGAACACGGCGCGGACCGCGGAACCGGCCTGGACGACGCTGGAGGAGGTCGAGGCTCATGCGGAGGGGCTGGTGTGTCTGTCGGGATGCGCGCGGGACGGGGCGCTCGCGGGGGCCTTCGAGCGCGGCGACACGGCCCTCGGCGAGAAGCTCGGGCGCCGCCTCCTCGCCGCCTTCGGGCCGGACCGCTTCCGGGTCGAGCTGCAGCGTCCCTACTGGCGCCGCGACCGGGCCCGCCACCGCTGGCTCGCGCTGCTCGCCGAGCGGCTCGGCGTTCCCACCGTCGCGACCGGCAACGTCCACGCGCACGCCCGCTCGCGCTCCCACCTCCAGGACGCGCTGGTCGCGATCGGACTGAACGAGACGCTCGAGTCGTCAGAGCCGCGCCGCCGCGGCAACTCGACCTCCGCTCTCGCCTCCCCCGCGGCGATGGCCGCGCGCTTCGCCGAGCACCCGGGCGCCGTCGCCGAGACCGTCCGCCTCGCCGAGCGCCTGCGCTTCGACCTCACCGCCGACCTCGGCTACCGCTACCCCGGCTCCGAGGACGAGAGCGCCGACGGCGACCTCGCCCGCGTCTGCGCCCACATGCTCGCCCAGCGCTACGCCGGCAACCCGCGCCGCGCCGAGGCCGAAGGGCGGCTCGAGCAGGAGCTCGGGATCATCCGCGGCCTGGGCCTCTCGGGCTTCTTCCTCCTCCACCGCGACATGCTCGAGCTCGCCCGCGAGGTGGCGGTCGAGGTCCGCGGCCCCGATTCAGCGCGATCTGTTCTCCCCCCGGGGCGCGGACGGGGCTCCAGCGTCAGCTCGATCGTCTGCTACCTCACCGGCCTCTCCCACGTCGACCCGGTCAAAGCCGAACTCTTCTCCGGCCGCTTCCTCAACGACGAATCGTCATCGATGCCCGACATCGACCTCGACTTCCCCCGCGACATTCGCGAGGTGCTGATCCCGCGCGTGGTCGAGCGCTACGGCCACGAGCACTCGGCGCTGGTCGCCGCCTTCCCGACCTACCGACCGAAGGGCGCGGTGCGCGACCTCGGCAAGGTCCTCGGGCTGCCGCCGGAGGAGATCGACGCCGTCGCCAAGACGGTCGGCTTCCACGAGGGGGCCGAGGAGATCCAGCGCGACCTCGCCGCCGCGCTCGGCGCCCGCCGCGCCGCCGAGCCGCGCTGGCAGGAGCTGCTGCGGCTGGCGCCGGAGATCATGGGCCTCCCCCGCAACCCGTCCCAGCACCCGGGCGGGATGGTGATCTCGACCCGGCCGCTGATCGACGTCTGTCCGGTGGTCCCCGCGGCGATGGTGGGACGGCAGATCGTCCAGTGGGACAAGGACTCCTGCGGCGACGCCGGCTTCCTCAAGATCGACCTGCTCGGGCTCGGGATGCTGTCGGCGGTCGAGCGCACGGTCGAGGAGCTGGGACGCAGCCGTGGCGAGCAGCTCGACCTCTCCCGCATCGACCTCGACGACGAGCCGACCTACGAATCGATCCGCGCCGCCGACACCACCGGCGTCTTCCAGATCGAGAGCCGCGCCCAGATGCAGATGCTGCCGCGGACCCAGCCGCGGAACCTCGACGACCTCACCGTGCAGGTGGCGCTGGTGCGGCCGGGGCCGATCCAGGGCGGCGCGATCCACCCCTACATCGAACGTCGCAAACGGCTGCGCGAGGACCCGGGTTACGAGGTCCCCTACGAGCACCCGCTGCTGCGCCCGGTGCTGGCGGAGACGCTGGGGACGATCGTCTACCAGGAGCAGGTGATCGAGGTGGCGATGGCGCTCGCGGGCTTCTCCTCGGCGGAGGCCGAGGGGCTGCGGCGGGCGATGAGCAAGAAGCGCTCGCTGCAGGCGATCGAGGAGCACCACGAGCACTTCGTCGCCGGCGCGCGCGAGCGCGGCGTCGCGCCCGAGATCGCCGAGCGGGTCTGGCAGCAGATCCAGGGCTTCTCCGGCTTCGGCTTCCCCAAAGCGCACTCGGCGGCGTTCGGGCTGCTCGCCTACCAGTCGGCCTGGCTGCGGGTCCACCGCGGGCCGGAGTTCCTCTGCTCGCTGCTGAACGAGCAGCCGATGGGCTTCTACCCGCCCGACTCGCTGGTCCACGAGGCGCAGCGGCGGGGGATCCGGATCGCGCCGCCCGACGCCAACCGCAGCCGCCTCCTCTGCCACGTCGAGTCGCCGCGCCAGGACCCCGATCTGCGCGGCGGGCTGCAGGTGCGGATCGGGCTCGGCTACGTGAAGGGGGTGCGCAAGGAGGAGATGGAGGCGCTCGCGGTCGAGCGCGAGCGCGGCGGCCCCTACCGGGGGATCG
>DAIQOT010000111.1:0-11853 GCA_036787695.1 Solirubrobacterales bacterium | reverse complement strand
GCGTCGCCGTTGCGGACCAGCAGGCTCACGAGACCGCCCGGCTTGACCACCCGGAGGAGCTCGTCGGCGGTCCGCTGCTGGTCGGGGGCGAACATCGCGCCGAAGATCGACATCGCGACGTCGAAGCTCCCGTCCTCGAACGGCAGCGCCTGCGCCTCGCCCTCGACGAAGTCGATGTCGAGCCGCTCGGCGGCGGCCCGTTCGCGCCCCCGCTCGAGCAGGGCGGGGACAAAGTCGCAGCCGACCGTGTTGCCCCAGGCCCGCCGCGCCGCCGCGATCGCCCCGTTGCCGCTGCCGCAGGCGACGTCGAGCACCCGTTCGTCGGGCAGGATCTCGAGCGCTTCGACCAGGTTTTCGGACGGGTTGACGACCAGCGAGGCGACCATCGAGAAGTCGCCGTCGGACCAGGTCCGCTGCTGCGCGGCGGTGACGGCGTCGTATCCGGGATCGGCGGCCACGATCCCTAAGCTAACCGCGATGCGCATCGGAGTGTTGACCGGAGGTGGGGACTGTCCCGGGCTGAACGCGGTGATCCGCGCCGTCGTCCGCAAAGGCGTCGGCGTCCAGGGCCACGAGTTCGTCGGCTACCGCGACGGCTGGCGCGGGCCGCTGGAGAACGACCATCGGCCACTCGGGGTGCCCGAGGTGCGCGGCATCCTGCCCCGCGGCGGCACGATCCTCGGCTCGTCGCGGACCAACCCGTTCGCCGGCGACGGCGGGCCGGAGAAGATCGCCGCCAACCTCGAGGCCGCCGGGGTCGACGGGCTGATCGCGATCGGCGGCGAGGACACGCTCGGCGCAGCCTCGAAACTGCACTCCGAGCACGGCCTGAACGTCGTCGGCGTGCCGAAGACGATCGACAACGACCTCTCGGCGACCGACTACACCTTCGGCTTCGACACCGCGGTCAACGTCGCGATGGAGGCGATCGACCGCCTACACACCACCGCCGACAGCCACCATCGGGTGCTGATCGCCGAGGTGATGGGACGGCACGCGGGCTGGATCGCCCTCCACGCCGGGCTCGCCGGCGGCGCCAACGCGATCCTGATCCCCGAGCGCGAGTTCGACATCGACGCGGTCTGCGAGCTCGTCGGCCGCCGCTTCGCCAGCCACTTCGCCCCGATCATCGTCGTCTCCGAGGGCGCCAGCCCGATCGGCGGCGTGCCAGAACCCGACGACGCCAAGACCGACTCCTTCGGCCACGTCCGCCTCGGCGGCATCGGCCACTGGCTCGAGGCCGAGATCGAGCGGCGCACGGGCAAAGAGACCCGAGCGACTGTGCTCGGGCACGTCCAGCGTGGGGGGACCCCGACGGCGTTCGACCGGGTCCTGGCGACGCGGTTCGGGTTGCATGCGATTGATGCGGTGGATCAGGGGCGGTGGGGGACGATGACGGCGTTGCGGGGGACGGATATCGAGCTGGTCGAGTTGACCGAGGCGACGGCCGAGTTGAAGACGGTTCCGGAGGCTCTTTATGCGGAGTCTGAGGTCTTCTTTGGCTGACGCCTGGCGGCGCGGCGGTGGAGTTCCGGCGAGCGCTGGGGGGACGCCACGAGGGTGACCTTCCGGAACAACAGCGGGGAGGTTCCTCCAGGTCACCCTCGCGGCGTCCGCTGCGCGGCCGGGGTTCTTGCCGCGGCGATGCTCGGGCTAGGGATCGTGGGTTGCGGAGGAGGGGACTCGCAGGGGGCGAGAGTGAACGTCTATGTGGGGGCTTCGCTCTGCAAGGCGGCGAAAGGAGAGCTTGCGGCGCATGGGGCGAGCGCCGGGCACTTCAAGATCGCCGCCAGATGCTTGGCTTCGAGTGAAAAGGCCGGAGGCGGGGTGGACCTCGCCACCAACGGATCCAACGCGCGGCGAGCGACCTCCGACACCAGCGCCGTGGCAACGCTCGAATCCCCCGGCCCCGGCAACAAGTTCAGCCGCTCGATCCTGGAATCCGCCAACATCCCTCTCCTCACCACCTCGTCCGGCCGCCAAGCCATGAAGAGCGTCATCGAAGCCGTCGAATCCGCCGGCAGCTCCAGCGTCCGGAGCAAGGTCCAGGAAACCCTCGAACCCAGCTGAGCGTGCCGGGTCCACAAGGGTGACCTGGAGGAACCTCCCCGCTGTTGTTCCGGAAGGTCACCCTTGTGGACCCTTCCCGGAGCAGCTAGGAAGAACGCCGGGAGCTACCCAACCAGGTCGCGCAGCGCCCCATCGATCACGGGGAACTTGAAGGCGTACCCCAGCTCCTCCGTTCGCCGCGGCAACACCCGTTGCCCACCCTGCGCGACCTTCCCAAACTCTTTCCCGAATTTCACCTCGACCGCGATCCCCGGGATCGGCAGCACGGCCGGACGTCCCAGCGCCTTGCCGAGTGCCTTCGACCAGTCCTTGTTCGTCACCGGATTCGGTGCCGAGCCGTTGACCACGCCGCTCACGTTCTCGTGGTCGAGCGCCCACGCCAAGATTCCGACCTCGTCGGAGAGGTGGATCCAGGGGACCCATTGCTTGCCGCCGGCGAGCGGGCCGCCGAGGCCGAGCTTGAAGGGGAGGAGGAGCTCGCCGAGGATGCCGCCTTCGGTCTCCATCACCTGGCCGGTGCGGACGATCACGAGCCGCACGCCGGCGCCCTCGACCGCCTGCGCCGCGCGCTCCCACTCGACGCAGACGGAGGCGTCGAAGCCCTCGCCCGGGGCGCTGGTCTCGTCGAGCGTCTCGTCGCCGCGGTTGCCGTAGTAGCCGACCGCCGACTGGCTGACCAGCACCTTCGGCTTCGTCATCAGGCTCTCGATCGTGCCGACCAGGTTGTGGGTCGCGACCTTGCGCGAGTCCATGATCTTCTGCTTCGCCGCGTCGGTCCAGCGCTGGTTGATCTTCTCGCCGACCAGGTTGACGACCCCGTCGACGCCCTCGAAGGCCGCCGCATCGGGGCGTTCTAGCGTCGGCTCCCAGGCGTGCCAGGTGATCTGCGGCCGCGCCGCGCGCGCCTTCTCCGGGCTGCGCGTCAGTCCGACGACCTCGTCGCCTCGTCCCAGAAGCTCGTCACAGAGCGCCTTGCCGATCCTGCCGCTGGCGCCCGTGACGAGAACTTTCATGGGGTGGCCGGTACCCGCATCAGGTCGCCTCTACCGTGGAGAAGGTGCCGGTCTCCTCGTTGAGCCGGGCGATGCCGTCGCGTTTGGCCTCCTCGACCACCGCTTCGGCGACCTTCGGGGCGACTTCGCGGTTGAAGACGCTGGGGATGATGTAGTCCTCGGAGAGATCCTCCTCGGCGACCGCCATCGCGATCCCCTTGGCGGCGGCGAGCTTCATCGCCTCGGTGATCTGCGGCGCGCCGGCGTCGAGGGCGCCGCGGAAGATGCCGGGGAAGGCGAGCACGTTGTTGATCTGATTCGGGTAGTCGGAGCGGCCGGTGGCCATGATCCGCACGTGCGGGGCGGCGTCCTCGGGCATCACCTCGGGCGTCGGGTTGGCCATCGCGAAGACGATCGCGTCGTCGTTCATCTTCGCCAGCGAGTCCGCCTCGATGATCCCGGGGCCGGAGAGGCCGATGAACAGGTCCATGCCCTCGATCAGGTCGTCGGGCTGCCCGTGGATGTGCTCGGGGTTGGAGATCTCCGCGTACCAGCGTTTGGTCGAGTTCATCTCGCCGGAGACGTAGTCGGCGCGCTCGGTCGAGAGGGCGCCCTGGCGGTCGGCGCCGATGACGTGCGTGATCCCCGCCTCGAGCATCATTTTCGTCACCGCGACGCCCGCCGCGCCGAGCCCGACGATGAGGACGCGCAGGTCCTCGATCGGCTTGCCCGTGATTTTCAGCGCGTTGAAGAGGGCGGCCATGGTGACGACGGCGGTGCCGTGCTGGTCGTCGTGGAAGACCGGGATGTCGAGTTTGGCCTTGAGCCGGTCCTCGATTTCGAAGCAGCGCGGGGCGGAGATGTCCTCGAGGTTGACCCCGCCGAAGGTCGGCGCCATCAGTTCGACCGCGCGGACGATCTCGTCGGCGTCCTGGGTGTCGAGGCAGATCGGGAAGGCGTCGACGCCGGCGAACTCTTTGAAGAGCATGCACTTGCCCTCCATCACCGGCATCGCCGCCTCGGGGCCGATGTTGCCGAGCCCGAGCACCGCCGAGCCGTCGGAGACGACCGCAACGGTGTTTTTCTTGATCGTGTACTCGAAGGCTTTGCGGCGGTCGGCGTGGATGTCCATGCAGACGCGGGCGACGCCGGGCGTGTAGGCCATCGAGAGGTCGTCGCGCGTCTTCACCGGGTACTTGTTGTGCATGTCGATCTTGCCGCCGCGGTGCATCTGCATCGTGCGGTCGACGTAGTCGATGACGCGGGCGCCGCGGGTCGAGCCGATCGCCCGGAGGATTCGCTCCCAGTGGTCCTGATCGGAGGCGTCGATGGTGAACTCGCGGACCCGCTTGCCCTCCGGCCCGGCGCCCGGCACGAGGTCGACCCCCTGCAGTTGTCCGCCCGCCTCGGCGATCGCGGCGGTGAGTTTCCCGAGCGGCTCTTGGCGCGCGTCGAGCTCGACTCGGATGGTGACGCTGTATTGGGCGCTTACGGGCATGCGCGGAATCGAATCAGATTCCCGTCGCGGGCAGGTTGGGGGCGCGATTGTCCTAGGGTGCGCCGAATGCTCCGACGTTCTCTATCCGGTGCCGTGATCGCCCTCGCGCTCCTCGCCTTCGCGTCCACCGCGAGCGCCGCTCCGCCGGTGCCGACGGCCGAGCCCTCACTGATCGACTTCCGGCTGCCGGCGAGCAACGGCTTCGAGATCGGCGCGTCCGCCGAGGTGGGGATGAAGTCCGGCGTTCTGAGCCTCGAGATCGGCAAGCGTGGCGAGGAGGCGACCTATATGGCGAAAGGAGAAGTCACCGCCGATCGGATCGATTTCGATCTCGGGACGGTCGGGACGGTCAGCCTGGAAGTTCGTCCAACGAGTGGGACCTCCAAGATCGGCACCGGGTGCGGAGGGGGAAAGCCGGCCGCGGTGCCGCGGGTCGAACTGGTCGGGACCTTCGAATTCCACGGCGAGGAAGGCTTCGCCGAAGCGACCGCGACCAAGCTCACGGGCATATCGGTGCCGTTGGAGGACCTCCGGTGCGGCATCAACGAAGGCGGATTCTCGGGCGAAGGACTGCCCGGAACGTTTCTCACGGTGCGACGCCGGCCCGCGCACCTGCGGCTCGCGATCGTCCAGAAGCACCCCGGCGCGGCAGTGTCATACGAGGCCGACCTCGCGGAACGACTTCGCGCCGGCCTCAGCGTGACCCGCACTGTCTTGGGCCGGGAGAAAGCGGACGCGTTCAGCTTCGACGGCAAGCTGAGCAAGGCGAGGCTCAAGGCGGGGCCGCGTCTGTCCGGAGTGCTGACCTACACGGCGACCAAGCTCCCTGAGGGCCCTCGCGAAGGCGAAGGGAAGGTCGGTGGCAATCTCGTCGTCGACTTCCCCGGACACGCGGGTGTCGCGATCGGCGGCCCCGGCTTCACCGCGACGATCGTCCACGGCGAACGCAGCTCCTCGGACGAAGACTGATGATGCCGACGATCCGCCTGCGCGCCGCCTCCGCCGCCCTTCTCGCGTTCGGCGCGCTCGCGTCCTCCTTGCCGTCCTCCGCCGCGGCGGCCACGGCGGAACAGGTGCCGACCGTCTTGCCCGCGGCTTTCGAGGTCCAGGCCACCCACGGGTACAAGGCGCTGGTCTTCGCCGGGGCGCAGAAAGGCGGTCCAGGGGAGCTGTCGATCGAGCTCTTCGGCCACAAGGGGTTCGCCGTCTACGCCGTCCCCGCGCAGGTCACCGAAACGACGATCGAAGCGAAGATCGGCGACCTTGGGCAGATCGACGTCCACGCGGTCCCGTCCGGGCACCCGATCACGGAAAGCTCGAAGTGCGGCGGCGGCGGCAAGCGGTTCCCCGTCGAAGCCGGCCGGTGGGAAGGCACGATCCAATTTCGGGGCGAGGAAGGCTTCACGTCGGTCGACGCGACGAGCGCCGCGTCGAGCACCCTGCCTTTCACCCGGCTCATATGCGGCACTCCGTCGATCCGCTCCGAAGGCATCGGCGGTCACTCTCCGGGCGCCCTCCTGACGGTGAAGCGCCGGAGCGGCGCGGAAAAACTCGAACTGCAGGTGCGGAAGAACAAGCCGGCCGGCCCGACCCGGCTCCAGGCGCAGCTCTCCGAACGGCGCGGCAACGTCCTGATCGACCGCAGCGTGAACTCCGTCGCGCCGCCCAAGGCTTTCGGCTTCGAGATCCCACCCGGCACCGCCTCTGTCGAACCGCCCGCCCCGTTCTCGGGCTCATTCGCCTTCGTCCGCCACGGCAGGTCACCGTCGCTGAAGGGAGACCTCAAGGTCGATTTCCCCGGTCGCGCCTCCGTCCCGGTCCTCGGCTCGGGCAAGGTGGGGGCGGGTTTAGTGCGCGCAGTGCTCAATCCGTCCCACCCGTTCTAGCCGTAGCGGGGGAGAAACCGAGGGCTGTGGAGCCTTACCGTCCCTATGCGGCGGAAAAGTTCCACAGCCGGTCGGCGGGTCGCGGCGATCGCGAGTCGACAGCACGGTGTCGTGACCGTGGAGCAGCTTCGCGACGCGGGGGTCAGTGAAACCTCAGTTCGGCGCGCCGTCGAGGCGGGGCGGCTGCATCGGCTGCACCGCGGCGTTTATGCGGTGGGGCATCGGAGTCTGTCGTGGCGGGGACGATGGTTGGCGGCGGTGCTCGCGGCGGGGGACGGAGCCGTGTTGAGTCACGCGAGTGCCGTGGCGCTGTGGGAGTTCTTGCGACCGATCCAAGGTCCGGCGCACGTCACCGTCGATGCCGCAGTTCGTCGAAAGTCACGGCCTGGGATCGTCGTCCACCGCTCGCGCACGCTCACACCACGAGAGGTGACGCGGCGACACGGCATCGCGGTCACGACGCCCTCGCGCACGATCGAAGACGTCCGCGGCACCATCGAGCCCTACCTATTCCGGCGCGCGCTCCGCCAGGCGGAGCTCGCCGGGCACCGCGTGCCGCACCTGAGCGCGGTGAAACGCTCGCGCTCCGACCTCGAGCTCTTCTTCCTCGCCCTCTGCGAGTGCCACGGGCTGCCGCGGCCGCTCGTCAATCACCGCGTCCACGGCTATCGCGTCGACTTCTTCTTCGCCGATGAGCGGGTCGCGGTGGAGACCGACACCTGGACCTACCACCGCGGCTCGGTCGCCTTCGAGGACGACCACGCGCGGGACCTCGGGCTGCGCGCCCACCGCATCACCACTCGCCGCTATACCGACGACCAGCTCGAAGCCGCCTCCGATGCGGTCGTCGCCGACCTGCGCGAAGCGCTCGGCCTCGCCTCGTAGAGTGGGCGCGATGGCCGACACCCCAGAGCTCTTCCTCATCGACGGCAACAGCCTCGCCTACCGTGCCTTCTTCGCTCTCCCCGAGTCGATCGGGACCAGCGACGGGCGGCCGACCAACGCGATCTTCGGGCTCGCCTCGATGCTGGTGAAAATCATCGACGAGCACCACCCGCAGGGGGTCATCGTCGCCTGGGACGCCGGTTGGAGTGGCCGCGAGAAAACCTACGACCTCTACAAGGCGCAGCGCAAACCGCGCCCCGACCTCCTCCGCGAGCAGTGGCCGCACCTGATGCCGCTGGTCGAAGCCTTCGGCTACACCAACGTCAAGGTCGAAGGCTTCGAGGCCGACGACGTGATCGCCTCGCTCGCCAAGCAGGCCCGCGCCGAGGGGATCGACGTGATGGTGGTGACCGGCGACCGCGACGCCTACCAGCTGGTCGGCGAGGGGATCCGGGTGATGAGCACCTCGCGCGGGATCACCGAGACGAAGATCTACGACGTCGCCGCGGTCGAAGAGCGCTACGGCGTGCCGCCGACGCTGATCACCGACCTGATGGGCCTGCGCGGCGACACCTCCGACAACATCCCCGGCGTCCCCGGGATCGGCGAGAAAACGGCGACCCAGCTGCTGCAGAAATTCGGCTCGCTCGACAAGGTGCTGGAAAGCGTCGACGAGATCTCCGGCGCCAAACGCAAAGAGAACCTGACGAACCACGCCGACGACGCGCGGATGTCGCGCGAGCTGGCGACGCTGCAGTACGACATCGAGACCGGGGTCGACCTCGCGGGCGCCCTGGAGTCAGAGCCCGACCGCACCGCGCTGCGGGACTTCATGCGGGAGTTCGAGCTCCGCGCCGTGCTCGATCGACTCGAAGAGGCGCTCCCCGAGGGCGACGCGGTCCCCGGCCGCAAGGTCGAGACCGAGCTCGAGATCGAGACCGTCGAGGGGACCCCGGCCGACATCGGCGACGCCGACCGGATCGCGGTGGCGCTCGAGGGCGACCGCTGGGCCGCCGCCGAAGGCGAGCGCATCGTCACCGGCACCAACTCCCACGACGAGCTCGCCGTCGCCCTCGCCGACAAGCCGCTCGCCGGCCACGATCTGAAGAGCCTCGGCGGTGGCCGCCACGGGCTGCTCGCCGCCGCCGCCCGCGAGGGCGTCGAGCTGGGGCTGGAGCACGACACGATGCTCGCCGCCTACCTGATCGAGCCGCAGCGCCGCACCTACGAGCTGACCGAGCTCGCCGCCGACGCCGGGATCGGCATCGCGGCCGCCGGCGACAACGCCGGCAGCGACGGCAAAGACGAGGACGACGGCCAGCTCTCGCTCGGCGAGGAGCCCGAGGCGGGGCTCGAGCCGGCGGAGGAGGCGCGTCTCGTCGCCGCCCTCGCCGAGGACCAGCTGCCGCGGATCATCGGCCTCGGCCTGGAGCCGCTGATGCGCGAGATCGAGCTGCCGCTGGTCGGCGTCCTCGCGGCGATGGAACGCGAGGGGCTCCGCCTCGACGCCGAGCGCCTCGCCGAGGTCGGCGCCGGCTTCGGCGAGCGGATCGACCAGTTGGAGAAAGGCATCTACGAGCTCGCCGGCGAGGAGTTCACGATCGGCTCGCCGCAGCAGGTCGGCCGCATCCTCTTCGAGAAACTCGAGCTGACCCGCAAGCGGCGCGGCAAAACCGGCTTCTCCACCGACGCCCGCGTCCTCGCCCAGATCCGCGACGAGCACCCGATCGTCGAGAAGATCGAGTCCTGGCGCGAGCTGACCAAGCTCAAGAACACCTACCTCGACTCGCTGCCGGACCTGATCGACCCGGGGACCGGCCGCGTCCACACCACCTTCAACCAGGCGGCGACGACC
This sequence comes from Solirubrobacterales bacterium, assembly GCA_036787695.1. Lineage (GTDB taxonomy): Bacteria > Actinomycetota > Thermoleophilia > Solirubrobacterales > 70-9 > VAYN01. Next base: position 2,667 of record DAIQOT010000111.1, on the reverse strand, counting down.
ACCGGCCGCCTCTCCAGCACCAACCCGAACCTGCAGAACATCCCGATCCGCACCGACCTTGGCCGGCCGGTGCGCGCCTGCTTCGTCGCCGAGGAGGGCGCCCGCCTGCTGTCGGCCGACTACAGCCAGGTGGAGCTCCGCGTCCTCGCCCACGTCGCCGACGAGCAGGTGCTGAAGGACGTCTTCCACGCCGGCGAAGACGTCCACTCGGCGACCGCCGCCGAGGTCTTCGAGATCCCGCCCGACGAGGTCGACGTCGGCCAGCGCTCGAAAGCGAAAATGGTCAACTTCGGGATCGTCTACGGGCTGACCGGCTTTGGCCTCGCCGACCGCCTCAACATCCCGCGCAAGGAGGCCGAGGAATTCGTCGCCCGCTACCTCGAGCGCTTCCCCGCCGTCCGTCGCTTCCGCGAAGAGGTCGTCGAGAAAGCCCAGGAGGAGGGCTACGTGACGACGCTGATGGGACGGCGCCGGCCGATCCCCGAGCTGCGCTCCGGCAACCCCAACACGCGCAAACTGGGCGAGCGCCTCGCGGTCAACACGGTGATCCAGGGGACCGCCGCCGACATCATCAAGGTCGCGATGGTCAACTGCTGGGCGCGGCTGCGCGAGGAGCGGATGGAGACCCGCCTCGTCCTGCAGATCCACGACGAGCTCCTCTTCGAGGGGCCGCCGGAGGAGATGGACGCGGCGCTCGAGCTGGTCAAGCGGGAGATGACGCTCGCCTATGAGCTGGATCCGCCGCTCGAGGTCGACGCCGGCGTCGGCACCGACTGGCTGAACGCCAAGTAGGGGAGGCGCGCGCCCGGACGTCGGGCGGCGCGCCGCTCAGACCGGGGTCGGCGTCTTCGGCGCGCTCTTCGCGGGAGCGCCGCCCTGGGCGGCGAACTCGGGCGGGGCGATCTGCAGGTAGTGGTTGAAGGACCAGTGGACGAAGGGCTTCACGCCCGCCAGCTTGATCAGCGGCCCGAGCATTCGCGGCGGGATCCGCGGGACGAGCTTCTGCACCCGCAGCATCCACTTGAACTTCACCTCATGGGAGTCGTTGAAGGCGGCGTACTTCGTCGCGGCTTCCTCGCGGGTCTGCCGCTCCTCGACGACCCCGCGCAGCTCCCGTCCCAGGGCCATGCCGAAGTAGAGCGCGGTGCGGATGCCCTCGGCGGTCAGCGGCAGGCAGTGCCCGGCCGAGTCGCCGACGAAGAAGACCCCGCGCCCGGTCGCCTGGCGCAGCTTGTGGGGGATCCAGTTGCCCTGGTAGCGGACGACGTCGCGGTCGAGGTCCTCGGCCAGCAGCTCGGTCGTCTCGCGGACGTGGAACTTCGGATCGAAGGAGCCGACCCCGATCCGCGTCTCCTCGCCGGCCGGGAAGCTCCAGCCGTAGCCGGCCGGGACGTAGCGGCGGTCGATCCAGATCTCGAGGTCCTCGGAGGCGCCGGGCGGGTGCACCTCGAGCCCGCGCGAGAGCGGCGCGTCCGGCGGCTGGTAGCCGGCGGGCCCGGCGAGCACCCGGCGCCAGCCGAGCGCGTCGATGACGAGCGGGGCGCGGACGATGCCGCGATCGGTCTCGACCGCGATCTCGTCGGAGCCGTTCTGGGCGCCGGCGGCGAGCCCCTCGACCTTGGCGGTCTCGAAGCGGGCGTCGGAGCCCTCCCAGAGCAGCGCGCAGAGCTCCCGGTAGTCGAAGGTGGAGAAGGTCCAGGGGAGGGGAAAGCGCGAATCGCCGTGCGGGGTATGCACGACGAGGGTGTCGAAGCGCTGGCGCTCCGAGCCCATCAGGTCGAGCTCTTCCAGCCACCTGGTGGGGATCCCGCAGGCGGAGGTCTGGCGCTCGCCGATCTCGTAGCGGTCGACGATCAGCACGTCGGCGCCGGAGCCGGCCAGCTGCCGCGCGACCATCAGGCCGGCGAAGCTCGCACCACAGATCAGTACGTCATATGAGCCTTCGAGCGAAGTACGCTCGTCGCCTCGTTTGGTCGCTCGGGTAGGCATCGCTCGGCAGGGTATCGGCGGGGCGCGGTCGACGCGTCGTTTCTGCCACAATGCCCAACCCAATGGCTGCGACCGAGACCCTGACCCCTGCGCCCAGCGCCACGCCCGTAGAGGGCTCTGGCGGACTCCTTCTGAACATCGATGGAAAGATCGTCCCGAATTACGCGGCGACGATGGTTTCCTTCGATGAGGGAGATGTCGTAAACGGCAAAGTAGTCCGTATCGACAAAGACGAGGTGCTGGTCGACATCGGCTACAAGGCCGAGGGTGTCATCCCCAGCAACGAGCTCTCGATCCGCAAGTCGGTCAACCCGGCGGAAGAGGTCGAGCTCGGCGAGGAGGTCGACGCGCTGGTCCTCACCAAGGAGGACGCCGAGGGTCGCCTGATCCTCTCCAAGAAGCGCGCCCGCTTCGAGAAAGCCTGGCGCCGTATCGAGGTCGCCGCCGACTCGGGCGAACCGGTCGAAGGCAGCGTCATCGAGGTCGTCAAGGGCGGCCTCATCCTCGACCTCGGGGTGCGCGGCTTCCTGCCCGCCTCACTCGTCGACATCCGTCGCGTCCACAATCTTGATGAGTTCATGGGCCAGACGCTCGAGTGCAAAGTCATCGAGCTGAACCGGTCCCGCAACAACGTCGTCCTCTCGCGCCGCGCGGTCCTCGAGGAGGAGCGCAAGGAGG
>DAIQOT010000314.1:0-3643 GCA_036787695.1 Solirubrobacterales bacterium | reverse complement strand
CGCGCGCCGACTTCGACGCCAACCTCGCCAGCCGCGCCGCCGACGGCGCGATCGTCGGCTACTTCAACATCAGCCAGATCATCCGCGGGCCGCTGCAGAGCGCCTTCCTCGGCTACGGCGGGGTGGCAGAGTGGAGCGGCGCCGGCTACATGTCCGCGGCCCTGCGACTGGTGCTGGAGCGCGCCTTCACGGAGCTCGAGCTGCACCGCCTGGAAGCCAATATCCAGCCGGGCAACGCCGCCTCGATCGCGCTGGTCGAGCGCTGCGGCTTCGTCCGCGAGGGCTTCTCCGAGAAATACCTGAAGATCGGCGGCCAGTGGCGCGACCACGCCCGCTTCGCGATCCGCTCCGAGCAGTGGGAAGAGCGATGGCGGAGCTGACCCGCTGCGCCTGGGGCGAAGGCTCCGAGCTGATGCGGGCCTACCACGACGAGGAGTGGGGCGTGCCCGAGCACGATGCCCGCGCCCTCTGGGAGAAGCTGATGCTCGACGGCTTCCAGGCCGGGCTGGCCTGGATCACGGTGCTACGAAAGCGTGACGCCTTCCGCAAGGCCTTCAAAGGATTCGACCCGGACAAGGTCGCCAAATTCAAGGAGAAGGACGTCGAACGGCTGCTCGGTGACGCCGGGATCATCCGCTCGCGAGCGAAGATCGAGTCGACGATCAAAGGCGCCCAGATCTTCCGCGAGATGCGCGACGCGGGCGAAGACTTCAGCGACTACTGCTGGTCGTTCACCGACGGCAAGGTGCTGAAGGGCGACGGGCTCGAGTTCGTGGCGAAGACGCCGCTGTCTGAGGAGATCTCCAAGGACATGAAGAAGCGTGGCTTCAAATTCGTCGGGCCGACGATCGTTTATGCGTGGATGCAGGCGGTGGGCATCGTCAATGACCACTCAGTGGACTGCTTCCGGCGCGATCAGGTTTAGGCGGTGAGGGAGGGGCGGAGATGATCCCCTTCTCTCACGAACTGCGGGGAGGTTCGTTCAGGGGATCATCTCCGCCCCTCTGTCGGCCGCGTGAGTAGATCGCGCCGGAATCAGTCGAGCGTCTCCAGCTGGAAGCGGCGGACGTTTGAGGTGATTCCGTAGGGCTCCTCTTCCCGGACCGCTCCGTCAGGGACCCAACCTTCGCGTTCGTAGAAGCTCGCCGCGCGTTCGTTGCCCAGGAGGACCCAAAGGACGGCGGCCCCGAACCCTTGCTCCTTCAAGCGTCGGCGCGCATGAGCCATGAGCATCCGCCCCACGCCAGCCTCATAACGCCCCGGGTCGACATACAACGCATAGATCTCCCCCAAGCCCACCCTGTCGGCATCACGTGATGGACCAAAGGTCACGAACCCGATCACCGTCCCGGCCGAGCCTTCCGGAGCACGGTCGACGGGAGACGGGGATGACCCTGAACGAACCTCCCCGCTGTTCGTGAGAGAAGGGTCATCCCCGTCTCCCGCCCCGCCAAGCTCGTCCACCGGGCCGCCAACCTCGTTGGCCGAAGCGACCGCAACCACAGTCGTCGGCGCTTCCGGTCCCCCGTCGAACTCATACCGCCCCGCCCTGTCCCTCGGCTCCAGCGCCGCGAGGAAGTCCGCAGGCATCAGATCGCGGTACGCCTCCTGCCAAGACCGCACATGCACCCCGGCCACCTCCATCTCGTCCCCCCGCCGCGCATCCCGAAGCGTGACCGCCACTACGCCCCCTCGACCCCCTCGAGCAGCACCGTGTCCTCATGGGAGTACGGCGGCGCGCAAGCGCAGACGACGACCAGGTCGACGTCGCCGTCGTTGAACAGCTTGTGCGCGGTTCCCGGCGGGATGGCGACACAGTCGCCGACCTCGATTCGACGCTCCTCCTCGCCTACCCGCAGCCGCCCGGTGCCGGCGGTGACCAGGTAGAGCTCCTCGGAGAGGCGGTGGAGGTGTTCGATCGTCGCGCCGCCCGGCGGGACCGTCGCCTCGGCCAGGCTCTGGTTGCTCGCCTCGGCCGCGTACCCCGGCCCGGCCCACTCGCGGATCGTCGACCCGTCGCGGGTGACGTAAGGCTCCAGTTGTTCGCGTCGCGAATGCTCCATGTCGTCCTGGGTAGGAGGGCGGGGTGACCGCAAACGTATCCATCGACGGCGGCCCGACGACTTTCGTCCTGATCCCGGGCGCGGGCGCCGACCCGCGCGTCTACGACGCGACGATCGCGGCGCTGCACGAGCTCGGCCACGACGGCGTCGCCCCGCCGCTGCCGCTCGACGATCCCGACGCGACCCCGAGCGACCATGCATCCGCGGTGATCGCCGCGCTCCCCGACCCGGCGCCGGCGCCGCTCGTCGTCGTCGGCCAGTCGCTCGGCGCGTACGCCGCGACGATCGCCGCCGCCCGCCTGCAACCGCAACGGCTGATCCTGCTCGCGCCGATGATCCCGGCGCCGGGCGAGTCGGCCGGCGACTGGTGGCGCGGCACCGACCACGAAGCCGCGATCGCCCCGCTGATCGAGCGTCACGGCACCCCCGACGAATGGGGCGAGGAGGCGATGGCCGAGGTCTTCTACCACGACGTCGACGAGGCGACGCTCGCCGCCGCCGCCGAGTACGAGGGCGTCCCCTCCCGCGGCCTCTTCGCCGAGCCACTGCCTCTCGACGCCTCGCCCGACGTGCCGACGACGGTGCTGGCGGGGCGCGACGATCGCCTCTTCCCACTCGCCTTCCAGCGGCGCATCGCCCGCGAGCGCCTCGGCCTCGACGAGGTCGCCGAGATCGACGGCGGCCACCTGCCGATGCTCGCCCGCCCACGCGAGCTCGCCGAGCGCCTGGTCGACCTCGCCTAGCCGCCCCGGGTTCGCACCGAGAGCGTCGAACCCGGGTAGGACGGGCTCGTTTCGTCGGCGACGAAATTGAGGCTGGATTTAGCTTCCCCGCTTAGATTTCAGGGCTTGCCACCCCGTTCCCCGAAGTACCGCCGCGCCCTCCGCCCCGCCTCACTCGCCGTCGCCGCCCTGGCGTTCGGCCTGCTCGTCGCTGGCTGTGGCGGCGGCAGCTCCTCGACCAACGCCGCGGTCAGCGTCCCGGCGATCGCCGGTGCCGACGCGATCCCGGCCAAAGCCGCGCCGCCGATCGACCTCACCGACCAGTACGGCAAGAAGATCGACCTGGCGAAGCTCAAGGGGCACACGGTCATGGTCGCCTTCCTCTACACCCACTGCACCGACCTCTGCCCGATCGTCGCCGGCAAGGTCCACACCGCCTACGCGGGCCTGTCGAAGTCCGAACGGCCGATCTTCCTCGCGGTCTCCGTCGACCCCGCCCACGACACGCCGAAGAGCGCCGCCGAATTCAACAAGCGCCACCGCACGACCGGCGAGATCGACTGGCTGCTCGGCTCCCACAAGGAACTGACCAAGGTCTGGGACGCCTGGGGCGTGCGGCCGGAAACGGACCCCAACGACCCCGAGGAAATCGAGCACAACGCCGAAATCTTCGCGATCGACCCGCAGGGCCAGATCCGCGCCCTCTACCCCCCCGACTTCAAGCCCGCCAAGCTCGCGGTCGGCGCCCGCACCCTGGCCAAGCTGTGAAGCGGGTCTGGCGGGCGGCGCCGACCTCGGCCCGCTGGGCCGCGGTCGCGGCGCTGGTCGTCGCCGCCTTCGCCGTCGCCGAGCTCGCCA
>DAIQOT010000110.1:0-11938 GCA_036787695.1 Solirubrobacterales bacterium | reverse complement strand
CGCCGTGGGCCGCCGCGTCGAGCTGCGCCCGCGCCGCCAGCAGGAGCAGCAGGTCGCGCTCGCTCAGGTCGCAGACTTTCGCCACCGCCAGGCTCAGTCGCTCGGCGCCGTTGCCACCGGCGACGAGGGCGGGCCAGAGGGCGTCCCGATGTTCCTCGTGCATCCGCGCGACGAGGGCATTGAAGATCTCGTCCTTGGAGTGACCGCGGCGGTGGAGGGTGACCCGGGAGATGTCGGCCTCGGCGGCGATCCGCTCGAGAGTCAGCCCCGCGTACCCGTACTTCTCGACCGCCTTGCGGGCGCCGGCGATCAGCTTCGGTTCGGGGGCGTCTTTGGCCATGGGAATTGGGCGGGAGAGTAACCGTGGATTACCGGTCGTTCCACCGGAGTTCCCAGGCCTAACCAGGGCAACATACTTTCTCGGTACCTGAAACCGTGACACCGATCCTTGACACATACACGCGGGTTCGTATACGTTCTCGTCCGCTGTTGAAACAGGCACGTAACGTTTTGAAACGTGCTCGTCCGCAGTCATAGGGAACAGGCCCGCGAGGGAATGCCGTAACGGCAGCGCGGGTCCAGGGAAAAGGAGAGGGATGTTGCGTAGCCGTTTCGAGGCGGGGTCGAACGACGCCGTCAACCCGCTGGGGTCGAGCCGCCGTGCACGGGTGAGCTTCGTCTTGGTCCTCGTCGCCGCGCTCGCGGTCGCCGCGATCGCGCTCAGCGCGTCCGCGGTCGCCGACCAGCTGCCGGTCCTGCGCTTCGGCGGGCCGGGCTCGGCCGCGGGGCAGCTGAAAAGTCCCGGCGGCGTCGCCGTCGATCAGACCAGCGGCGACGTCTACGTCGCCGACACCGGCAACAACCGGATCGACGAGTTCAGCGCCGAAGGCGCCTTCGTCCGCGCCTGGGGCTGGGGCGTCGAAGACGGCTCGAACGAACTTCAGACCTGCGAAGCGACCTGCGAATTCGGCCTGCCCGGCAAAGGCGCCGGCGAGTTCAACGGGGTGGTCGGCGTCGCGGTCTCTCCGGTCGACGGTGACGTCTACACGGTCAACCGCCGCGACGGCCGCGTCCAGCGCTTCACCGCCACCGGCGGCTTCGTCGAACAGTTTGGCGGCTACGGCGCGGGAACCGACGAATTCACCGCCGAACTCGCCGACCTCGACGAGATCGCCGTCGACTCGGCCGGGAACGTCTACGTCGGCGACCCGGGCGCGGGACGGATCGTGGAGTTCCTCCCGACCGGCGCCTTCGCCTCGGCGATCACCGCCGAAGTCGGCTCGCTCGCGATCGGCCCTGGCGACGACCTCTACGTCGCCGGCGCCTTCGGCGAATTCGTCCGGGTCTACGAACCGGGCGGGACGCTGAAAGGCGAAGTCTCGCTGGCCGGCAGCGCGGGCGCGAGGGCGCTGGCGATCAATCCCGCCAACGGCAACCTCCTCGCCGAGGTCACCTCGGGATTCGCGGCGACCCTCACCTACGCGCTGAAGGAAATCGACCCGGCCGGGACGCTGGTCTCGACCACGCCGCTCGAACTCGCGCCGCCGCCCGAAAGCAACTTCGAAGAACAGTCCTTCGGCCTCGCCGCCGGCTCGACCGCGACCTTCCCGGAAAGCGAACCGGGGGCGGTCTACGCCTCCGACGTTCGGACCGGTGAAATACAGGCGCTGGCCGAAGGCACGCCGGGCGCGCCGCGGGTCGGCGGCGTCGGGGTCTCCAACCTCGGCGTCGAATTCGCCGACCTCAGCGCCGGCGTCGACCCGGTCGGCCTGGCGACCGAATACACCTTCGAATACGGGCCGACCGCGGCCTACGGCCTCAGCTCGCCGGCCACCCCGGCGACCCTCGCCGCGGGCTTCGAATCGGTGAGCGTCGGCGCCCACCTGACCGGCCTCGCGCCGGGCGCCACCTACCACTTCAACCTGGTCGCCCACAACGTCGACGGCACCTTCGAAAGCGGCGACCACACCTTCACCACCTACCCGGAGGGCGGCCCGGCCGCCCTCCCCGACGGGCGCGCCTACGAGCTCGTCACCCCGGTCGAAAAGGGCAACAACGACGCCGAACCGCGCAGCGGGATCGAAGAGCACGGGGTCGCCGGCGCCGACGAAGCCGGGATGTCCTACGTGACGATCAACGGCCTGCCCGGCTCGCAGGCGGGCGCCCTCCTGGTCGCCAACGTCGCCAAGCGCGGCGCGGCCGGCTGGGCCTCGAGCGTCGCCTCGGGGCCGGAACTGAACCAGACGACGCTCGCCACCGGGGCGCCGATCATGCTCTCCGCCGACCTCACCAAGGCGCTGATCTCCAGCAAAGTGGACCTCACCGGCACCGCCGGCCCGGGGGCGCACGTCTACATCCACACGCTCTCGCCGTCGAGCTACCAACTGGTCACCGCGCATTCGACCGGGCTCTTCGCGATCGAAGCGTCGAACGCGGTCGGTGCGGCGAACGACTTCAGCCGCGTCTTCTTCGAGACGACCGAATCGCTGACCTCCGACTCGCCGAAAACGTCCTTCCATCCCAACCTCTACGAATGGGACGGGACGCAGCTGCGGAACGTCGGCATCCTGCCGGGGCAGACGACGCCCGCGGCGGAAGGCGTCGGCACCTTCGGCCCGGAACTCGATCCGGTCTCCGAAGACGGCGCCGGCGTGATCTTCGCCGCCGAACCGGAAGCGGCGACGCCGCTGCAGGTCTTCCGCCGGACCGGTGGCCAGAGCGTCGAGGTCTCGGCCCCGAACCCCGGCGTGGTAGACCCCGCCGGGCCGCGTGAAGCCACCTTCGTCGGCGCCGCCGCGAACGGCTCGAGCGTCTTCTTCACCAGCACCGGAACGCTCACCGCCGACGCCAACACCGGTGAAAGCGGCGGCGGCGAAACCGACCTGGCGCCCAACCTGTACCGCTGGGACGCCGCCACCGGCGAGCTCACCGACCTGACGGTCGACACGAGCGGCGACGAAGCCGGCGCCGCGGTCGGCAAGGTCGTCGTCGCCGACGACGGCAACGCCGCCTACTTCGTCGCCACCGGCGAACTCGCCTCCGGGGCGACCCCCGGCGCTCCCAACCTCTACCGCTGGAGCCAGGGGGCCGGGATCTCGTTCATCGCCACCCTGTCGCCCAACGACGGGATGGTCACCGGCTTCCCCAGCCTGGAAACCGACACCGACGCGAGCGGCGACGCGGTCGCGTTCACCTCGACCGCCGGCCTCGCCGGCCACAGCGGGGCGGCCGGGACCGCGGAGGTCTACCACTGGTCCCCGAGCGAAGGCCTGGCCTGCGTCTCCTGCGGCCAGGGCCTGATCGGGACCGGGGCGACGTTGCCCCCGCCCGGGCTGAAACGCGGCAGCGGCGGCGGTCACCCGCTCAGCGCCGACGGCCGCAAGGTGTTCTTCACCACCAGCGACGCGCTGGTCGCGGCCGACACCAACGGCAAACAGGACGCCTACGAGTGGGAGGGAGGCACCGACTACCTGCTGTCGACCGGCAGCGGCAACTCGAACTCCTACTTCGTCGACGCGAGCCCGTCGGGCAAGGACGTCTTCTTCGCCACCCGCGAGCACCTCGTCAGCACCGACCAGGACGAAAACATCGACGTCTACGACGCCCGCGAAGGCGGCGGCTTCGCCTCGGCCCCGGCCGCGGCGGCGCCCTGCGAAGCGGAAGCCTGCAGGCCACCACTGACCGCGGCGCCGGCCCCGCCGCAGCTCGGCTCACGCGCCTTCGACGGGCCCGGGAACCTCAAGCCCAAGCCCCACAAGAAGGCGCGCCACAAGAAGAAGCACCAGGCGAAGAAGTGTGCCAAGGGCAAGGGCAAGGGCAAGTCGAAGGCCAAGCAGTGCAAGAAGCGGAAGTCGCACAAGGCCCACTCGGGCGGAAAGCGTGGGTGAGGGGAAGATGACGAAGGCAAGGGAGAACAAGGTCATGCGGCGTCTTCTCGGAGTGCTCGTCGGTGCCTGCCTGGTGCTCGGGGCGCTCGCCCCGAACGCCCTCGCGGGGCAGTTCCGGATCACCGAATTCGACGGCAACGTCACCCGTGACGCGGCGGGCGATCCCGACACCCAGGCCGGCTCGCACCCGTTCGCGGTCAGCACGACGATCAACTTCTCGACCGAAGAAATCGAAGCGAACCCGACCTTCGAACCGGGCAAAAAATCGACGGTCCCGACGCAGAACGTCAAGGACATCGACGTCGAACTGCCCGCCGGGCTGATCGGCGACCCGTCGGCGACGCCGCGCTGCACGATGTCCCAGCTGACCGCGCCGCTCGGCACCATCGGCTGCCCGGAAGACACCCAGGTGGGGACGACGACGCTGTTCACCAACGGCACGTCGATCACCTTCCCCGTCTACAACATGGTGCCGCCGCCGGGGAAGCCGGCGATGTTCGGCTTCGTCGTCCTCGTCGACCCGGTGACCGCGATCGCGACCCTGCGGCCCGCCGAAGCCGGCGGCAGCGAAGGCTACGGGCTCGACATCCACCTCAACAACATCTCCCAGGGCCTGCCGCTGGCGGGCACGGCGCTGACCTTCTGGGGCAACCCGTCGGACCCGGCGCACGACGCCGAACGCGGCCGCTGCCTCGAAGCGCAGACGACCGGCACGCCGCCGGCGGGCGGCTGTCCTTACACCGCGAACCCGAAGCCGTTCATGACGCTGCCGACCTCCTGCACCGGCGCCCCGTCGGTGACGAGGCTGCACGTGACCTCCTGGAACGGTGAATCCGACGCCGCCTCGTTCGCCACCCACGGCAACTACGGCGAACCGCTGGGGACCGAAGGCTGCGGTCGCATCCCGTTCTCCGGCTCGGTCGAAACCTCCCTGGGGACGCCGACCGCGGACTCGCCGTCGAGCCTCGGCGTCGACCTGAAGATCCCGCAGAACACCAACCCCGAAGGCCTCGCGACCGCGAACCTGAAGAAGACGGTCGTCACCCTGCCGCCGGGGATCTCGATCAACCCCTCGACCGGCAACGGCCTGATCGGCTGCTCGGTCGCCCAGTTCGACCAGTTCGGCGAAGCGGCCTCGACCTGCCCGCAGAACTCGAAGATCGGGACGGTCGAAATCAAGACGCCGCTGATCGAAGCGCCGATCGCCGGCGGGATCTACCTCGCCCGGCAGACCGAAAACCCGTTCGGCTCGCTGATCGCGATCTACCTGGTCGGCGAAGCCGAGGGGGTGCGGGTGAAGCTGCCCGGCGAAATCGCCCTCGACCCGGCCACCGGGCGCCTCGTCACCACCTTCGACAACACCCCGCAGGTGCCGTTCAGCGACTTCAAGCTGAACTTCTTCGGCGGGCCGAGCGCGGTGCTGGCAACGCCGGTCACCTGCGGCACGATGGAATCCTCCGGCGTGCTGACGCCCTGGTCGGGCGGCGCGTCGGTCACGTCGCAGAGCTCGGTGACGGTCAGCTCGGCGCCGAACGGCTCCTGCGTCTCGAGCCCCGGCGCGCGGCCGTTCACGGTCTCGATGGAAGCGGGGACGGTGTCCAACGCGGCGGCGCTCTACTCGCCGTTCGAACTACAGGTGAACCGTCCCGACGGGTCCCAGGAACTCGGCAAGATCGAAGCGACGCTGCCGGAGGGCCTGCTCGCCTCGCTGAGGAACGTGCCGGAGTGCGCCGCGGCCGACGCCGCGGCGGGCAAGTGCGGGGCGGCGAGCGAGGTCGGCTCGGTCGTCGTCGGCGCGGGCGCGGGCAGCAGCCCGTTCTACGTGCGGACCGGGCAGGCGTACCTCACCGGCCCCTACGGCGGCGCGCCGCTCGGGCTCGACTTCGTCGTCCCGGCGGTCGCCGGGCCGCTCGACCTCGGCACCGTCAACGTCCGCGCCGCGGCCTTCGTCGACCCGATCACGGCCAAGGTCACGGTGACGACGGACGAACTCCCGCACATCCTCGACGGCATCCCGCTGCGGATCCGCTCGGTGCGGCTCGACGTCGACCGTCCCGGATTCATCGTCAACCCGACCACCTGCGCGCCCGGCGCCGTGAACGGCCACGTGTCGAGCACCGAAGGCGCGGGCGCCGACGTCTCCGACCGCTTCCAGGCGGCGGGCTGCCAGGCGCTCGGCTTCAAGCCGCAGGTGACGCCGAAGCTGCTCGGCGGCCGCAAGGCGCTCAACCGGCGCCGCCACCCGGCGCTCCAGGTGACGGTGCGCGAGCCGAAGGGACAGGCCAACCTGGCCGCGATCTCGGTCGCGATGCCGCACTCGATCCTGCTCGACCAGAGCCACATCAAGGGCGTCTGCACCCGCGTCCAGTTCGCCGCGCAGAAGTGCCCGGCGGCCTCGGTCTACGGCTCGGCCAAGGTGACGACGCCGCTGCTCGCCGAGCCGCTGAAGGGGCCGGTCTACCTGCGCTCCTCCAGCCACAAGCTGCCGGACCTGGTGGTCGACCTGAAGGGACAGATCGAAATCGTCCTCGACGGTCGCATCGACGGCAAGAACGGCGGCATCCGCGCCTCCTTCGCGGCGGTCCCCGACGCGCCGATCTCCACCTTCACGCTGAACATGAAGGGCGGCAAGAAGGGGCTGCTGCAGAACTCGGTGAACCTCTGCGGGGCGCCGGCGAAGGCGACGGTCAAGGCGACCGGGCAGAACGGCGCGACCCACGACGCGTCGCCGGCGCTGGCGAGCGCCTGCGGCAAGAAGAAGCAGAAGAAGTAGCGAGGGACGAGGGACGCCCGGCTCGGCCTCAGTCGAGGTCGAGCCGGTAGGCGACCGCGGCCGCCTCGGTGCGGCTGCGGACGCCGAGCTTGGCGAGGATCCGGGAGACGTGGACGCTGGCGGTCTTCTCCGCCATGAAGAGCTGGGCGGCGATCTCGCGGTTGGTCGCGCCTTCGGCGAGCAGCGCCAGGACCTGGCGCTCGCGCGGGGTGAGGCCGAAGGGGTCGTCGTCTTTGGCCGCCGCGTGGGCGGAGTCGGGCGCGCGGTCGGTCCCCGCCCCGTTGCCGCTCGCGGCGACGGGATTCACCTGAGGTAGCCGCGCCCGGGTGGCGAAGCCCGCGATCTCGCGCGCGAGCCACTCCGATCCCAGCTCCTCGGCGACCGCGAGGGCCCGCGCCGCGGCCACCGCCGCCGCCTCACGGTTGCCCGCCGCGGCGAACGCTTCGGCCTCGCGCCGCCGCGCCCGCGCCGCCAGGTAGGGGCGTCGCAACTCGTCCCAGGCCGCCGCCGCGGCTCCCGCCCGCGCCGGGGCGTCGGCGTCGCGCCGGGCCCGCGCCAGGTCGGCCTCGGCGTCGAGCCGGTAGGCACACTCGAGCTTGCGCCCGATCTCTTCGGCCGCCGCCGCGGTCCGCGCCGCCATCAGCTCGGCCCGCGCCAGCGAGGCCTCCAGCTCGGCGGCGTCGCCGAGGTCCCGCGCCCGTTCGACCGCCTCCGTCTCGACCAGCGTCGCCGCCGCCGAGATCATCGCCATCCGCGCCGCGTCGTCGCTGCAGAACTCGAGCTGGTCGATCGCTTTCGCCGCCGCGTCGCGCGCCGCCTCGATATGGCCCTCGCGCAGCTCCAGTTCGACCACCAGCACCCCGGCCGGGGAGATGTACTGGGGCTCGACCGAGTCGCGGAACAGTTCGCGCGCGTGTTCGATCGTCTTGCGCGCCGCGACCGTGTCGCCGCGGCCGAGCTGCAGGCTCGCCCGCTGCAGCACCAGGTTGGTGAGGGTCTGGCCGCTCCGCGCCGCGTTTCGCGGCGGCAGCACCTCGTCGGCTTCGTCCCACTTGCCGAGGTCGAAGGCGATCGCCGACCGCGCGCAGGCGATCCAGAGCGCCGAACGGTCGCCGGGCGTCACCTCGCGGGAGCCCTGCGCGGCGATCGCCGCCGCCTCTTCGCTGCGTCCGGCGAAGTGGAGCGCGTCGGCGTAGTTGACGAAGGCGGCCGCCAGCTGGTCGTTGGAGCCGGAACGCCGCGCCAGGTCGACCGACTTCCTCATCACCTCGTCGCCGCGCTCCTCTTCGCCGAGGAAGAAGAGGCAGAGGCCGAGCCGGTTGAGAACCAGCGCCTCGGTCCCTTCGACCCCGGCGGCCTCGGCGGCGCGGAGCGCCTCGTCGGCGGCGTCGCGGCTTTCGGCGAAACGCCCCTGCAGCAGCAGGAAGCGCGCTTTCAGTTCGAGGATCATCGCCCTCTCCGGCGTCGCGTCGGACTCCGGCAGCAGGTCGAGCGCCCGGTCGAGGTTGTCGCGCGCCTTCTCGGCCTGTCCCATCGCCCAGCGCACCGAGGCGATTTCGGCGAGCAGGCCGGCGAAGAAGTGCGGCTCCTCGGCGGCGTCGACCTCCTCCAGCGCCTGGTCGTAGAGCGTGATCGCGTGGGCCTCGTCGGCGTTCAGCCCGTGGGCGCGGGCGGCGCGGGCGAGCAGCGCGACGTGTTCGACCCCCGCCAGCGTCTCCGGTTCGGCGACCCGCGGCCACAGCGCCAGGGCGCGATCGAGCAGCGCCGCGGCGGCGCCCGGCGTGCCGCCGCGCTCGATCGAGCGGGCGGCGCGGACGGCGCTGCGGAGCGCCTGCGGCTGGTCGCCCGCGGCGTTGTAGTGGTGGGCGACGGCGGCGGCGCGGATCGCCATGTGGTCTTCGATCGCGATGTCGGGCTCGAGCGCTTTCGCCAGCCTCAGGTGCAGTTCGGCGCGCTCGCCCGGCAGCAGGTCGTCGTAGATCACCTCGCGGATCAGCGCGTGGCGGAAGCCGTAGCGGTCGTCGCGCCCGACCAGCACGACCTGCGCCTCGACCGCCTCGCGCAGGCCGCTCGCCAGCTCCGCCTCGTCGACATCGCAGACGGCGACGAAGTGATCGTGTTTGAGCCGGCCGCCGACGGCGAGCAGGCGCAGCACCGCGCGCGAGGTCTCCGGCAGCCGTTCGATCCGCAGCAGCAGGGCGTCGCGCAGGGTGGAGGGGAGGCGGCCGCGGCCGTCGGACCCCGCCGCGAGCAGCTCCTCGGTGTAGAGCGGGTTGCCTTCGCTGCGCTCGAAGAAGCGCTCGACCACCTCCGGGTCGGGCTGGGCGCCGATGATGTCGGAGAGCTGCGTCGCCACCTCGCCGCGGTCGAAAGAGCCGAGCTCCAGCCGCCGCACGCGCCGGCCGCGTCCCAGCTCGGCGAGCAACGGCCGCATCGGGTGGCGCCGGTTGAGCTGGTCGGAGCGGTAGGCGATCACGGTCAGCAGGCGGGCGTCGTCGGCGAGGCTGGCGGCGAGGAAGGCGAGGAAGCCGCGGGTCGCCTGGTCGGCCCAGTGGGCGTCGTCGAGCCAGAGGACCATCGGCCCTTCCTCGGCCATCGCCTCGAGCAGCGCGAGGAGCGCCTCGAAGGGGCGGGTGCGGTTCTCGTCGGACGCCGCGGCGGCGGCGGTCGGGTCGAGTTCCGGCATCAGCTGGGCGAGCCCGGCGCGGGTGGCGGGGGAGATGCGGTCGAGGACGCGGTCGTTCTCACGGACGAGGCCGCGGAGGGCGGCGACCAGCGGTGCGTAGGGGAGCTCGTCGGAGCCGAGCTCGACGCACTCGCCGCCGATCGCGCAGCCGCCGCGTTCGCGGGCGCGGTCGAGGAAGGTGTGGAGGAGGCGGGACTTGCCGACGCCCGACTCGCCCGCCAGGAACGCCAGCGAGGCCGCCCCGCCGGCGGCCTCGTCGAACGCGGCCTCCAGCTCGGCGAGCTCGGAGGCCCGGCCGATCAGGCGGCTTGCGCTGACTCGGGTCGCCACCCGGCGATTATCGCCGTCCCGGCAAGGCCAGGCTGAGGAAGTAGTCGAAGACGCCGTGGCTTTCGCTGTGGGTGCGCTGCTCCCGAGCCTTTTCCGGGCGGCGGTTGCGCCGACGGGCCTGGCGCGAGCGGCTCGCCTCTTCGCGGAGCGCCTGCTGGGCCACCATCGCCTTTGCCATATTCATCTGGTTGGGATTCATCGTCACGCCTTTCACTCGGTGTGTAAGTCCAAGTTACGGCTGAGAAATGCCCCGCACATCGGGCGAATTCCTATGGTTTGGGGGCGCGACCCCTTACTCCTGAGGCCCGACCCCTTACGCGGCTCAGTAGCGGCCCTGAGTTCGCACTTTTGGCCGGTATGCGGCCGAAAATGCGAACGCGCTCGCGGCCGGCCGGCGCGGTTCACTAAGTTGCGGACCTATGCCTGATTCCGTGATCAATCTCTACTCCGACACCCAGACTCGACCCGACGAGGCGATGCGTCAGACGATGGCGAACGCCGAGGTCGGCGACGAACAGCGGGGCCTCGATCCGACCGTCAACGCGCTCTGCGAGGAAGTCGCCGAGCTGCTCGGCAAGGAGGCCGCGGTCTTCCTGCCTTCCGGCTCGATGTGCAACCAGATCGCGGTGCGCCTCCACATCCGGCCGCTGGGCGACGAGATGTACCTGCACCGTCTCGCCCACCCGGTCAACGCCGAGTCGGGTGGCGCGGCGGCGATCAGCGGCGCGATGGTGATGCCACTCGAGGGCGAGGGCGGCAAATTCAGCGGCGACGCGGTGCGCGAGCGGATGCGCGACCCCGCCGACCGCCACGAACCGCGCTCCCGCCTGGTGATGGTCGAGCAGACCACGAACCTCGGCGGCGGCCGCGTCTGGCCGCTGGCCCAGATCGAGGAGGTGCTCGAGGTCGCCAAGGAGTTCGACCTGCGGACCCACCTCGACGGTGCCCGCCTGCTGAACGCGACGGTCGCCTCGGGCGAGAGCGCCGCCGCCTACGCGGCCGGCTTCGAAACCGCCTGGATCGACTTCTCCAAGGGCCTCGGCGCGCCGATCGGCGCCTGCCTCGCGGGCTCCGACGAGCTGATCGAGGAAGCCTGGCGCTACAAGCAGATGCTCGGCGGCTCGATGCGCCAGGCGGGCTTCGTCGCCGCCGCGGCCCGCTACGGCCTCCAGCACAACGTCGAGCGCCTCGCCGACGACCACGCCAACGCCAAGTTCCTCGCCGAGGGCCTGGCCGAGATCAACGGCGTCGAGATCGACCCCTCGACGGTCGAAACCAACATCGTGATCTTCGACGTCGCCGACGCCGACGGCCTCCACGACAAGCTCAAGGCGGCGGGCGTCGAAACCAGCCTCCTCGAAGGCCGCGTCCGCATGGTCACCCACCTCGACGTCGACCGCGCCGGCATCGAAAAGGCCCTCGCCGAGGTCCAGGCCGCCCTGGCCTAGCGCTCCGTCCGCATTCACCCCTCGTCAGAGGGGGGTAAATGCAGACGCTCAGGCCCCGTCAGGGAACCCGCCTCGGTGGGTGACCAGGGGGAACCGGGGGAGACAGGCGAGCTCTTTGCCTTCGGCGCGCCAGGTGCCCGGCGGGTCGGGGAAGCTGACGTCGAGTGCCGCCAGGGCTTCGCGGACACGCTCGAGGACCGCGCCGTGGCGCTCCCCCCAGGTCGCTTCGAGGCGCGCGAGCTTGCGCGCGCTCGCGGCCTTCGCTTTCTCGCCGCGCTCGGTCAGCGCGAGCGCTTTTCCCTGTTTGGCGCCGGGGATCGGGACGAGCTCGGCGAGGTTCGCCCGCTCCAGGTAGCCAGCGGCGTTGTCGATCTGCTCGCGCTGGATGCCGGTCGCGTCGGGGAGCTGACGTAGCGGCGTCGGCTCGGGGCTGAGGACGGCGAGGAGATTCGCGCTGAGGGCGAGCGAGAGCTTGCCGGTCGCCTCGTACTCGAGCGCGAACGCGGCCAGCGGCCGGGCGAGGAGTGAGTCGAGACCGAGCTCCGCGATCGGTACCGGCCCCGGCCGTCGCTCAGGTTCGTCCTCCCGCCGCGTCGCCCACCCGTGCCTGACGATCGGCATCGTGTCCGGCAGCCCGGCGTCAAGCGCCGCGGCCAGATCGACCAGCGCGGCCCGAAGGCCAGCGACGGCCGACCCACCCGAAGCGCTCTCGGCGCCGCTGCCCGGATCGACCCCGTGCGCGCCCTCGCCGGTGCTCGCGGTCGCCACGAACCGCTCGCCCCATCGCTCCTCGGCTTCGGCCGGCACCTCGTTC
>DAIQOT010000016.1:0-30045 GCA_036787695.1 Solirubrobacterales bacterium | reverse complement strand
CGGCCGCTGCCGGGCAACATCAAAGACGCGCTTGCGGGGGGCATCATCGCGCTCCACGTCGGTACCGTTGTGGCGTGAGCGCGGGGGCGTCGGTCGCGACGATCTTCGAGAGCGCGTATGAGCGCTTCGCCACGCGGCCGGCGCTGATCGGGGACGACGTGTCGCGGACCTACGCCGAGCTCGGGGAGCGCGCCCACCGTTTCGGCTCGGCGCTGCGCGCGCTCGGGATCGAGCGCGGCTCCCGCGTCGTCATCGTCGCCCCCAACAGCCCCGCCTACATCGAGGTCTCCCACGGGATCTTCGTCGGCGGCTTCGTCCGCGTCGCGCCGAGCTACAAACTGCACCCGGAGGAGGTCGGCGGGATCGCCGCCGACTGCGAAGCGTCGGCGCTCGTCGTCAGCCCCGAGTGGGCGGAGCGGCTCGGCGACATCCCCGGGATCGAGGGCCTGCGCGTCATCGCCCTCGGTGCCCCGACCGAGCGGGCGATCGGCTACGAGGAACTGCTCGAAGGCGGCTCGCCCGGGCCGCCCGCGGAGCTGCCGCGCGCCGAGGACCTCGCCGCGCTCCTCTACACCTCGGGCACGACCGGGGCGCCGAAGGGCGCGACGCTGACCCACGCCAACTGGGTCGCGATGATGCGCAACTCGATGGTCGAGATGCCGCCGCTCGGCCCTGCCGACGTGATCCTCCACGTCGCCCCGTTATCCCACCTGAGCGGTTACTTCGAGCCGACCTGCTCGGCCCGCGGCGTCGCCCACCTCGTCCACGAGGCCTTCGACCCGGCCGCCGTGCTCGACGCGATCGAGCGCCGGCGCGTCTCGGTGATCCCGCTGGTGCCGACGATGCTGAACATGATGCTGCCCGAGGCGGGCGAGGACGCCGGGCGCGACTTCTCCAGCCTGCGGGCGGTGATGTACGGCGGGTCGGGGATCGCGCCCGACCGGCTGGCCCGCGCGGTGGCGGCGTTCGGCGACGTCTTCGTCCAGTTCTTCGGCCTCTCGGAGACGCCGATGCCGCTGACCGCGCTCTCGCGGCGCGACCACGAATACGACCCCGGCGGGCCGATCCCGGCGCGCCTCGCCTCGGCGGGGCGCCCGAACCCGTTCGTCGAGCTGCGGCTCGAGGGCGAGGACGGCGCGCCGGTGGCGGTCGGCGAGGTCGGGGAGATCGTCGTCCGCGGCGACAACGTGATGGTCGGCTACTGGGGCAAGCCCGAGCAGACCGCGGAGACGATCCGCGCCGACGGCTGGGCGGTGACCGGGGACCTCGGCCGCTTCGACGCCGACGGCTACCTCTACATCGTCGACCGCAAGCGCGACATGATCGTCAGCGGCGGCTACAACGTCTACCCGGCCGAGGTCGAGAACGCGATCTCGGCGCTGGTCGAGGTCGCCGAGGTGGCGGTCGTCGGCGTGCCCGACGAGCGCTGGGGCGAGGCGGTGAAGGCGGTCGTCGTCGTGCGGCCGGGGCAGGAGCTGAGCGAGGACACGGTCGTCGCCGCCTGCACCGAGCGGCTCGCCGCCTACAAGAAGCCGCGCTCGGTCGACTTCATCGGGGAGCTGCCAAAGACCGGCTCGGGGAAGATCATGCGGCGCCGGGTTCGCGACCGCTACTGGGACGGACGCGAGAGGAGCGTGGGCGGATGAGTGCGGTCACCACCGAGGTGCGGGCGGGCGCGGTCTGGGCGAGGCTCGAGCGGACCGAGGCGATGAACAGCCTGAACTGGGACGTGCTCGCCGGCCTCGAGCGGGCGATGGACGAGGCGCTCGCCGCCGACGGGGTCCACGCGCTCGTCGTCACCGGGACCGGGCGCGCCTTCTGCGCGGGGGCGGACCTCGAGCTGCTCGGCGGCGCGGAGGGGGACACCTTCGAGCGCTTCCTCGCCTCGGTGCTCGAGACCTTCCGGCGGCTGGAGCGCCTGCCGCTGCCGACGGTCGCGGCGATCAACGGAATCGCCCTGGCGGGCGGGCTCGAGCTGATCCTCTGCTGCGACCTGGCGGTGGCTTCGGCGGACGCGAAGATCGGCGACGCGCACGCCAACTACGGCATCGTGCCGGGCGGCGGCGGGACGGTGCGGTTGGCGCGGCGGGTCGGCCCGGTGCTCGCCAAGCAGTTGATGTTCACCGGGGACTTCGTGCCAGCCGAGGAGCTCCGCCACAGCGGCCTGTTGAACGACGTCGTCCCGGCGGCGGAGATGGAGGGCGCGGTCGACGCGCTGGTCGCGCGCTTCGCGACCAAGAGCCCGCTCGGTCTCGCGCTGATGAAGCAGCTGACCGACGACGCGCTCGAGGCGCCGCTCGAGGTCGGGCTGCGCTCCGAGCTGGTCGCTGCCGCGCTCCACGCCCGCTCGGCCGACATGGCCGAGGGCCTCGCCGCCTTTCGTGAAAAGCGGACCCCGAAGTTCACGGGTCACTAGAGGGGGAGATGCCAGTGCCAGTGCCAGACTTGCTCAGCCTGGAGGGGAAGGTCGCCCTCGTCACCGGCGCGGGCCAGGGAGTGGGGCGCCAGGTCGCCCTCCACCTCGGCGCCCACGGGGCGGCGGTGGTCGTCGACGACTTCTTCGCCGAGCGGGCCGAGGCGGTCGCGGCGGAGCTGCGGGAGCTCGGCGCCCGGGCGTTGCCGCTGCGCTGCGACGTCTCGGAGATCGAGGAGGTGCGGGCGATGGTCGCCGCCGCCGAGGCCGAGCTCGGGCCGATCGACATCCTCGTCAACAACGCGGGCAACGCCGGGCCGGTGACCTCGATCGTCGACCCGACGCCGTTCTGGGAGACCGGCCCGGAGGAGTGGGCTCCCTGGCTGGCCGCCAACTTCTACGGCGTCCTCAACTGCACCAACGCGGTGGTCGGCGGGATGGTCGAGCGCGGCTACGGCCGGATCGTCACCGTCGTCTCCGACGCGGGCCGGGTCGGCGAGCCGAGCTTCGTCGTCTACTCGGGCGCCAAGGCGGGCGCGGCGGGCTTCATGCGGGCGATCGCCCGAGCGGTCGGCAGCGCCGGCGTGACCGCCAACTGCGTCGCGCTCTCCGCCATGCGGACGCCGGCGACCGAGGAGATCACCGAGCAGGACGAGGCGGTCAAGCGCCTCCTGCGCAGCTACGTGATCCGCCGACTCGGCGAGCCCGACGACGCCGCCAATTTGGTCCTGTTTTTGGCTTCGGAAGCGGCTTCCTGGATCACGGGCCAGACGTATCCGGTCAATGGTGGCTACGCGATGGCCGTCTGAGAGGGCGAGGTCATGCGTTGTGAGGGCAAGGTCGTGATCGTGCTCGGGGCCAGCCGGGGGATCGGGTTGGCGTGCGCGGATCGGCTGGCGGCGGAGGGAGCGGCGGTGGTCGCTACGGGGCGGAGCCTCGAGGCCGAGCCAGCTCTTTCGGCCGCTCGCGCGGCCGGCACCGAGGGGTTGGGGGTCGAGGTCGATGTGAGGGATCGAGCCTCGGTCGAGAGCGCGGTCGATGCTGCCGTGGAGCGGTTCGGGAGGGTCGATGCGTTGGTCGCGAACGCGGGGGTCAATCCGCACTTCGTTCGGCCCGAGGAGCTGAGCGAAGAGATGTGGGATGAGATCGTCGACGTGAATTTGCGGGGGATCTTCTTCGCGATCCAGGCTGTCGCCCGGTGCATGCTCGAGGGCGGGGAGGGGGGCAGCATCGTCGCGATGTCCTCGGCGACCGCGGTACGGGGGACGAAACGCGGGATGCCGTACGTGGCGACGAAGGGCGGGCTCGATGCGGCGACGCGGACCCTCGCGGTCGATTGGGCCGGGGCCGGGATCCGGGTCAACGGCGTCGCTCCGGGTTATGTTGAGACCGACCTGACCGCCGGAATGAGAGACCACGAGTCCCTGAGCGCGAGCGTCCTCGCCCGCATCCCCATGAGCCGCTTCGGCCTCCCCGAGGAGGTCGCGGCCCTCGTCACCTTCCTGGTCAGCGACGATTCGAGCTACATCACCGGCCAGACCTTCGCCGTCGACGGCGGCCTCACCGCCTAACCCGGATGCCCTTCGCTATTTCCCCCTTATATGACGGGTAAGTAGCGAAGGGCATCGCGATCTCTCCGTGCCCTTCGCTGTTTGTATCCCGTTTGGGGGACAAAGAGCGAAGGGTTGGCGGAAGTGACAGCGGTCCGGGACTCGGCGCGGGCGTAGCTTCACCCTGATGGCGTTGCTCTGCACGCAGGAGGAGCTCGACGAGATGTGCCGGAATGGCACGGAGCTGGTGCACGAGGCCATTGACTCGGGGGATTCGGCGGTCGCCAGGGCGGAGTTCGACCGGATCGTCGAGGCGCGGACCGGGCTGGTCGATTTGATGATCGACTGGGGGGCGACGGCGATCCGCTGGGTGCTCGAGAACCACGGGCCGGAGGAGATGGCGAAGTGCTTCGAACCTGACCTGTGGCTGGAGATCGGGCTGCGGGCCGGGATCACGGACGCCGAGACGGCCGCGGCGGCGCGTGACCTGTTCGCCGGCGGAACCGAGGCCGCCGACCTCTTCGAGGCGCTGATGAGGGAGGGCGACACCGCCGGGGCGAAGCGCCTCTGGGCGGAGACCGACGCCGCCGCGCTCGCGCTCCACGACTACCGGATCGACTGGGCGACGGCGACGATCAACAACGTCTATCGGCGCTTCGGCGCCGACGGGCTCTTCGCCGCGCAGCTCGAGTGCGCCAAAGCCGACTGGTGGCACGGCCGCATGGAGGCCGACCTCGCCGAACTCGCCGACCCGGTGGCCCGGGTCCGGAACTGGAGCTTCTTCCTCGGCGTCGGCAACTGGGGGACGGTCTCGGTCCACGAGACCGAGGAGGCCTTCGTCATCCACCACCAGGTCTGCGGCAGCTGCGGCCGCCAGGAGCTGCGCGGGTGCCTCGAGGAGCCGCTCAACTTCCCGCGGGTGACCGAGGAGGTCCCCGGCCTCAACTTCTCCAATCCGCTCTACAGCGTCTACCGCACCCACCTCGCGGTCTGGCACTTCGTCATGCCGATCGGCGACGTCGGCCATCCCTGGCCGGCGATCAACTGCTCCGGCGTCCCCGGCCGCTGCTGGTTCACGATCTACAAGGACCCGCACGACACCCCCGCCTCCTATTACGAGCGGGCCGGGCTGGAGAAGCCGGCGCGGGCATGAGCGGGGACGGGGCGGCGGTCGAGCCGTTCCGGGTCGACGTCCCGGAGGCCGACCTGGAGGACCTGCGGGAGCGGCTCGGGCGGACCCGCTGGCCGCGGCCGGAGGTCGCCGCCGACTGGGAGCAGGGCGCGCCGCTCGAGTACGTGCGCGACCTCTGCGAGCACTGGCGGACCGGGTACGACTGGCGCCGGGTCGAGGCGCGGCTGAACGCGCTGCCCCAGTTCCGCACCGAGATCGACGGGGTCGGGATCCACTTCATCCACGTGCGCTCGCCGGAGCCGGGGGCGACGCCGCTGGTGATGACGCACGGATGGCCCGGGTCGGTGCTCGAGTTCCTCGACGTGATCGGGCCGCTGACCGACCCGGTGGCGCACGGCGGCGCGGCGGCGGACGCCTTCGACCTCGTCATCCCGGCCCTCCCCGGGTACGGCTTCAGCGACCCGCCGCCGGCGACGGGCTGGGACCCGGACCGGGTCGGGCGGGCGTGGACGGAGCTGATGGAGCGGCTCGGGTACGAGCGCTACGGCGCCCAGGGCGGCGACTGGGGGTCGGCGGTGAGCCGGGCGGTGGCGCGCCATGGGGGCGAGCGCGTGCTCGGCATCCACCTCAATCACGACTACGTCGACGGCGAGTCGATCAAGCGGCTCGGGGCGGAGGACGACTTCGAGCGCTGGGTGCTGGAGCGGCGCGACGAGTTCAACCGCACCGGCCGCGGCTACTCGCGGCAGCAGTCGACCCGGCCGGAGACGCTCGGCTTCGGCCTCGCCGACTCGCCCGCCGGCCAGTGCGCCTGGATCGTCGAGAAGTTCCACTTCTGGTCGGACCCCGACACCGTCTACGACCGCGACCGCCTGCTCGACAACGTCACCCTCTACTGGCTGACCAACAGTGCCGCCTCCTCGGCGCGCCTCTACTGGGAGACCGCCCGCGCCCGCGCGCCGATCACACCGGTCGGCGTCCCCTATGCGCTCAGCGTCTTTCCTCACGACATCAACCCGGTCCCCGAGCGCTGGATCCGCGCCCAGGAGCCCAATCTGGCCTACTACAACCTGCTCGACCGCGGCGGCCATTTCGCCGCGATGGAAGTCCCGGAGCTCTTCACGAGCGAGGTCCGCGCCGCCTTCCGCGCGATCGGCTCCTGACCCACCTGCCCCTGCGCTTTTTCTACTCCGTACGAGGTAGAAAAAGCGCGGTAGCACTGGCGGTTTAGCCAGTGAGGAAGGGCCAAATCTGACGGTAGCTTGGATCCAGAGAATGGATACGTCGGTCCTGGTTGCCAATCGCGGAGAGATAGCGCTGCGCGTCATGCGGACGCTGCGGCGATTGGGCATTCGTTCGATCGCCGTCTACTCGGACGCCGACGCAGCCGCGCCGCACGTGCGCGGCGCCGACACCGCGGTCCGACTCGGCCCCGCCCCCGCCGCCGAGTCCTACCTCTCGGCCGAGCGCGTGCTCGCCGCGGCCGCCGAGAGCGGCGCGACGGCGATCCACCCCGGCTACGGGTTCCTCTCCGAGGACGCCGACTTCGCCGCCGCCTGCGAGGCGGCCGGGCTCACCTTCATCGGGCCGCCGCCCGCCGCGACGCGACTCCTCGGCGACAAGGTCGCGGCCAAGCTGCTCGCCGCCGAGCACGGCGTGCCCGTCCTTCCCGGCCTGCAGAAGCCCGGCCTGACCGACGAGGAGATCACCGCCTTCGTCGCCGCGGACCCGGCCCGGCTGCCGCTGATGATCAAGGCCGCCGCGGGTGGCGGCGGGCGCGGGATGCGGATCGTCCGCGACCAGGCGGCGTTGGCCGACGGCCTCGCCGCGGCCCGTCGCGAGGCGCTGGCCGGCTTCGGCGACGACTCGCTGCTGGTCGAGCGCTACGTCGAGCGCGCCCGCCACGTCGAGGTCCAGATCCTCGCCGACTCCCACGGCAACGTCGTCCACCTCGGCGAGAGGGAGTGCAGCCTTCAGCGCCGCCACCAGAAGGTGGTCGAGGAGAGCCCCTCGCCGGTCGTCACGCCGGCGATCCGCGAGCCGCTCTGCGCCGCCGCGGTGGAGCTCGCCCGCGCGGCGGGCTACGTCGGCGCCGGCACCGCCGAGTTCCTCGTCTCCGCCGACGACCCGAGCGAGTGGTTCTTCCTCGAGGTCAACGCGCGCCTGCAGGTCGAGCACCCGGTGACCGAGCTGGTGACCGGGCTCGACCTGGTCGAGCAGCAGCTGCTGGTCGCCGCCGGCGCGCCGCTCGCCTTCAGCCAGGACGAGGTGGCCTTCGACGGCCACGCGATCGAGGTCCGGGTCTGCGCCGAGGACCCGGCCGCCGACTTCCTCCCCGCGACTGGCGAGCTGGTCGGCTACCGCGAGCCCGAGGGCGAGGGCATCCGCGTCGACAGCGGCGTCGAGGCCGGCACCGAGGTCACGCCTTTCTACGACTCGCTGCTGCTCAAGGTGATCGCCTACGGCGCCGATCGGGAGGCGGCGGTCGAGCGCCTCGACCTCGCGCTCGGCGAGCTCCGCCTGCTCGGCCTTCCCACCAACGGCGGCTTCCTGCGGCGGCTGATCAACCTCGACGCGGTCCGGGCCGGGGATATGGACACCGGCCTGATCGACCGCGGCGAGGCCGACGTGCTTCCGCCGGCGAGCGAAGAACGCGAAGCGCTGGTCGCCTTCGCCGCGTCCCAGAGCCGCGAGCTGCGCGCCGGTGAGGACGACGATCCCTGGCGGGCCCTGGTCGGCTTCCGGCTCGACGGCCCGGCCCCGCTGAAGCTCGAAGTCGCGGCCCGCGGCGGCGACCCGGTGCCCGTCTCGGTCGCCGGAGCGCCGGGCGAAGAGACGGTGACGATCGGCACCCCCGGCCGCGACGACGCCGACGGCCCCGCCACGGAAGTCCTCACCGCGGGCCCCTCCTGGGCCTGGGAGATCGCCTCCTCGGGTGGCGAAACCTGGCTCGCCGCCGGCCCCGAGGCCTTCGCCTTCCGCGTCATCGAACCGGTGGTCGAGGGCAACGCGACCGCCGCCCAGGGCACGCTCGAGGCGCCGATGCCCGGCACCGTTCTCGAACTGCGCGTCGCCCCCGGCGAGAGCGTCGTCGAGGGCCAGGTGCTGGTCGTGATCGAGTCGATGAAGATGGAGATGTCGCTGACCGCGCCGGTCGAGACGACCGTCGTCGACGTCCTCGTCGCCGCCGGCGACGGGGTCAAGCAGGGCCAGTCGCTGGTCGAGCTGGAGCCGGTCGGATGAGCGTCGTCCTGCGCAGCCACGCCGACCCCGGCGCCCCCGAGTTCGAGTCAAACGAGGCCGCCTTCGCCGAGCTGACCGCCGACCTCCAGGCCCAGTGGGCGCGGGTGCGCGCCGGCGGTGGCGAGCGCGCCGCCGAGCGCCACGTCAGCCGCGGCAAGCTGCTCCCCCGCGAGCGGGTCGAACTGCTCCTCGACCGCGGCTCGCCCTTCCTCGAGCTCTCCCAGCTCGCCGCCCACGGGATGTACGAGGACCAGGCCCCCGGCGCCGGGATCATCACCGGCATCGGCCGGGTCGAGGGCCGCGAGGTGATGATCGTCTGCAACGACGCCACGGTCAAAGGCGGCTCCTACTATCCGATGACGGCGCGCAAGCACACCCGCGCCCAGGAGATCGCGCTGCAGAACCGCCTGCCCTGCATCTACCTGGTCGACTCCGGCGGCGGCTACCTGCCGCTCCAGGACGAACTCTTCCCCGACGTCCGCGGCTTCGGCCAGAGCTTCTACAACCAGGCGAACATGTCGGCGGAGGGCATCCCGCAGATCGCCGCCGTGCTCGGCTCCTGCACCGCGGGCGGCGCCTACGTCCCGGCGATGTGCGACGAGAGCGTGATCGTCGCCGAGCAGGGGACGATCTTCCTCGGCGGCCCGCCGTTGGTGAAAGCGGCGACCGGGGAAGACGTCACCGCCGAGGAACTCGGAGGGGGCGAGCTGCACACGCGCGTCTCCGGCGTCGCCGACCACCTCGCCGCCGACGACCGCGAGGCGCTGGCGATCGTCCGCTCGATCGTCGCCACCCTGCCCGAGCGCCGCCCCTGCCCCTGGCCGCGGATCGCGACCGAGCCCCCCGCGGTCGACCCGGCGACCCTCACCGGCGCGGTCCCGCCCGACATCCGCACCCCCTACGACCCGCGCGAGATCATCGCCCGGATCGTCGACGGCAGCCGCTTCCACGAGTTCAAGGCGGGCTACGGGACGACGCTGGTCTGCGGCTTCGCCCACCTGCACGGCCACCCGGTCGGGATCCTCGCCAACCAGGGCGTGATCTTCTCCTCCAGCGCGCTCAAGGGCGCCCACTTCATCGAGATGTGCGACCAGCGCGGCATCCCGCTCGTCTTCCTCCAGAACATCACCGGCTTCATGGTCGGCCGCGACGCCGAGGCGGGCGGGATCGCCAAAGACGGCGCCAAGATGATCGCCGCCGTCGCGGTCGCGCGGGTGCCGAAGCTGACCGTGATCGTCGGCGGCTCCTTCGGCGCCGGCAACTACGGGATGTGCGGCCGGCCCTACTTCCCGCGCTTCCTCTGGATGTGGCCGAACGCGCGGATCAGCGTGATGGGCGGCGACCAGGCCGCCAACGTCCTGACCATGGTCGGCCGCGAGACCGACCCGGAGAAGATCGAGGAACGCAAAGCCGAGATCCGCCTCCAGTACGAGACCCAGGGCCATCCCTACTACGCCAGCGCCCGCCTCTGGGACGACGGCGTGATCGCCCCCGAGAGCACCCGCGACGTACTCGGGCTCGCGCTCTCGGTCACCGCCAACGCGCCGCTCGGTGAGCGCCGCAAGCCGATCTTTCGAATGTAAGGAGCCCGACCTTGTCCTACGCCAACATCGAGCGCCGCGAGGGCGGTGTCGCGATCATCAGGATGGACCGCGAGGCGCGGCTGAACGCGCTCGGGGTCGAGCTGGTCGACGACGTCGTCGCCGCGCTCCACGAGGTCGAGGCCGACGCCGAGGTGCGGGCCGCGGTCCTCGCCGGCGCCGGCCGCGCCTTCTCCTCCGGCGGTGACCTCGCCGACGTCGGCGAGCGCGTCGCGGGCGGCGAGCCGGAGGCGCGGATCGCGGTGATGGGCGCGCTCCACAACCTGATCCTCGGACTGCGCAACAGCAGGCTGCCGATCGTCGCCGCGGTCAGCGGGCCCGCCTACGGGGCCGGCTTCTCGACCGCGCTCGCCTGCGACCTGATCGTCGCCGCGGCCGACGCCCGCTTCTGCCAGGTCTTCGTCCGCCGCAACCTCGTCCCCGACCTCGGCAGCGCCTGGCTGCTGCCGCGCACGGTCGGCACCCACGCGGCGAAGGAGCTGATGCTGCTCGGCGAGGAGATCGATGCCGCCCGCGCCCACGAGCTGGGGATCGTGAACCGGCTGGCGGGCAGCGCCGAGGAGGCGCTGGCGGAGGCGATCGGCCTGGCCGAGCGCCTGGCGACGCCGATCCCGGCGGTGATGACGATGGCCAAGGACCTGATCAACCGTGGCGAGGCCACGACGCTCGAGGACTCGCTGCGGATCGAGGCGCTCGCCCAGGCGATCGCGCTCGGGACCGACGAGACCCTTGGAGCGATGCGCGCCTTTCTCGACAAGGCCGCTCGATGATGACTAACGAGGAGAAGAACGTGACGAAGATCGGATGTTGGGCAGCTTTCTGGGGAGACACCCGCTCGGCCGTCCCGCAGCTCCTGCGCGAGAAGGACCTGGACTACCTGGTCGCCGACTACCTGGCGGAGATCACGATGGCGCTGCTCGCCCGGGCGCGGGCGAAGGACCCCGAGGCGGGCTTCGTCCCCGACGCGATCACCTCGCTGCAGCCCCACCTGGCGGAGATCGCCGAGCGCGGGATCAAGGTCGTGACCAACGCCGGCGCGCTCAACCCGGCCGCACTCGCCGCCGCCTTCGAGGCGGCCGTGAAAGAGGCGGGGCTCGACCTCAAGGTCGCCGCGGTCGAGGGGGACGACCTGCTGCCGAAGCTCGACGAGATCCGCGCCGCCGGCGCCGACGACATGTTCACCGGCGAGGCGCTCCCCGGCACCGGGATCAGCTCGATGAACGCCTACCTCGGCGCGCGGCCGATCGCCACCGCCCTCGCGGCCGGCGCCGACATCGTCGTCACCGGGCGCTGCGTCGACGCCGCGGTCGTCCTCGGCCCGCTGATGCACGAGTTCGGCTGGTCCGACGACGACTATGACCTGCTCGCCGCGGGCTCGCTAGCCGGCCATATCGTCGAGTGCGGGCCGCAGTGCGCGGGCGGCACCTTCACCGACTGGTCGAGCGTCCCCGGCTGGGAGGACATGGGCTACCCGATCGCCGAGTGCGAGGCCGACGGCACGGTGACGATCAGCAAAGCGCCGGGGACCGGCGGGCTGATCACCCCGGGGACCGTCGGCGAGCAGATCCTCTACGAGATCGGCGACCCCGGCGCCTACGTGATGCCGGACGTCGTCTGCGACTGGCGCGGGGTGCAGCTCGAGCAGGTCGGGCCCGACCGCGTCCGCGCGACCGGCGCGAAAGGCTCGGCGCCGACCGGCACCTACAAGGTGACCGCGACCCACCAGGACGGCTACCGGGCGGTGACCACGGCGATGTTCGCCGGCTACGAGGCCGCCGGGCGCGCCCGGCGCGCGGCCGAGGCGATCTTCGCCCGCTCCGAACGGCTGCTCGCCGAGAAAGGCCTCGAGCCCTTCCGCGAGACCTCGCTCGAGGTCGTCGGCGGCGGCGACATCCTCGGCGACAAGAGCAAGCCCGACGGGGCCACCGAGGTCGTGGTGAAGATCGGCGTGCTGCACGCCGAGCGGGCCGGCGTCGAGGTCTTCTCCGGCGAGTACGTGCCGACCAGCCTGGTCGCCCAGGGCATGACCGGGTTCTTCGCCGGCCGCCCGCGGCCCGCCCCGGTCTTCCGCGTCATCCACCTGCTCGTCGACAAGGGCGTGGCCGAACCGAAGGTGACGCTCGCCGGCGAGAACCTGCCGCTGACGCTGTCGCCGGGCGACCCGGACGCGAAGCCGGGCACGCAGGTGCTCGACGAGCCGAGCGAGGCGCCGCCGGGAGGCGTCCGCCGGGTGCCGCTCAAACGCCTCGTCTACGGGCGCAGCGGCGACAAGGGCAACCTCGCCAACATCGGCCTGATCGCCCGCCGGCCGGAGTTCGCGCCGACGGTCGCCGCCCAGGTGACGGCGGAGCGGGTCGAAGAGTTCTTCGCCCACGTCCTTCGCGACGACGCCGAGGTGAAGCGCTGGGCGATGCCGGGCCTCGACGCGATCAACATCATCCTGACCCAGGTGCTGGGCGGGACCGGCGGCACCTCGACCCTGCGCTACGACCCGCAGGCGAAGTCCTACGCGGCGATGTTGCTGACGATGCCGATCGCGATCGACGCCGAGGTCGCGGCGCTGCTGGAGGTCGCCAGATGAGCCTGCCGGAGAAGGTCCTGGTCGCCAACCGCGGCGAGATCGCGGCGCGGATCATCCGCACGCTGCGGGCGCTCGAGGTCCCGAGCGTCGCCGTCTTCCACTCGCTCGACCGCGGCAGCCCCGCGGTGCGCGACGCCGACGAGGCGGTCGAGCTGCACGGCGACACGCCGGTCGGCGCCTACCTGAACGTCGAGTCCATCCTTGCCGCGGCGGTGGAGACCGGCGCGACCGCGATCCACCCGGGCTTCGGCTTC
The DNA here is from genome assembly GCA_036787695.1 of Solirubrobacterales bacterium. GTDB lineage: Bacteria > Actinomycetota > Thermoleophilia > Solirubrobacterales > 70-9 > VAYN01. The sequence goes on along the minus strand of DAIQOT010000016.1, from coordinate 17,271 downwards.
CTGTCGGAGAACGCCGACTTCGCCCAGGCGGTCGCCGACGCGGGGCTGACCTTCATCGGCCCGCCGCCCGACGCGATCCGCTCGATGGGCGACAAGATCGAGTCGAAGGCGATCGCCGACAAGGCCGGGATGCCCACGGTCCCCGGCTCCGACGGCGCCGTCGCCGACGCCGACGCCGCCCTCGCGGCGGCCGACTCGGTCGGCTACCCGGTGCTGCTGAAGGCGAGCGCGGGCGGCGGCGGCAAGGGCATGCGGATCGCCCGCTCCGCCGAGGAATGCCGCGAGGCCTTCGACCTCGCCTCGAGCGAGGCGCTCGCCAGCTTCGGCGACGGCCGCGTCTTCGTCGAGCGCTACGTCGACCACCCCCGCCACATCGAGGTCCAGGTGCTCGCCGACTCGCACGGCAACGTCGTCCACCTCGGCGAGCGGGAGTGCTCGATCCAGCGGCGCTACCAGAAGGTGATCGAGGAGGCCCCGTCTTCCTTCATCGACCCCGAGACCCGCGCCCAGATGGGCGCCCGAGCGGTCGAGCTGGCGAAGGCGGTCGGTTACGTCTCGGCCGGGACGATCGAGATGGTCGTCGACGGCGAGCGCAACTTCTACTTCCTCGAGATGAACACGCGGCTGCAGGTCGAGCACCCGGTGACCGAGCTGGTCACCGGCAAAGACATCGTCGCCGAACAGCTGCGGATCGCCGCCGGCGAGGAGCTCGGCTACGACCAGGACGCGGTCTCGCTCACCGGGCACGCGATCGAGTGCCGGATCTACGCCGAGGACCCGGCCTCGAACTTCGCCCCGGCCACCGGCAAGCTGGCGCTGGTCAGCTTCCCCGCCGGGCCCGACGTGCGGGTCGACCACGGGACGACCGAGGGGCAGGAGATCAGCTCCTCCTTCGACCCGATGATCGCCAAGCTGATCGGCAGCGGCGACACCCGCGAGGAGGCGATCCGGCGCACCCGCGGGGCGTTGCGGGAAACGGTGCTGCTCGGGTTGCAGACGAACGCCGCCTACCTCGAGCAGGTGCTCGCCCATCCGGCGTTCGCCGCCGGCGAGACGACGACGAGCTTCCTCGACGAACACGCCGACGAGCTGGTCGGCGAGCCGCTGTCACCCGACGAGGCCCGGGTCCTGATCGCCGCCGCGGCGATGGCCAGCCCGCGCTTCGATCATCGCTTCGAGATACCGGCGCCGCTCGCGGCGATGGGGGAGTGGAGGCCCTGATGAGACTGGAGATATCAACCGAGGGTGGCGAGGCGACCGAGGTCGCCGTCTCCCGCCGCGGCACCGACGCGACGCTCTGGATCGGCGGCGCCGCCTACGAGGCCGACCTCAGCCCGGTCGGCCGCGCCTACGAGCTGGCGCTCGGCGACCGGGTCGAGAAGGTCTGGCTGGCGGTCGACCACGACACCGTCTACGTCCACGCCTTCGGCCGCGCCTGGAACATGGAGGTCTTCGACCCGGTCGAGCGCTCGCTGCAGGAATCCGACCGCGAGGACACGGTCACCGCGCCGATGCCGGGCACCGTCGTCTCGGTCGCCGTCGCCGCCGGGGACGAGGTCCACGTCGGCCAGGTGCTGGTGACGATCGAGAGCATGAAGATGCAGAGCGAGATGACCGCCTCCCGCGAGGGCCGGGTCGAGCGGATCCATCGCGAGGTCGGCGAAACGTTCGACCGCGGCGACGCCCTGATCTCGCTCGAGCCCGAGGACGAGACCGTGAAAGAGGAGGACTGAAGTGCGTCGCATCATCTCGACCCTGGACACCAGCTCGCCGACCTACAAATCGAATCGCGAGCACAACCTCGGCCTCGCCGAGGAGCTGAAGGAGCGCCTCCACGCGGCCCGCTACGACCGGCCCCAGCGCGCCTGGGACCGGCTCGCCGAGCAGGACAAGCTGCCGGTGAGGGAGCGCCTGAAACTGCTGCTCGACCCGGGCTCGCCGTTCCTCGAGCTGTCGGCGCTGGCCGCCGGTGAGGCCTACGACGGCGAGGCGCCGCAGGGCCTGGTGATCACCGGGGTCGGCGTGATCAACGGCCGCGAGGTGCTGATCAACGCCGGCGACAGCTCGCTCAAAGGCGGCTCCTGGTACCCGCTGTCGGTGAAGAAGATGGTCCGGGCGCTCGACATCGCGCTCGAGAACCGGCTGCCGGTCGTCCACCTGATGGACTGCGGCGGCGCCTACCTGCCGCTGCAGGACGAAATCTACGCGCTGGCCGGGAACATCTTCCACAACCAGTGCCTGTTGAGCGGCGCCGGGATCCCGCAGCTGGCCGTCGTGCTCGGCCTCTGCACCGCGGGCGGCGCCTACCTGCCGACGCTCTGCGACGAGTCGATCATGGTCCGCGGCACCGGCTGCGTCTTCCTCGCCGGCCCGCCGCTGGTCAAAGCCGCGACCGGTGAAGAAGTGACCGCCGACGAACTCGGCGGCGCCGACATGCAGACGAGCGTCTCCGGCACCGGCGACTACGCGGTCGACACCGAGGAGGAGGGCATCGCCCTCGCCCGCGAGATCGTCGGCCTCTGGCGGCAGCCCGACAAGACCTGGATGGACCGGCGCGAGCCGGAAGAGCCCTACTACGACCCCAACGAGATCTACGGGATCATCCCCGACGAAATCAAAAAGCAGTTCGAGGTGCGGGAGGTGATCGCCCGCATCGTCGACGGCAGCCTCTTCCACGAGTTCAAGCCCGACTACGGCGACACGATGGTCACCGGCTGGGCCTATATCTGGGGCTTCAAGGTCGGGATCCTCGCCAACAACGGCGTGATCTACAGCGAGGCGGCCAACAAGGCGTCCCAGTTCATGCAGATCTGCGACCGCGATGGGATCCCGCTGATCTTCCTCCACAACGTGACCGGCTTCATGGTCGGCAAGGAGTACGAGCGCAACGGGATCACCAAGGACGGGGCGAAGATGCTGATGGTCCAGTCGAACGTCACCGTGCCGAAGCTCTCGGTGCTGATCCACGCCTCGCAGGCGGCCGCGAACTACGCGATGTGCGGGCCCTCCTGGGGGCCGCGCTTCCTCTTCGCCTGGCCGAACTCGAAGTCCTCGGTGATGGGCGCCGAGCAGGCGGTGAAAACGCTGTCGGAAGTGCGGATCGCGAGCATGAAACGGCGCGGCCACGAGCCCGACACCGACGAGATCGAACGGATCGCGGCCGAGGTCGGCGAGTACTTCGAGCAGACCAGCGGCGCCTACCACCTCACCTCCGAGATGCGCAACGACGGGCTGATCGACCCGACCGACACCCGCAACACCCTCGGCATGGCCCTCTCGGTCACCGCCGGCGCGCCGGTCGAGCGCACGCCTGGCGGCGTGCTCAGGATCTGACCCGAGAAGACGAAAGGAACGACGAACGATGAGTGAGATCCCGCCCGAGGTCCTCTACGAGGTCGACGATCGCGTCGCCTGGTTGACGATCAACCGCCCCGAGGCCCGCAACGCCCTGAACAAAGCGGTCCGCGACGGCCTCCGCCTGGGGATCGACAAGTTCAACGAGGACGACTCGGCCGCCGTCCTGATCATCACCGGGGCCGGCGACAAAGCCTTCTGCGCCGGCGGCGACCTCAAAGAGATGTCGGACACGGCGCTGAAAATCCCGCCGAAGGACTTCATCGTCCACCTCGGGCGGACCGTCCAGGTGAAGAAGCCGGTGATCGCCGCGGTCAACGGCTACGCCTTCGCGGGCGGCTTCCTGCTCGCCCAGCAGGTCGACCTCTGCATCGCCTCCGACAACGCGAAATTCGGCGTCACCGAGGTGAAAGTCGGTCGCGGGTCGCCGTGGGCGGCGCCGCTGGCCTGGATCATCGGCCCGCGCCTGGCGATGGAGATCCTGCTCACCGGGCAGCCGATCACCGCACAGCGCGCCTACGAGATCGGCTTCGTCAACAAGGTCGTGCCGCTGGAGGACCTGCGCGAGGAGGCGGAGAAGATGGCGCGCGGGATCGCCGAGATGGCGCCGCTGTCGGTGGAGGCGGCGAAGGAGATGATCTACGCCTCGGCCGATCGCGGCTGGGAGGAGGGTCTCGATCACGCCGACGAGATCTACGAAAAGGTCTACCTGAGCGAGGACGGACAGGAGGGCCCGCGGGCCTTCGCCGAAAAGCGCAAACCTGTCTGGAAAGGGCGCTGAGGGATCGCGCCGCAAAGTGGAGGAGGGGACTGAGATGAGCGCACTGCCGAACCGTTCCGCCGAGCCGCGGATGAGCGACTACGACGCCGAGAAGGCCGGCTTCCGGCTGGAGGTTCCGGAGGTCTTCAACCCGGTGATCGACATCGTCGAGAAGTGGGCGGCGGAGGCGCCGGACGACCTCGCGCTGGCCTCACTCGACGGCGAGGGCGGCGTCGTCGCCGAACAGACCGTCGCCGACCTGGCGCTGGAGTCGCGCCGGGCGGCGCGCGCCCTCCTCGACGCGGGCGTCGGCAAGGGCGACCGCGTCTTCATCATGCTGCCGCGCGTCCCCGCCTGGTACACGGCGATGCTGGGCGCGATCCGCATCGGCGCCGTGGTGATGCCGGCGCCGAACATGCTCACGCCGCGCGACATCGGCTACCGGCTGCGGGTATCGGAGGCGAGCGTCGCGATCACCGACGGCAGCGGCGCCGAGCGGCTCGACGCGGTCACCGAGGAGCTCCCCGGCCTGCGCCTGAAGATCGCCTGGGGCGGCGGTGGCGAGGGCTGGTCGGACCTCGACAAGTTGCTCGACGCGGCCGGCGACGGCGAGGTGCCCGCCGCACCGACGGTCGCCACCGACCCGATGATCATCTTCTTCACCAGCGGCACGGTCAGCTACCCGAAGATGGTCCGCCAGCCGGTCTCATACGGGCTCGGGCACGCGACGACGGCGCGCTTCTGGCACGACCTCCGTCCCGGTGACCGGCACTGGACCGTCTCCGACACCGGCTGGGCGAAGGCGGCCTGGGGCGGCCTCTTCGGCCAGTGGCACGAGCGGGCGACCGTGGTCCAGGTGGCGCTCGGCAAGCCCGACGCCGACACGGTCCTGTCGATCGTCTCGAAGGGCGAGATCACCTCGTTCTGCGCCCCGCCGACGCTCTACCGCCTGATCGTCCAGGGCGACTTCTCCAAGCACGACCTCTCGAACCTGCGCCACTGCACCAGCGCCGGCGAGCCGCTCAACCCGGAGGTGATCCGCGCCTGGGCCGACGGCACCGGCGGGCTGACGGTCTACGACGGCTACGGCCAGTCGGAGACGGTGGCGATGGTCGCCAACTACCGCTGCCTGCCGGTGCGGCCCGGGTCGATGGGGAAGCCGATGCCCGGCTGGGACGTCGACGTCTTCGACGACGAGGGGGCCCGCTGCGACGACGACGTCGTCGGCAACATCGCGATCAAGCTCGACGGCGCCCGCCCGGTCGGCCTCTTCGACGAGTACGTCGGCGACGACGAGGCGAACGCCAAGTCCTTCCGCCACGGCCTCTACTACAGCGGCGACAAAGCCTGGCGCGACGGCGACGGCTACCTCTGGTTCGAGGGCCGCGACGACGACGTGATCACCTCCTCCGCCTACCGGATCGGCCCGTTCGAGGTCGAGTCGGCGCTGGTCGAGCACGAGGCCGTGGTCGAGGCGGCGGTGGTCGGCAAGGACGACCCGGAGCGGACCCAGATCGTCTGCGCCTTCGTCATCCTCGCCGAGGGCCACGAGGGCGACCCCGCCCTCGCCAAGGAGCTCCAGGACTTCGCCAAGAACCTCACCGCCCCCTACAAGTACCCCCGCGAGATCCACTTCGTCGACGAGCTGCCGAAGACGATCAGCGGCAAGATCCGCCGCTCCGAGCTCCGCGACCAACTCCGCGCCGGCAACTTCGACTAACCCCCGCCCTCCTGCGCTTTTTCTACTCCGTCAGAGGTAGAAAAAGCGCGGGTCCGCAGCGGCCATCCGAGCCCCGTCCCGGGCGTCTCGCGACGGCCCGGGCAGGCTGTGGCCGCCACGAGACGCCCGGGACGTGCTGCTGGCGACCGCTCAGGAAGGTGTGCGGATAATCTCGGTTGCTGAGGACCCGGAATTCTCCGCAGAGGTCCCTGACCGGTCGGGTCCGTGACGAAGGTGCCGGGAACACGACGGAGTGCGCGGAGAGACGCCGGTTTCGTCACTGGTCCTCATGCGTTTCAGGCCCCGGACGGAGGGGCCGAAACGCGCTGCACGGATTTGGCCTCCTATAGGGGGGTCAAACCCTGGTCACGTGATTGCAACGTCTGAATAAGGCACCGAGGCCTGTGACGTTCCATGGGTCTTCGCGTCGGACCTGTGACTTCCGGGGACATCTCGGGCGATCCGCAACGGCCGTGAGCCGAAAAGGTGCCCCTTGCACTCTTCCCGCAGACCGGCCCTCTCGGTGGCGGCCTCAGCCTGCCCGGGTCGCCACCGAGAGGGCCGGTCCCTTTCCCCGGGGCGCCAGCCCGAGACGGTTTCGTCCCGCCTCGGGGGAGGGTCAGTCGGCGACGGTGAGGACTACTACGCCGCCGAGGACGAGGAGCATGCCGGCGAGCTTGCCGGCGGTGATGTCCTCGGAGAGGAAGAGGGCGGCGCCGATCAGGGTCACGGCGGGGTAGGCGGCGGTGATCGGGACTACCTTGGAGGCCTCGCCGTTGCCGAGGGCGATGTAGAGGAGGACCAGGGAGCTGACCACGATGACCGCCGAGACGAGGGCCCAGCCGACGTCGGGGCCGGTGTCGAAGCTGCCCTTGCCAAGGACGAGGAGGACGATCGCGCCGACCGCGTAGGCGGCCGCCGTCCAGACCACGAGGTCCTGCCAGCCCATCGTGCGCAGAGCGAGCTTGCTGGTCACCCCGAGCGCGCCGAGGGTGACCACGTAGGCGAGCGTCGGGACGAGCCAGCGGACGCTCACGGGGCGCAGCGGTCGGTCAGCAGCGAGAGGTTCTCGGCGACGCGCTCGTCGGTGACCTGGAAGCTGGGGACCGAGAGGACGACTTCATCGACGACGCCGTCGTAGCGGCGCAGTTTGGCGTCGACTTCCTCGGGGGTGCCGGCGGCGGCGAATTCGTCGACCATCGCCTCGCTCACCGCGCCGACCATCGCCTCCAGGTCGCGCGCCGCGAAGGCCGTCTGGATCGCCTTCGCCTCGGCGCCGAAGCCGCAGTGCTCGAAGACGACGGCGTAGGACTTGACGGTGCCGTAGAAGGCGATCATCGCCGCCGCCTCGCGCCGCGCGACGTCGGCGTCGGGGGCCGCGCAGGCGAGCGCGAAGGTCGCGATCGTGACGTCGCCCGGGTCACGCTCGGCCTTCGCCGCGCCGCGCTCGACCGCGGGCCGCGCCACGTCGTCGAGGTACCGGGGCACGCACATCGTGTGGGCGAGCAGGCCGTCGGCGACCCGCCCGGCGCTCTCGATCATCCGGGCGCCGACGCCGGCCGTGTAGATCGGGATCTCGGGGGTCCGGCCGCTGCGGTCGAGCGCCGCCAGCTTCAGCTTGTAGAAGCGGCCGTCGTGGTCGATCGGCTCCTCCGGCAGCCGCCAGATCTTCCGCACCAGCGGCACCAGCTCCTCCATCCGCACCGCCGGCGCGTCGCCGTCGAGCCCGTGCCAGTCGGAGATCATCCGCCGGGTGCCGTTGCCGAGCCCGAGGATGAAGCGGCCGCCGCTCAGCTCGTCGAGGTCGGCGGCCTCGGCGGCGAGCATCAGCGGGCTGCGGCCGACGCCGTAGATGATCCCCGAGCCGAGCCTGGCGCGGGAGGTGCGGAGGGCGGCGGCGGCGAGCGTCACCGTGGCCGAGCGGTTGTAGAGCTCGGAGGTCCAGACGCCGTCGAAGCCCGCCGCGTCGGCGGCCTCGGCGCCGGTGGCGAGCGCGTCGAGGTTGGCGCCGAAGACGCAGAGCCCGCGGCGCGCGGTCGCGCTCATGCCGGGCCCCCGCCGTCGGGGGCGAGATAGAAAGGCGGCTCCTCATAAGGGGGGAAGCCTTCGGGCATGTCGGCCGAGACGCGGCCGGGGAAGCTCGGCGGCCGCTTCTCCTTGAACGAGTCGGCCCCCTCGGTGGTGTCCGGGGACGTCGCGCGGGCGGCGATGTAGATCGACTCCTGGCGGTGGGCGTCCATCGGGTGGGGCGCCGACGACATCTGCCAGAGCAGCTGGCGGTTCAGCGCGACCGAGACCGGGGCGCTCGACTCGATCATCCCGAGGGCGACCTCGCGCGCCGCGGGGAGCAGGTCATCGGGCTCGTGGAGGGAGCGGACGAGGCCCGCCTCGAGCGCCTCGTCGGCGTCGAAGATGCGGCCGCTGATCGTCCACTCGAGCGCCCGGCTGAGCCCGACCGCGCGCGGCAGGAACCAGCTCGAGGCGGCGTCGAGGCAGATCCCGCGGCGCGAGAAGACGAAGCCGAAGCGCGCCTTGGTCGAGGCGAGGCGGACGTCCATCGGCAGCGGGAAGGTGGCGCCGAAGCCGACCCCGGCGCCGTTGATCGCGGCGATGATCGGCTTCGTGCAGCGGAACATCCGCAGCGCGATCAGCCCGCCGCTGTCGCGGGGCACGCCGCCCGGCGGGGTCTCCTCGGTGCCGCGCAGTTCGGCGGCGCGGAAGACGTCGAAGCCGTGCGAGAGGTCGAACCCGGCGCAGAAGGCCCGCCCGGCGCCGGTGACGACGGCCGCCCGGATCTCGTCGTCACCGTCGACCAGGTCCCAGACCTGGAGCAGCTCGCGCTCCATCGTCGGATCGAGCGCGTTGAGCTGCTCCGGGCGGTTGAGGGTGATCGTCGCTATCGCCTCGGAGACCTCGAACTCGATGGTCGCGAACGATCGGCTCTGGGGCGAAGGTGACAATCCTCAACCAGTGTCGTTCCGGGGGCCGGACCCGGGGAACTGCCGTTTGCGCCAGTCATTCGGCGCGGCGCTCGCGAGTCGGTAGGAGTCGGCGCCGCCCGGCGCGGCGGAGCCTCAGCCGGTCTTGGCGGTCAGTTCGGCGACGGTCTCCAACAGCAGGTCGAAGTCGATCGGCTTGGTCAGGTAGCCGCTGATTTCAAGGTCCTGGGGAGCGCTGGCGTCGCTCGGGTCCTGGTGGGCGCTGACTATCAGCGCCGGGGTTTCGAGGCCGGCGGCGCGCAGCTCGCGGAGGGCGTCGATGCCCGATTTGCGCGGCATCATCGCGTCCAGAAGAAGGATGTCGGGGCCGTCGGTGGCGTCGGGGTCGACCAGCTCGGTGACCTCCTGGCCGTCGGCGGCGGTCTCGACCTCGTAGCCCGCCAGCTCGAGGCGCGTCCGCATCAGCAGGAGGATCGTCTCGGAATCGTCGGCGATCAGGACTGTGGTCATCGTTGGCCTTCCGCCAGAGCGCGCGGGCCCGATGGCGCCGTCGATTCGATCGCGCCGGGCGGCGCCAGCGGGAGGCGCACGGTGAAGGTGGAGCCGCGGCCGACGACCGAGTCGACCTCGATCGTGCCGCCGTGCAGGTCGACCAACGATTTCGAGATCGCCAGGCCGAGCCCGGTGCCGCCGACGCGCTGGGTCAAGCCGGCGTCGCCGCGCACGAAGCGCTCGAAGATGTGGTCCGCCTGGGCGGCTGGGATTCCTGGTCCGTTATCGGTCACGTCTATCTGCACTACGGAATCGGCTACCCGAGCGATCACCTGGATAGTCGCTTCGTCCGGCGAATACTCATGGGCGTTGGTAACGAGATTCACCAGAATTTGGCGAATTCGGTCCGGCTCCACTTCTACCAGTGGTAGCTGAGGATCGATCCGCTCGACCAGAGTCTGCCGATCGGCGTCGGTCTGGGCGCGCATCGTGCGGACGACGTCCTCGATCAGCGGCGTCAGCTGGGTCGGGCGCGGTTTGATCGTCAGGCGCCCGGCGTCGGAGCGGGCGAGGTCGAGCAGGTCGTTCAGCAGTCGCACCAGGTGGCGGCAGTTGTCGAGGATGATCTGGACGGTCTCCACCTGCCGCGGGCTGAGCGACTCGCGGTCCATCATCAGCAGCTCGGCGAAGCCCTGGACCGAGGTCAGCGGGCTGCGGAGCTCGTGCGAGGCGGTCAGCACGAACTCGTCTTTCATCCGGTCGAGGCGGTCGCGTTCGGATGCCTCGAGCTCGAGTTCCGCGGCCATCTCGTTGAAGGCGGTGCCGAGCGCCGCGGTCTCGGCCGGGCCGCCGACCTCGACCCGGGTCGAGCGATCACCCGCGGCGAGGCGGCCGGCGGCGCTGACCAGAGCCTCGAGCGGCCGGCGCATCGTCGCGATCAGCCCGGCGAAGAGGAGGAGCGCGCCGAGCAGCCCGGCGAGCAGGCCCGCGGCGACCAGGATCACGGTGTTACGGGTGCCGTGGGAGATCGAGTGCCGGAGTTCCTCGCGGTGGGCTTCCTGGCGCAGGACCGCGTGGCGCGAGGCTTTCGGCGCTACCCCTTCGGCGAGCTTCACCCGCGCGACCATCTCGGTGCGGTAGGAGCGTTCGATCCCGTTCTCGTAGTCCTGGCGCTGCTGGATGATGTGCGCGACGCCGAAGACGGTCATCGCCGTGATCACGGCGAAGACGATCGCGAAGCCGATCCGGAGGCGGTTGGCAAGCGATGGGCTCAGGCGTCGTCGCCCTTCTCGTGAATATGCTTGCGCGGCTATGGGGGACGAGGCTACAGGCCGCGAGGAGGGATCTGCCGTGGATGGGGACGCTGCAACCGCGCCTGTCGACGGGATCGACGCCGCCGGGATGGCCGCCTGGTTCGCCGCCAACGTGCCCGCGGCGGTGCCGCCGCTGACCTACGAGCGGATCGCCGGCGGCCATTCGAACCTCACCTACCGGGTCACCGACGCGGCCGGGAGCGAGTGGGCGCTGCGCCGGCCGCCGCTCGGCAAGACGCTCTCCTCGGCCCACGACATGGCCCGCGAGCACCGCGTCGTCTCGGCCCTGGGGACGACCCCGGTCCCGGTCGCGCCGGTGGTCGGGCTCTGCCAGGACGACTCGGTGAACGGCGCGCCCTTCTACGTGATGGACTTCGTCCGCGGGCCGGTGCTGCGCGGCACCAGCGAGGCCGAGGCGGCGTTCCCCGACGAGGGCGACCGGGCCGCGATCGGCATGCGCGTCGCCGACACCCTGGCGGCGATCCACGCGGTCGACCCCGACGCGGTCGGGCTCGGCGACCTCGGCCGCAAGGAGGACTACGTCGCCCGCCAGTTGCGGCGCTGGTACGGGCAGTGGGAGAAATCGAAGACGCGGGAGCTGGCGGCGATCGACCGCGTGCACGAGCGCCTCTCGGCCCGGATCCCCGCCCAGGAGGGCGTCTCGATCGTCCACGGCGACTACCGCCTCGACAACATGATCCTCACCGACTCGGGCGAGGTGGCGGCGGTGGTCGACTGGGAGCTCTGCACCCTCGGCGACCCGCTCGCCGACGTCGGCACCCTGATCGCCTACTGGCCCGAGCGCGGCGACGAGAGCCTCGCGATCGGCATGCCCGCCAACCTGCTGCCCGGCTTCCCGACCCGCGACGAGCTCACCGCCCGCTACGCCGAGGCCTCCGGCCGCGACCTCTCCGAACTCGACTTCTTCGTCGCCCTCGGCTACTGGAAGCTGGCGATCATCCTCGAGGGCGTCTTCGCCCGCTACGTCGGCGGCGGCTTCGGCAAATTCGAGGTCGACGCCGGCGTCGAAGCGTTCGCCCGCCTGGTCGAGCGCCTCGCCGAGACGGCCGCCGAGATCGAGTCACGCGGCTGAGGTTGGGTCGCAAACGGCTCTGCCAAGCCGTTTAGGCCGGTTGACACGACCGGCACGTATGGGAGGGTCGCGGTGTCTAGTCCCGACCCTCCCATGTAAGGAGTAACAAATGAAGCCTCTTCGCAGGCGGCTCACGTACGCCAACGTGATGTCGTCGATCGCGGTTTTCCTCGTCCTCGCCGGTGGCACGGCGTTCGCCGCCTCCCAGCTCGGCAAAGAATCCGTCGGCACCAAGCAGCTGGCTAAAGAAGCAGTCAGCCTGGCGAAAATCAAGAAAGCGACCAAAACCGCGCTGAAAGGCGCCACGGGCCCAGCCGGCCCAGCCGGGGCGGCCGGCGCGGCCGGCGCGAAAGGGACGACCGGAGCCAAGGGTGACAAGGGTGACAAGGGCGATCGGGGCGAAAAAGGCGATACGGGCGAACCCGGCAGCGCCCTCGCTTTCGTCGAAGTGAGCGGCAGCGGCACGATCGTCGAAGGCCGGGCCAAGAACATCGCACAGAGCAGCATCTCCAAAGGCACCACCGAAGGGACCTTCTGCTTCAGCAATCTCGGCTTCAACTGGACGGTCGTTTCGGCACTTCGCCAGGGTGACCCCGGTTCCGATGGTGTGACGGAGTACCTCCGCGGTGCGGCAGGAGGTTGCCCGGCGGGTACGGAAATCACCGTCTTCAACCGCCTTTACTCAGGCACCTCCTTCACCACCAGCGCCAACAACGCGATGATCGTCTTCAACTAGCGATCAGACCATGCGGGTGGGGTGCCGCGGCTCTAGCGGTGCCCCGCTCGCTTCGGCCTCGGCGCGCTTGGACCAGCGGTTCAGCTCGCGGCGGGCGAGGACCATCTTGTGGACCTCGTCGGGGCCGTCGGCGAGGCGCAGCATGCGGCTGAAGCGCCACATCGGGGCGAGCACGGTGTCGTCGGTCATGCCGAGGCTGCCGTGGATCTGGATCGCCCGGTCGAGGACGTTCATCACCATGTTCGCGGCGACGATCTTGATCGCCGAGATCGACTGGCGCGCGGCGCGCTTGCCCTCGGTGTCCATCTTCCAGGCGGCGTAGAGGGTGAGCAGGCGGGCCTGGTCGATTTCCATCCGGCTGACGGCGATCGACTCCTGGACGAACTGCTTGTCGGCCAGCGGGCCGCCGAAGGCGTGGCGTTCGTTGGCGCGGCGGCACATCATCTCGTGGGCTCGCTCGGCGGTCCCGATCGCCCTCATGCAGTGGTGGATGCGTCCCGGCCCGAGCCGGTCCTGGGCGATCGCGAAGCCGGCCCCGCGCTCGCCGAGCAGGTTGGATTTCGGCACCCGGCACTCGGTGTAGCGGATCTCGCAGTGGCCCGGGCCCTTGTCGTGTCCCATCACCGGGATCGCGCGGACCAGCTCGTAGCCGGGGTTGTCGGTGGGCACGCAGATCATCGAGGCGCGGGCGTGCGCCGGCGCCTCCGGGTCGGTGACCACCATCGCGATCGCCAGGTCGGCCCCGACCGCGCCGCTCGTGTACCACTTGTGCGCGTCGATCACCCACTCGTCGCCGTCGAGGACCGCGCGGCCCTGGAGCAGGGTCGGGTCGGAGCCGGACACCTCGGGCTCGGTCATCGAGAAGCAGGAGCGGATGCGGCCCTCGAGCAGCGGCTCGAGCCAGCGCTCGCGCTGCTCGGCGGACCCGTGCTCGGCGAGGATCTCCATGTTGCCGGTGTCCGGGGCGGAGCAGTTGAAGGCCATCGGCGCGGCGATCGGGCTGCGTCCCATCTCCTCGCAGAGCAGCCCGTATTCCCAGTTCTTCAGGCCGGGGCCGAAGCGCTCGTCGGGCATGAAGAGGTTCCAGAGGCCGGCATCGTGAGCGCGCCCGCGCACCGCGGTGAGGTTGGCCGGGTAGGGGACGCCGGGGCCGACCTCGTCGTCGAGCGCGTCGTTGATCTCGCGCTCGGCGGGGTAGATCTCGGCGTCCATGAAGTCGAGGACGCGCTCGCGCAGCTCGGCTACCTCGCGGGTCGGTTCGAAGTCCATCTCTCCCTCTCTGCTCGTGCCCGTTCCCTCGCTCGGGCGGTGCGCGGAACGCTAGATGATCAGCGCCGGTAGCGGGCGAAGAGCTCGGACTCTTCCTGCAGCAGCCAGGTCAGCTTCAGCTCGGCGACCTCGGGGAGGGCGCCTTCGAGGATCGAGCGTCCGGCGCCGACCAGTTTCGGCGCGATCGTGAGGAAGAGCTCGTCGGCGAGCCGCCCCGCCTGCAGCTCGGCGTGGAGGCCGGGGCCGCCCTCGCAGAGGACGGCGCGCACGTTGCGCTCGACGCGCAGGTGGTGGAGCGCCTTGGCGATGTCGACGCGGCCGCCCGGTTCGCGGACGACGTGCACCGGGGTCGCGGTCTCGGGTGGGTCCTCCTCGGCACCGGTGAAGAGGAGCACCTCGCCGCCGCCGTCGGTGAACAGCGGCGCGTCCCAGGGCAGGTCGAGGCCGCCGATGATCACCACCAGCGGGTCGCCCGGCAGCCCCAGCGCCTCGCGGTCGGCGCGCTTGGCCGGGTCGGAGACGATCCGCCCGTAGCGCTCGGCCCGCATCGTCCCGGCGCCGATCATCACCGCGTCGAAGCGCAGCCGCAGCCCGACCAGCATCGCGGTGTCGACGTCGGAGCCGATCGCGCCGGAGCGGCCGTCGATCGCCGCCCGCCCGTCGAGCGTGGTGGCGAAGTTCAACGCGAGGTGGGGACGGTCGGCGGGCGGGTCGTCCCAGGGGCGGTAGGCGCCGAGCTGCTCGTCGATCGAGGTCGGGCCGGGGTCTGGGACGAGACGGCGCACTCGTCAGACCCTAGAGCGCGGCGCGGGCGAAGTGGCGCCGGGACACTCCGGCGCTCGCCCGGCGGCCCGCCTCAGCTGTAGTCGTTCCAGCCGGCGAACTCGCGGCCGGCGAACTTCTGCAGCTCGGGGACTTCCTCGGTGAAGCGGCTCTTCAGCGTCGCCAGCAGGTCGTCGGGGAGGACCGGCTTCGGCGCCGCCGGTTTCTCCGGATCGTGGACGACTTTCTCGACCAGCCAGCGCATCCGCTCCGGCAGGCGGTCGAAATTACGGTCGAAGGAGCGGAAGCCGGGCAGCTTGATCAGCTTCTCCATCAGCTGGTATTTGTCGCCCTGCTTGGCCGCCGACTTCTCCCACTCGCGGTCGAACTGCTCGGAGGTGAAGTTCTCGTCGACGCCGGCGTAGGCGAAGGCCTTGCGCATCGTCCCGTCGCGGTCGGCCTGCAGCTCCTCCTGGGTGATGACCTCGATGTTCTCGTGGTCGAACAGCTCCAGGTACGGCTGCAGCTGCATCCAGTAGCGCGAGCGGTTGACGTACTGCGTGTTCGGGTCGGAGAGGACCTCGACCATGTCGCGTGTCTCGTAGCCGGCGCCTGTCGCGTGCATCCAGTGGCTGAGGATCCGCTTGATCGGGTCGCGGACCATGTAGAGCAGTTTCGCGTCGGGGCAGTGGGTGCGGATGCGCTCGGCGACGCCCTCGTAGCGGGGCAGGTTCGTGTAGTGCGGGGAGGACTCGCCGCGCACCTTGAAGCGGTCGTCGAAGCGGCTCGCGTACCAGTCGAGGCCGAGGTCCCAGTTCAGCTCGGTGACGAAGAAGTTGAGCTCCTTCGGCTTCGACATCTGGATTTCCGGATGGAGGCCGAGGTAGTGGTGGATGCTCGTCGTGCCGCACTTGAGGCCGCCGATGATGATGAAGTTCGGCATCGCCGCATGCGGTTTGCGGCGCCGGCGTCGGGCGCTTTTGCGATCGGCGGCGTAACGCTCGCGGGCGCGAGCGCACATCGCCTCGTCTGAGGGGTCTTTCGGCAGCAGCGGGGGCAAGGTGTGCGTGTCGGTGTCCGGCACGAGCGTGGCATTCTAGCTGCGATGCCCGACTACCTCGCCCAGATGCCCCTTGGCGACCTCTCGTCGAGCCTCGAACACTTCTTCAACGCGGTGACGGAATTCTTCCGGCACCTCTCCGAAGTGCACTGGTCGCAGTTCGGATTGGCGCTGCTCTGCCTGCTCGCGATGCAGCTCTGCCGGGCCTGGGCGTGGCGCAACGTGCTGCGGGCGGCGTACCCGGGGAAGCGGATCGGCTTCACCCATCTGGCGGCGGCCTACCTGGCCGGGGCGGGGATCAACGCGATCATCCCGGCGCACGCGGGGGACGTCACCAAGGTCTTCCTGGTCAAACGCCAGATCCCCGACTCGTCCTATCCGGCGGTCACCTCCTCGTTCCTCGTGCAGACCGTCTTCGACACCTCGGTCGGGATCCTCGTCCTCCTCTACGCGATCACCCAGGGACTGCTGCCGCCGCTGCCCGAGCTGCCCCACCTGCCGGCCTTCGAGGTCTCCTTCTGGGCCAACCACCCGAAGACGCTGGCGATCACGGTCGGGGTGCTGCTGATCGTGATCGCCGGCCTGGTGTTCTGGCTGGGACGGCGGGTGCGCCGCTTCTGGCAGCGGGTCAAACAGGGGCTGGTGATCCTCACCCGGCCGGGCGACTACCTCAAGCAGGTCTTCGCCTGGCAGGGGGTCGGCTGGGGCTTCCGCTTCGCCGCCTTCTGGTTCTTCCTCGAGGCGTTCGGCCTGAAGGGGTCGATCGGCAACGTGATGCTGGTGATGAGCGTGCAGGCGATCGCCAACATCGTCCCCTTCACGCCCGGCGGCGCGGGCGCCCAGCAGGCGCTGCTGGTCGCGACCCTCCACGGCCCCTCGCGGGCGGCGGTCCTCTCCTTCTCGGTCGGCACCCAGATCGCGATGGCGGCCTGGTCGGTCGTCCTCGGCTTCGCCGCGATCCTCCTCGTCTTCCGCACGACCGACTGGCGCGGCCTGATGAAACAGGCCCAGGAAGATCAGGACGGCGAGAACGGCGGCAACGAAGGTGGCGAGGGCGGCGCGGGTGGCGAGGGCGCGGCGGGCTGCGAGGGCGCCGCGACCCCGAGCTCCGCCTAGGCGCTGTGGAACCTTTCCGTCGCATAGGGACGGTTTCGCTCCACGGCGGCCGGCGCTAGTCGGACCAGCCGGGGTAGCGGGCTTCGACGTGCCACTGCCATGGTGGGGTTTCGGCGGCGGGGAAGTCGTAGTGGTCGTGGCCGGGGAGGGTCTCGAGGGGGACCAGCTTCGGGTCCTGGGAGGCGAGCACCTCGGTGCCGGCCGCGGCGGCGATGCCGGCGGCGGTCGCGGTGCGGCGGACGGCGTTCCAGCCGAGCGTCGGGCGGTACTCCCAAAAGATGAGCTCGACCGTGCCGTCGGAGCGGCGGTGGTCGAGGAGCTGGGTGAAGACGGTGGTGCGGCGGTTGGAGGCGGTGAGGTGGGGGCCGGCGGCGACGGCGCAGCCCTCGCTGCGGCAGCGGCGGAAGTCGACCGGGACGAGCGGCAGGCCGTCGGCGGCGGGGAGCGGCTCGGGCGCGGGGGCGAGTGCCCTGGCGAGCCGGGCGAGAGGCCAGCCGTAGGCGGGGACGACCGCCTCGTGGTGACAGGCGTCGGGGAGATGCGGCGCGCAGGCGATGCGCCGGCCGATCACCCCCGCCAGTTCGCGCCCCGCCTTCACTTCGCCGCCGCTCGCGATCAAGGCGATCACCGCGACCAGGAGCAGCGCGATCAGCGCCG
>DAIQOT010000109.1:0-11967 GCA_036787695.1 Solirubrobacterales bacterium | reverse complement strand
GGAACCCAGCCCCGACTCCAGCTTCCAGCTCGTCCAGACCTGTGCCCTGCCCGGGGGATCGCTCGGGATCGCCCAGACCGGCGCCGAAGGCGACGGGTTGGCCTTCCTTTGGACCACCATCCCGAACACCCCGGGGGGTTGGGTCGAATCCCTGTCGGTGACCGCCAGCGCGTTCGACTTCGCGCACCAAGAAAACTTCGGCGGCGTCTCCGTCATCTATCCGACTTCAGAATATTGGCCCTTGCCCGGCTCGGGTGAAATTCCCCGTTACTTTCTTGTCCGGAGCGAACCCCCCATCGGCTCCGAACCGGGCTGGTACAGGTTCCCGACCACTCTCTCCTGCGTCGTGAAGTGCGAAACCGGCGCCCACATCGGCGCGCATTTCCTCGCCGCCACGGAGGTCGACCCGACGCCACCCGTGGTCACCGCCTTGGAAGGGCCGCTGGTGGAAGGCGACGTCCTTCGGGGACAACAGGGGCTCCACGCGCAGGCGACCGACGTGGGCGGCGGCGTCCGGTCGCTGGAACTGAGGGTCGACGGCATGACCATGCCGGGAACGGCGACCGGCGTCTGCTCGGCGGTGGAGGTCCAGAACTCCAGCTACAAGGGCCTGGCGGCGACCTCGCCGACGCCGTGTCCTCCTTCGCTGTCAGGTAGCTGGGAAGTCGACACGTCGAAGGCGCCGTTCCAGAACGGGCCCAACACGGTCCAGATCTGCGCGTCCGATTTCGCCACCACGGGATCGCCGAACGTCTCCTGCTCCAGCCCTCGGACGGTCGAAGTCAACAACGCCTGCACGGAATCGCCGGTCGCCGGCGGCGCTGACCTGAGCGCGGGTTTCGCCGGGGCCGGATCCGACGATCTGACCGTCAAATATGGAGACACGACCGAAGTCGAGGGCGGCCTCACCGACCAGGCGGGCGACCCGATCTCCGGCGCGACGATCTGCCTGGAGTCCCGGCCCGCCGGCTCTTCGACGGTCGCCCAGACGGTGGGGACCGCGACGACGGACAACCGGGGCGACTTCTCGATGGAAGTGAAGCCCGGCGCGAATCGGCAGCTCCTGGTCGGCTATCGCCACAATTCCTTCCAGGTCGCGAAACAACTGACGCTAGAGACCCGCGCGCGCCCGACGCTCACCCTGGGAAGCCACAAGGTCCGCGGCGGCCACAAGCTCGAGATCACCGGCAAGTTGCCGAAGCCGAATCCCGGGGGTCACGTGCTCGTCCTACAGGGGTCGAGCGCGCACGGCCACGATTGGCTGACCTTCAAAAAGGTCATCACGGGAGAACAGGGCAGATTTCGGACCACCTACAGATTCACGAAACCCAGGATGCCGACCACCTTTCGAGTCCGCGTCGTAGCACCCGCACAGGCAGGCTACGAATATGACTCGGGCGCGAGCAATGCGGCGCGGGTCAGGGTTCGCCCATGAGCGGGCCGAAAGTAACGAATTTGTATTGGGCGAATGACGCCCGCCAGAAGAACAACGAATCGAGGAGATAGTGATGTCCCTGAAGGTAGACAAGTCGAAGCGGACCCCCGGGTTCTGGATGGGCGCTTTCGCGGCGGCGATGTCGTTGGTCGCCGTCGCCATCAGCCTCTCGGGCGTCGCGACCGCGTCGCAGAGGGTTCTGGTCCGAAAGGGCGACATCGCGCCCGGCGCCGTCACCCCGAAGTCGATCCAGAAGGGGGCGGTGACGACGGCGAAACTACAGAAGGGAGCGGTCACGTCGGGGAAGCTGGGAGCCGGCTCTGTGAACGCGGCGGCCCTGGGGAACGGCTCGGTCACCGCCGCGAAATTGGGGACCGGCTCGGTGACCCCTCCGGCCATCGCCCCGGACGCGGTGACCGCCTCGGCGATCGCGCCCCGATCGGTGGGCGCGACCCAGCTGACCGAAGAGGAAGTGGTGACGAAGCCGATCGCCGACCTCGACAAAGTCGCGCACAACGGAGAATGGACGGCGTCCAATGTCGAAGTGGCAGCCTGCGGGGCCGGCGCGGATCTCCTCGGCGGGGGGTTCACCCTCCTGAATCCGAACAACGGGGAATCCTCCTGGATCCAGGTGCTACCGATCGTCAACGGGGAAACGAAAGCGATAGCGGGCAGGTTCGTGAGCGACGCCGGCGGCGTGGCCAACGGCGAGATCGTTGCGCTCTGTCTACCAAAGTAGGCGAGCCTCGCAGCTCCGGTCGGGTTCCCAATCGAGGGGCGATGACTGCCGGGAAAAGGGTCGCCTCCGGGCGGCCCTTTTGCCTGTTGTTCGACATCGGCCGAGAGATCAGGACCGAGACCTCCCGCGCCATAGAAAGCCGATCAACACCCATGCGGCTGCGAACGCGAGATAGAGGACTCCGAACCCGGTGTCGTTCGTGACGAGGCGCTAGACGCCGAGCGCAAGGAACGCCACCGCAAGGAGGAACGGGAGATAGTCGCCCGGCTGAGGCGAGAGGAGTACGGCATCGCCCTAATGCTGCGTCCCCGGCTGGGCCGAGTGGAAGTCGCCACCGCATAATCCCCAGACGCCGAGATCTAGCCTCCGGGCCGTCGCCTGGGCCTTACGGAAACTCCCGGTCTGCCGGAAGGGAGATTCGTACACGTAGGTGAATCCCCAGCCTTCGCGGATCTGCGCCCGGTCGAGGTTGCGGCCGCCGACATAGAGATAGGCGAGGAGGCGCCCATAGGTGTCGAAGTGGTCCTGGGTCGGGTCGGTGTAGAGCGTCGCACGTCGTCCCGCAGCCATCGCCTTCATCGACTTGGCAGCCTGCCTCGCACCACACTCGACCGGATAGCCGGGCTTCACGTCCTCCGGCGTGTCGACACCGATCAGGCGCACGTACCCTTCCGCGCCATCGGCGTAGCGCACGAACACCGTGTCGCCGTCCACGTCACGGACGACGTAGACGCCCAGCTCTTCGCCTTCCGGGATCGGCGGCGGTGAGGGCGCCGCCGGGGTTGGTTCGACCGGAGCCGGACTGGACGGTGCCGGCGTCGGGGTGGGCGCAGGCGTCGGCGTCGGCGTCGGCGTCGTCAGGGCCCCACATGGACACGGATTGCTCTCACACGCCACGCCGTCATGGTCGGCGTCGAGGTCATCGAAGTTGTTGGAGGCGCTGCCCCCGTGTTCGAGGAAGAAGGTCTGCGCCGCCGCCTGGCTGGAGAAGTCCGAGCAGTCCTTGTCCGCTTCGCGGGCGGTCGCCCGGGTCGGCGCTGACACCAGTCCGCTGACGAGGACCGCGGCGACGCACACTGCCCAACCGAGTCCCCACCTCATGGTTGAGGACCTTATCCAACCAATACCAGTTTAGGCGGCAATCCGAACGCGCGTCCGTTTCGGGATTTGGCCCCCGGTTGAGAGGCGATTCGGTGAAGGGGACCTAAAAAGCGGCTCGGACCGATGCAATGGAGGACGGCCCCGGCCGGTGTGGGGGAAGGACATCCCCCGCTCAAAGGAGCCCGCCGTGCCAGAAGCAGAAGCGAACCTCAGAACCGACGAAGCGCTCGTCGACGCCGGCGCCGAGCCGGAAGCCGAACTCGAGACCGATGCCGGCCCCGAATGGTTCGGGCGCCTGCCCGCCTTCGGTGCCTTCGCCGCGATCAGCATCAGCCCAGACCCGACCGCACTCCCGGGAGGAGGTGAGGCCCAGAAGCTGATCAACGGGGCGACCTACTTCGTCCTCCTCGCCTGCGTCGCCGGCGCGCTCTGGGGCCTCGGCGAGTGGGCGATCGGGTCACGGACCTCCAACTACAGCCAGGCCGACGGCGGCAAATCCAGGATCTTCGCCTGCATCGTCGCCGCGTTCATCACGGGTGCCCTCGGCGCGATCATCAACTTCTTCGTCAGCGCCGGTGGGGCCGTCAAATGAGGGGAGGCGCCCGGCCCCGGTCGGCGGTGTTGAGACGAATCGCCCTGATCGCGGCGGTGCTTGCCCTAGGGCTCCTCCTCGGCCGGGTGAGCGCCCCATCCTCCTCCTCTACCTCCGAACGCGCCCCGGCAAGCGACACGGCCGGGGCGCGCCCGGAACCGGGAGTGAGGACCGGGTTCCCGGAGACCTCGTCGGGCGCCGCTGCGGCGATCGCCGCCTACCAACAGGCATTCGCCCGGCCGGCGATCCTGCGCCCGGGCGTCCTCGAGTCGAGGATCAGAGCGGTGGCGACGCCCGACTACGCCGCGCGGATGCTGGCGGCCAACGAGCCGGGCACCGAACGCATCGCGGCCGGCCCGATCGGCGTGGGCCTCGAGCACGACGTCACCACGATCTACCGCGCGGTCCCGATCGGCTACAAGATCCTCTCCTTCGGCCACGGTGAGGCGGAGGTGGAGACCTGGGGCCTGACGATCGTCGGCGACCTGGGATCGGTCGAGCCGGCCGCGTGGTTCGGGACGAGCCGCACCGACCTTCAATGGGAAGCCGGCCGCTGGCGGATCGCCGAGATCGAATCCGGGTTCGGCCCGACGCCGGCGGCCGGGACCAGGCCGGACCCGGCCGGAGGCTACGAAGCGGCCGAACTGGCGAAGGAGCTCAAGGGCTATGCGCTGGCTCCCTAGGGCGGGCGTCGCCTGCGCCACGATCGTCGTCCTCGCGGTGGCCCTCGTGGTGGCCCAACCGCATCCGACGCGCGCTCGGGCGAACATCGCGTGCGAAGCGTCGACCGGCGGTCTCGGCCTGCTCGGCGGGGTCGCCGAAGACGTCACGGGCGGGGCGATCGGCATCGGCAATCCGGTCGGCGACCTGTGCAACAAGGTCACCGGCAAGGTGACCGGGGCGATTACCGCCCCCGTCGGCGCCGCCCTGAAAGGGGTCGGCGACGACGTCTTCAAGGAGCTGACCAAGTGGGTCGCGCAGGGCGCCGGATGGCTGACCGGCCAGGTGGTCACCGCCGTCGACAGCTCGACCACCCCGCATCTGCGGCAGGCCGGGTTCCTCTCCGAGTACACGAAGATGTCGGCGATCGCCGTGCTGCTCGCGGTGGCGGCGCTCCTCGCCGCGATCCTCCAGGGGATCGCGCAGGGCAACGCCGGCCTGATGCTCCGCGTGGTGCTGGTCAACACGCCGCTGGCGTTCCTCGGCACCAGCATCGCCTTCGTCGTCGTGCAGCTGCTGGTCGGGACGACCGACTCGCTTTGCCACGCGATCTCCGCCGCCACCGGCGACCACAGCGCCGAACTCTTCGAAAAGGCGATCACGGGCCTCGGGTCGGTCGGCGGCAAGGTCGGCGAAGTCGGGACCGGGGCCGGCGTCACCTCGGGTGGCGGCATCAGCGAAGCGGTCGGCCACAACTCCGGCCAGGTCGCCGTCCCACTCTTCGTCGGCTTCCTCCTGGCGATCGTCGGCGCGCTCGCGGCGTTCTGCGTCCTGCTGGAGTTGTTGATGCGCGACGCGGGGATCTACGCGGTCTCGCTGTTCATGCCGTTCGCCCTCTACGCCTCGATCTCGCCGCGGTGGCGCGGGGTGATGCGTAAATACGCGGAGGGCCTGTTCGCGCTGATCGAGTCGAAGTTCATCATCGTCGCGATTATCACCCTCGCGGCGACGCTCGTCGATAAGGAAGCGACGACGGTCGAGGTCGTCCTCGTCGCCTCCGCGTTGATGGCCTTGTCGTGCTTCGCGCCGTTCTTCCTGTTCCGGATCGTCGCCATCTCCGAGGGAGCGGCCGCCGCGTCGTTCGGCAGGCGCTCGGCCGGCGGCGCGATCGTCGGAGGGGCGACGAGGACCGTCCAGACCGCGAGGAGCGTGGCGGGCATGGCGAGCGCCGGCGCCGGCGACTCGAAAGGCGGATCCGGCGTCCAACTCTGGAACACGAACGATCTGGCGCAGAGCAGCCCGACGCCGCCGACAGCGCGCAGCGGCCCGAAGACCGGAGGCGAGCCGGGGTCGGGCGGATCCCGGTCGGCCTCCGGATCCGGCGGCGAAGGACCGGCGCGGCCGTCGACCGGGGCATCGCAAGGGTCGCCGGGGAGCGCAGGCGAGCAAGGCGCGGCTGGCGGACCCGGCTCGGCAGGGACCACCGACGTCGCAGGCACCGCGGGTGCCGCCGCCGTCGAGGGCGCGAAAGCTCCCCAGAAAGCGGCCGACCGGCTCGGCGAGACCGGCGTCGCCAGGGGCACGAGAGCGTCCGACGGCGAGGACGCCGGTGATCGGGGCGCATCCGGTGGAGCCTCGTCCGCCGGTGGTGGCCCTGCGGGGCGCCCGCCACGACCGGGCGCGCCGGAGGCCACCGAGGGCGGAGGGTCGAGCGCCGCGCCGCCTTCGCCGGGGTCACAGGACCGGCCGCCGCGGCCTCCGTCGCAACGGCCCGATCGGCCGGATCCCGACGGCAAGGAGGACGGGTCGTGAGGCGCCGCTACCGCTTCGGGCCGATCGAGCGCCGGCTCGTCTTCGGGCCGCTCGACGCTCCGCAGGCGATGACGCTCGGCGGCGCCGCGGTCCTCGCGATGGCCGCCTTCATATCCCTGGGTGGCGCCGCAGGGCTCGTGTCGGGAATCGTCGTCCTCGCCGCCGCCCTGGCCGCGATCTCGGTGCCGATCGAAGGCAGAACCGCGCAGGAGTGGGCGCCCGCCGCGTTCGGCTGGTGGCGCAGGCGCCTCGCCGGCGGCCTTCGGTACCGGAGCGGTGCGCGGCGGGCAGGCACGCGATTCTCCGGCGCCGAGGATCCGGCCCACGATCTCTCGCTGCCGCCGGAGCTCGCGGGGTTGGAGCTGCTGTCGGTCCCCTACGGAGGATCGGAGGTGGGCGTGATGCGCGAGGCGCGGGCGGGCACCTACACGATCGCCATGGCGGTGCGCGGCAGCGCCTTCGTCATGCGCGACCCGGTCGAGCAGGAGAGGGCGCTCGACGCCTGGGGCGATGTCCTCGCCTCCACCGCCCGCGATGGCAGCCCGGTGCGGCGGATCCAATGGCTCGAGCAGGCGGCCCCGGAGGCCGGCGACGATCTCCTCGCCCACTTCGAGGCCCACCGCGACCGCGCGGTCCCGGTGGACTCCGATCTCTTCCGTTCCTACGTGGAGCTGCTGGAGGGCGCGGCGCCGGCGTCGACCGAACATGAGGTCTTCGTCGCCGTGCAGATATCGGAGCGCCTCGGCGCGCGGGAGCTACGGCGTCTCGGCGGCGGCGTCGAGGCGGCCTGCGAGCTGGCCATCCGCGAGGCCGAGAGCCTCGCGGAGCGCCTCGCCCTCGCCGACATCCAGGTGCTCGGCCTCCTACGCCCGCGCCAGTACGCCGCCCACCTGCGCGACGCCTACGACCCGTTCGGTCGCGCCGCCCGCGACCGGCTCGCCGTCGTCGACCCCTCACGGGAGGGGGTGGAGCCGGCGCTGATGGGGCCGATGGCGACCGAGGAGTCGTGGTCGCACTACCGCACCGACTCGGCCTGGCACACCACCTGGTGGATCTCTTCATGGCCGCGCTCGGAGGTCGGGCCGATGTTCATGCTCCCGCTGCTGATGGGGTCGGGATCGATGCGGACCGTCGCGGTGACGATCGAGCCGGTCCCCTACTCGCAGGCGATGCGCCGGGCCGAGGCGGCGCAGACCGCCGAGATCGCCGAGGAGATGCAGCGAAGCCGACAGGGCTACGCGACGACGGCGAGGACGCGGCGCCGGGCCGAGTCGGTGTCGAGGCGGGAGGAGGAGCTGGCCGACGGCCACGCCGAGCTCCGAATCAAGGGCGAGGTGCGGATCTCGCGCGGATCCCTCGCCGACCTCGAACGCGCCGAGGGCCAGACCGAGCACGCCGCGGCGCTCGCCCGGCTCGGCCTCCAGCGCGCCTACGGCGAGCAGGCGGCCGCCTTCGCCGACACGCTGTTGCTCGCAGGGGGGCTCGGATGAGGCGCCTTCGGACCCGGCAGCCGGCGCACAGCACGACTAGCGCCCATGCCTGCGCGGCCTACCCCTTCGTCGCCGACGGCGGTCTCGGCCGCAAGGGTG
The DNA here is from genome assembly GCA_036787695.1 of Solirubrobacterales bacterium. GTDB lineage: Bacteria > Actinomycetota > Thermoleophilia > Solirubrobacterales > 70-9 > VAYN01. Next base: position 4,039 of record DAIQOT010000109.1, on the reverse strand, counting down.
TCTACATCGGCCGCGACGCCTACGGCGGGGCCTTCTGCTTCGACCCCTTCCTCCTGTACCCGAAGGTCATCACCAAACCCAACACGGTGATCTTCGGTGGCGTCGGGACCCGAAAGTCGAGCCTGGTGAAGATCTACCTGCTGCGCCAGATCCTGCACGGACGGCAGGGGTTCGTGATCGACGTCAAGGGCGAGTACGCATCGCTCGCGCGGGCCCTCGGCCTGGCCCCGTTTCGCATGAGCCCGGGTGGTGAACAGCGCCTGAACGCGATCGACCCGAGGCTGGGGCGCGACGGGCAGCTGAGCCTCCTCCGCTCTGTCGGCCGCGCCGCACTTGCCCGGGAGCTGACGCCCGAGGAGGACGCCGCGCTGCGGGTCGCGCTCGACCATGTCACCATCGCCGTCACCCACCGCGAGGCGACGCTCCCGGACGTCGTCGACGTGCTGCTGCATCCTGACGAGGCGATGGTCCGAGCGGTGTCGGCGGGGGACCGCAGCGAGCTGGCGGCCTCGTGCCGTTCGGTCGCGCTCGCCCTGCAGCGGCTCTGCGAGGGGGACCTCCGTGGGATGTTCGACGGCCCGACGAGCGACAGCATCGACCTAGAGGCGCCGCTTGTCGTGCTTGATCTCTCCGCCGTCCCCGACAACACCGCGATCTCGATCCTGATGATGTGCGCGGGCGCCTTCCTACGAGGCGTCCTCGCCGAACGCAAACGCGACGCCGAAGATGGCGCCGATCCCGGTCGACAGATGATCGTCGTGATCGAGGAGGGATGGCGCCTCACCGGCGACATCGGCGCCGCCGAATTCCTGCAGGAACTCTGGAAGCTCTGCCGCGCCTGGGGGATCCAGAACATCCTCGTCGTCCACCGGATCACCGACCTGGGCGCGTCGGGCGACGACGGAAGCCGCGAGGCGAAGCTCGCCGAGGGCCTTCTCTCGGACGCGGACATCAAGATCGTGCATCGCCAGCCGCCCGATCAGCGCGAAGCGATCATCGGTCGGCTTGGCCGCACCGAGAGCGAGGCAGACCTGATCATGGACGAGCGGCCCGGCGAAGCGCTCTGGGTCGTCGGCGCGCGGAGCGTCCTGGCGGGCACGCGGATGTCGAGCTTCGAGCGTCCACTCGTCTACACCGATCACCGCATGGGGTCGTCGGATTGAGCGGCGACCGGGAGCGCGTTGTCGGCCTCGCCCTGGTCGCCGTCGCCACGACAGTGATGGCTCTCGTGTGGATCACCGGCGCCTTCGCCGGGGTGATCTTCTCCGGGGCGCCGGCGACGACGACGGCCGCCGTGACGATCGAAGTCGCGCTGCACCTCCCGGCGCACCTCGGCGATCCGCGACTCGCCTGGCCGCCGACCACGCGCCAGGGGCTGCCGGGTCCGGTCGGGATGTACGGGGTGATGGCCGTCGAGCTCGCGGGGCTTGCGGCGGCCGTCTCGGCGGTGGTCCCACGGCTGCGGGGCATGGAGCTGCCTTCCCTCGGGGGCGGCCGGGGCAAGCCGCCGGTGACCGAATGGGCGCGTCGGCGCGACCTCGCCCCGCTGATCGTCGACGGACCGAAGCCCGGCCGGATCACCCTCGGCCGGAGAGGGCGCGACCTTCTCGCCGCAGAGGAAGGCCAGTCGGTGATCGTCTTCGGACCGACCCAGAGTGGTAAGACGTCCGGCCTGGTGATCCCGGCCCTGCTGGAGTGGGAAGGGCCGGTCGTCTGCACGTCCGTGAAGAGCGATCTGCTGGCGCCGACGCTGGAGAGGCGCGAAGAACTCGGCGAGACGTGGGTCTTCGACCCGACGCAGTCGGTCGATGTTGAGCGGGCGCGGGCCACGCCTCTGCACTCCGCCGACACCTGGGAAGGGGCACTGCAGACCGCCCACCGGATCGCGTCCAGCGCGAAGGGTGCCGCCGGGGACCTCAGTGATGGGAGCTTCTGGTTTGCCAACGGCGAGAAGCTGCTCGCTCCTCTGATGCTGGCGGCGAACCTCGCCGGCGGGACGATGGAAACCGTCGTCACCTGGGTCGACGAAGGCCCCGAGGCCTGCAAGGGGTCGGTGGTGCCGATCCTCGAAAGGTCAAACGAGGAGGCAGCCACACGCGCTTTCCTCGCCACCCACAACCGCGAGGAACGAGCGCGATCGTCGGTCTACACGACCGCGGAGACGATGATCGCCGCCTACGCCGATCCTCGCGTCGCCGAAGAGACGGCGGGCTCCGACTACACCCCCGAGCGGCTGCTCGACGGCGGCGCGAACACGCTCTTCCTGATCTCTCCTCGCTCCGAGCAGCAGCGGTTGCAGGCGGTCCATTCGAGCCTAATCGAAGGCCTGATCGCGGTGGCCGAGGAGATGTCGATCAAGACCGGCAGGCCGATCCTCCCCCGACTTCTGTTGGCGCTCGACGAGTTCGCCAACACCGCGCCCTTTCCTCGCGCCGATGAGGTTGCCGCCACGGGCTCAGGACTCGGGATCCAACAGATCACCGTCCTTCAGGACCTCTCGCAGTTGAAGGCGCGACTCGGAAACCGTTCGGCATCGATGGTCAACAACCATCGCGCCAAGATCGTCGTCGGCGGGATCGCCGTGCTCGTGCTCACGCCGCTCTTCGTGACCGAGACGCCGCGGCACCTGACCACCGCCTGCCGCTCGGCGGGATCGCCGACCTCGATACCACGGACTACTTCTCGCGCCTCGCGGGAGTCGCCGAGTTCGCGCACAACTCGACCAGTACCGGGAGGGGGAAAGGCGGCGACTCGCGGACCGAAGGTGACACCTACCGGGAACTGGCGCCTCAACACCTGCTGCGAGAACTAGAGTCCGGGCGCGCCGTGCTCGCGTACGGCAACCGCTCAGCCGCCATGATCACCCTTCGACCCTGGTTCGAGGCTCCAGCGAGATGACCAGTCGCAGAGGTCGCCTCTCCGACGGGGCACTACGACATCGCCGGTATCTCGTCGTACCGGGCGCGGCGTAGCACCTCCACAGCGGGCGACGGCCGGGGGACCTGCCGAGGACTTTCAGGAGCGGTCCCGGTCCTAGATGGCGCGGCAAGAGCACTGCAGAATGGCCACTGCCGTACCCCAGGCTCGCCCCATACCCTCAGCTTCTGACGCCTTCGCGTCACCCGCGGACCGCCGACGGCTGACGGCTGACGGCGTCGAACCCTGATCCCCCGTGACCTCTCGCCCACTAGAGCGGACTCGATGCCTTGGTCATATCCCCTGCACCTGCACAAGTTCAAATTCACCGGAAGACACTCCGGCGAAGCTGCTGCGTTGGATGGCGGAATCATTTCTGGGCCTTTCCATATGACATTAGGGTTCTTGCGTGCCTGCGCCCTCATTGGCCCCAAGAGTGATTCCGTCCGCGAATCCGCACCCCAACTCCTGTGTCGAGCGATCGACCGACCGAATATGGACCCTTCGTCGCTCATTACATACTGCGTAGAGATAGCTGCCGCTCGGGGGCTATTCGCTGAGCAAATCGACCGACGTGTCGGCGCCGCCTTTGACTTCCTTTGAGGTGAACGTTCCTCTCGCCCCTGCGTATTTACCGTCGCCCCCAGTCACGACGCCTTTGGTAGCAGATTTCAGGATCCTCGCACTCACGAATAGCGTTCCGCCGGGAAGCGTATAAACGCCTTCGCAGATGAAGTGGGCCTGGGCAAAGGCGTCGTTGGTGAGCTTCGCGACCGCTGTGGTCGCGGTGCAGGTAGCTCTGAGCTCACCGATTACATTGCCTCTTTCGGTTACACGGTTGGTCAGGACGAGCTCGTCACCGGGGCTGATCGAGATCGGGATACCAATCACCGTGGGTGCGGTCGGCCGGACATCGACATAAGTAAGCGTCGACCCCTTCTCGGGTTCATTGAAAGTGAGGGTGGTGGTGGCCGCCCCGGCGGCGGGCGCGTCGACCAATGTCGCGACAAGAAAAGCGACCGCGGCGAGACGAAGGCCGAGCGCGCGGGGTTCCAAAGCCTTCACGATGATTCTCCGTTCTTTCAAGAGGGGTAGCGAGGGGAAGAGGATCCAGCGGGTCCTG
>DAIQOT010000108.1:0-12072 GCA_036787695.1 Solirubrobacterales bacterium | reverse complement strand
CGGGCGCCGCAACCTGGTGCTGGAAAAGATGGTCGAACAGGGCTACATAACGCACGAACAGTACGTCGAAGGCATCCACAAGGCCCTCCCCGCCCCGGCCGACATCAAGCCGCCGACGCTCGAATCCCGCGCCCCGTATTACACCGCCTTCCTGCGCCAGCAGCTGGTCGAACGCTACGGCCCCGAGAAGGCCTACTTCGGCGGCCTCGAAGTCCACGCGACGCTCGATCTGCAGCTCCAGGAAGCGGCCGAAGAAGCGGTCAGCTCGTACCTCGGCTACTCGCCGGCGACCGCGTCGGTCGTCGTCATCGACAACCACACCGGCGGCGTCGAGGCGATGGTCGGCGGCCCGAACTTCGAAACCGCGCCGTTCAACCTGGCGACCCAGGGACGGCGCCAGCCGGGCTCCTCGATCAAGCCCTTCACGCTGCTGACCGCGCTCGAAGAGGGGATCTCGCCGGACACCGAATTCCCCTCCGAACAGCGGACCTTCCACTTCGGCGCCCACGGCGGTGAAACCTTCACCGTCCACAACGACGAAGAAGGCTATCTCGGCCAGTGCTCGATCGCCTGCGGCCTCACCTACTCCGACAACTCGATCTACGCCGGGCTGGCGCTGGAAGGGCTGGAAGGCAAGACGATCGAGGACCGCACCCGCTCGATCGCGAAGACGATCCACAAAGCGGGCTACGACGGCGCGATCTCGACCAACCCGGCGATGGCGCTCGGCGGCCTCGAGGAAGGCGTCTCCCCCTACGGCTGGACCTACGCCTACTCGACGATCGGCAACGACGGCGACCGCGTCTCCGGCACCTTCGCCCCGATCCCCGGCAAAACGCCGGTCACCTACACCGAAGTGACGAAGAACGGCAAGCCGATCAACGGCGGCGTCAACAAGCCGATCCACCACCAGGTCTTCAACGAGGAAACGGTCGCCGAGGAGAAGTCGATCATGGAAACGGTCGTCACCGAGGGCACCGGGACCGCGGCCAACACCGGCGGGCCGGAAGAGTGGGGCAAGACCGGCACGACCGAGGAAGAGGGCGACGCCTGGTTCTGCGGCGGGGTCGCCTCCGAAGTGACCGCCTGCGTCTGGGTCGGCTACCCCGACACGACGACGCCGATGCTCGAACTTTATAACGGCGGTCCGGTGATGGGCGGCACCTACCCGGCGCTGATCTGGAACCGCGTGATCACCGCCTGGGAAGAAATCAAGAAAGAACACGAAGCGGCGAAGAAAGCGCGGGAAGCGGCGAAGAAGGCCAAGGAAGAAGAAGGCAAGTCCGGCTCCGAAGCGGAAGAAGAAATCGAAGCGGGCGAATACGAAGAAACTTACGTGGCGCCGGAAGAAGAAAGCTTCGAAGGCGAAGGCGAAGAAGAATTCGTGCCGGAAGAAGAAGTGGAAGCGGAAGGTGGGACCGGGGCCGGCGGGGCGCACGGGGAAACTGAAACGCCGGTGGAAGAAGAAGCGCCTGTGGAAGAAGTGCCGGAAGAAGTTGAAACTCCGGCGGCTCCGGAAGAAACTGCGCCTGCCACGGGTGGCGGGGTTACTGCCGGCTGACGCCTCGCTGCGCGGGTGCTCCGGGGGCGCCGTTAGGGCGACCCTTCTCTCACAACAGCGGGGAGGTTCGTTCAGGGTCGCCCTAACGGCGCTACACCGGGCGGGGCCTCGATACGTAAGGGCTGCCGGACGCGGAGAACCGCCACGGCTTCTCGACGGCTTTCGTGATGCCGATGCGGGGGCTCGTGGTCACGGGCGGGGGCTCTCCTTCTGGGGGCAAGAGCAGGAAAGGGTTCCGGTCTAGGCGGTCTCCGTTTTGGGCAAGGCTGACGCCGATTGCGCTGGTCAGCTTGCCGGGGCCCGAGCAGAGGTCGAGATCGGATTTTGCTGCGGGGCGGCGGTCGTGCATTTGTTCGAGGCCTGCGGTTGGCTCTAGGGCTCTGATCAGGACGGCGGCTGCGGAGCCTTCGGGCTCGCAGACGAAGTTCAGGAGTTGGTGGATGCCGTAGGAGAGGTAGACGTAGGCTCGGCCGGGGGGGCCGAACATGATCTTCGTGCGGGGGGTCAGGCCGACGAAGGAGTGGCTCGCGGGGTCTTCGCGTTCGTAGGCCTCGACCTCGACGATCACTCCCCCTACGCCGTCGTAGAACAGGCGGCAGCCGATCAGGGACGGCGCCACCTCGTGGACACTCCGGTTGAAGAAGTCGGTGCCGAGCCGGTTGGGGTCGTCATTGGGCCCGTTCTCCGGGCCGGAGGACGACCGCGGGGCTGGGCTGCGGGTCAGGACGCCCCCGCGGCTTCGCGGACGGCGTCGAGGGCCGTGTGGGCGGCGGCGATCTGAGCGGTGAGGGGCTCGGAGCCGGTGCCGCCGGCGATCCGCTTCGACTCCAGCCAGCTGCCCCGCTGGAGGACCTCGTAGTACTCCTCGCCGCCGGCGCCGGTGAGGGCGTCGGAGCGGGCGGCGATCTGCTCGCGGGAGAGGCCCGAGAGCGTGCCGTCGCCGGCGATCGCGTCGCGGACCAGCTCGCCGACGATCCCGTGGGCCTCGCGGAACGGGATGCCCTGGCGGACCAGCAGGTCGGCGACCTCGGTCGCCGCGAGCATCTCGTCGCCGGAAGCCTCCTCGAGCGCCTCGCGGTCGAAGGCGATGTCCTCGAGGATCCCGGCGGTCACTTCGAGGCTCGAGTCGACGGTGTCGATCGCGTCCCAGAGCGGCTCCTTGTCCTCCTGCATGTCCTTGCCGTAGGTCAGCGGCAGCGCGTGCATCACGCCGAGCAGGGTCTGGTGCGCGGCGGCGACGCGCGGGCTCTTCGCCCGCAGCAGCTCGGCCGAATCGGGGTTCTTCTTCTGCGGCATGATCGAGGAGCCCGAGGAGAACGCCTCGTCGAGCTCGACGAAGCCGAACTCGGTGCTCGACCAGATCACCAGCTCCGAGCCGAGCCGCGAGAGGTGCATCGAGCAGGTCGCCGCGGCGCTCAGGTAGTCGATGACGAAGTCGCGGTTGGAGGTGCCGTCGAGGGAGTTCGGCGTGGTCGCGGCGAAGCCGAGCTCGGCGGCGACGATGTCGCGGTCGATCGGCCAGTTGACCCCGGCGAGGGCGCCGGAGCCGAGTGGCATCACGCTCGAGGACCCGGCGGCGAAGGCGAAGCGGCGGACGTCGCGCGAGAGCATCCAGAAGTAGGCGAGCAGGTGGTGGCCGAGGTAGACGGGCTGGGCGCGCTGCAGGTGGGTGTAGCCCGGCATCGGCCAGTCGCGGTGGGTCTCGGCGAGGGCGAGCAACCGCTCCATCGCCTCGCCGCACAGCCGCATCGCCCGCCGCGAGGCGGCGTTGACGACCATCGCGATGTCGGTGGCGACCTGGTCGTTGCGCGAGCGGCCGGTGTGGAGCTTGCCCGCCAGCGCGCCGATCTCCTCGCCGAGCAGCCGCTCGATCGCCATGTGGATGTCCTCGTCGGACTCCTCGAAGGCGAAGCCGGGGGCCTCGATCCGCGCCTGGACGCGCTCGAGGCCGGCGCCGATCTCCTCCGCCTCCGCTTCGGTCATCACGCCGATCCGGGCCAGCGCCCGGGCGTGCGCCTGCGACTGCAGGATGTCGTAGGGGGCGAGCTGCCAGTCGAACGGCAGCGAGCGGTTCATCCGCCAGAAGCGCGGGTCGGGCTCTTTGCGGAAGCGCGCCGGAGCGTCGCCGTCGGTGCCGTCTTGTCCGGGGAAGCGTGCCATCGGCGGCCCAGACTACCCGCGCCGGGTGGCCTCGACTGCCGCAGCCAGCTCGGTGCAGACGCGCTCGATCTGCTCTTCGCTCATCCGCGGGAAGAACGGCAGCGCCAGCGAGTGGGCCGAGGCGGCCTCGGCGATCGGGAACTGGCCCTCGCGGTAGCCGAGCGCGGCGATGTGCGGGAAGAGGTGGACGCTCGGCAGGTAGGACTTCGAGTCGATGCCGCGCTCCCTCAGGCGCAGGATCACCGCGTCGCGGTCGACCTCGTCGGCGAGCCGGACGACGTAGACGAACCAGCTCCGCACCTCTTTGCCGCGCGCCGCCATCGGGGCGGCGATCCCGGGCGCCTCGGCGAGCCGCTCGCCGTAGGCGGCGGCGACCGCGGCGCGCTTCTCCAGCAGCCGCGGCAGCTTCTCCACCTGCCCGAGGCCGATCGCCGCGGCGACGTCGGAGAGGCGGCAGTTGAAGCCGAGCCGGTCGTGGTCGAGCCAGCCCATGTCGATCGCACGCCCCTGGTTGCGCTCGCTGCGCAGCCGCGCCGCCGCGTCGGGATCGGTGGGGACGATCATCCCGCCCTCCCCCGTCGTCATCTGCTTGTTGGCGTAGAAGGCGAAGGTCGAAAAGTTGCCGCGGGTGCCGACCATCCGACCCTCGGAGTCGACCGCGCCGAGCGCCTCGCAGGAGTCCTCGAGCACGCCGAGGCCGTGCTTCGCCGCCAGCGCCTCGAGCGCGGGCCAGTCGGCGGGCCAGCCGAAGATGTCGATCGGCAGCAGGCCGACGGTCTTCTCGGTGACCGCAGCGGCGGCGGCCTCGACGTCGATGTTCAGCGTCACCGGGTCGACGTCGACGAAGACCGGTTTCGCGCCCTCGTAGAGCAGGCAGTTGGAGGAGGCGACGAAGGTGAAGGGGCTGGTCACGACCTCGTCCCCCGGTCCCCAGCCGAGCTGGCGGACGCCGAGGTGGAGCGCCGCGGTGCCGCTCGAGACCGCTACCGCGTCGTCGACGCCGAGGTAGTCGGCGAAGGCGCGCTCGAAGCGCTCGCCCATCGGCCCGAGCGAGAGCCGGCCCGAGCGCAGCACCTCGAGCACGAGCTCCTCCTCACGCTCGCCCAGCTCCGGGCTCGCCAGCGGGATCGGATCGAAGAACTCTCCGGAGAACGAGGCGCTCACTGGAACGCGTACTCCAGCGAGTCCACGAGCGCCTGCCAGGACGCCTCGATCACGTTCCCGGACACGCCGGTCGTCCCCCACTCGCGGCCGTCGCCGTCGGCGGAGTCGAGCAGCACCCGGGTGACGGCGCCGGTGCCGCGGTCCTGGTCGAGGATCCGCACCTTGTAGTTGGTCAGCTCGATCGCGTCGATGTGCGGATGGCGGCCGACGATCGCTTTGCGCAGGGCCTGGTCGAGCGCGCTCACCGGGCCGTTGCCCTCGGCGATCTCGACGTAGCGCTCGCCGTCGACCATCACCTTCACGGTCGCCTCGGTTTCGACCTCTCCCCCGGCCCGCCGCTGGGTCACGACGCGGTAGCTCTCCAGCGTGAAGAGCGGCTTGTAGACGCCCGCCTGGTGGCGCAGCAGCAGCTCGAAGGAGGCCGGCGCCGCCTCGTAGTGGAAGCCGTGATGCTCGCGCTCCTTCAGCACCTCGATCGCCCGCGAGGCGGTCTCGTCGTCGATCTCGATCCCGGCGGCGCGCGCCTGGTCGCGGATCGTCGCCTTGCCGGAGAGCTCCGAGGGCAGGATCGCCCGCTCGTTGCCGACCGCGGCCGGCTCGACGTGCTCGTAGGAGCGCGCCTCCGCCTCGATCCCGGCGACGTGGATGCCGCCCTTGTGGGCGAAGGCGTTGCGGCCGACGTAGGGCGCGTTCGGGTCCGGCGTCAGGTTGCAGAGCTCGTCGATGAAGTGGACCGTCTCGGTCAGCGTCTCGAGCTTGCCCTCGGGGACGACGTCGAAGCCCATCTTCAGCTGCAGCGCGGGCAGCACCGAGGTCAGGTTGGCGTTGCCGCAGCGCTCGCCGTAGCCGTTCACCGTCCCCTGCACCATCCGCGCCCCGGCGTCGACCGCGGCGAGGCTGTTGGCGACCCCGCAGCCCGCGTCGTCGTGGGCGTGGATGCCGATTTCGGCGCGGTCGCCGAAGCGCGTGGCGACGACCTCGGTCGCCGCACCTACCTGGTTCGGCAGGCTCGCCCCGTTGGTGTCGCAGAGGGTGACGTTCTCGGCCCCGGCGTCGATCGCCGCCTCCAGGCAGGAGAGCGCGTACCCGGGGTCCTCGCGGTAGGAGTCGAAGAAGTGCTCGGCGTCGTAGACGACCCGCTTGCCTCGCTCGCGGCAGAAGGCGACCGACTCGGCGATCATCGCCAGGTTCTCCTCGCGCGAGACCTTGGTCACCTTCTCCAGGTGGAGGCCCCAGGTCTTGCCGACCAGGGTGACCACCGGCGCGAAGGAGCCGGTGACGGTGAGGAGCGCCGGGTCTTCGGCCGCCTCCACCCCGCGCCGCCGGGTCATGCCGAAGGCGCAGACGACGCCGCGCTCCAGCTCGAGGTCGGCGAGCGAGGCGAAGAGCTCCTCTTCCTTCGGGTTGGAGCTGGGGAAGCCGGCCTCGATCATCTGCACGCCGAGCCCGTCGAGCGCGGTGACGACCCGCGCCTTCTCGGCCGCCGACAACGACATGCCCTCGCCCTGCATGCCGTCCCGCAGGGTCGTGTCGTAGAGCTTGACCTGTTCCATCTGGGTGCTGCCTTTCGAGTTACGAACCGTGATCGGGCGGGACCCGATCGGTCCCGGGGCCCCTGCGGACCCAGGGCGCGCGGCCGCTCCCGGCCGCGCCTGCCGCTAGGCGGCTGGGGTAATTCGCCCGACCGTCTCGTCCGTGGACTCGATCTCCTCGGCGCCGATCTGGGCACCGTCACGCCCGTTGTCGGCCACGTCGGCCGGGACGTCGACGAAGTCGAGCCACTCGAGGTACTCCTCGGCGCGCCCGTGCAGGGCGTCCATGAATTTCGACTGCACGTGGCGGGTGATCTCACCGGGGCCGCCGATCGCGTGATCGTCGATCTCCCGCACCGGAACCATCTCGGCCGCGGTGCCGGTCAGGAAGACCTCCTCGGCGAGGTAGAGCTCGGCGCGGGCGATGTCGCGCTCGATCACGGTGTAGCCGAGGTCACGGGCGATCTGGATCACCGACTTGCGGTTGATCCCGTCGAGGATCGAGGCGGTGTGCGGCGGGGTCAGGACCTCGCCGTCGCGGACCACGAAGATGTTCTCGCCCGAGCCCTCGGAGACGAAGCCGCGCTCGTCGAGCAGGATCGCCTCGTCGTAGCCGGCGTTGGCCGACTCGGTCTTGGCGAGGATCGAGTTGAGGTAGGAGCCCGACGCCTTGGCGTGCGGGATCGCGCCGCCGGGGCTGTTTCGCCGCCAGCTCGAGACCTTGGCGCGGATGCCTTTGCCGGCGCTCTCGTCGCCGAGGTAGGCGCCCCAGGGCCAGGTCGCGATGATCACGTCGACCGGCGCCGAGCTGGCGTAGAGGCCCATCTCGCCGTAGCCGCGGAAGGCCAGCGGGCGGATGTAGCAGGAGCGCTGCCCGTTGCGGGCCATCAGCTCGTGCGTCGCCAGGCGCAGTTCCTCGGCCGAGTACGGCAGCTCCATGTAGTAGAGCGAGGCCGACTTGACCAGCCGGTCGTAGTGCTCCTGGGACCTGAATATCGCCGGGCCGCGCTCGTCGGTGTCGTAGGCGCGGATGCCCTCGAAGACCCCGGTTCCGTAGTGCAGGCCGTGCGTCAGCACGTGCACCTTGGCGTCGTCCCAGGCGATGAATTCGCCGTTCTTCCAAATCAAATCGCAAGCTTCCATGTTGGGGGGATTATGCCCGATGGATCGAAGGGGTTGAAAGCAAGTGCCTGGAATGGACTTTGAAACCCCAAAAGGAGGAAGCAGGATGAAGCGATTTCGTCCCCGGCTGACCTACGCGAACGTGATCGCGTCGTTGGCCTTATTCGTCGCCCTGGGCGGCTCCGCGGTGGCTGCCGGACTGGCCAAGAACAGCGTCGGCCCGAACCAGATCAAGCAGGGCGCGGTGACCGCAGGGAAAATCCGTAAGCAGGCCGTGACCAGCGGCAAGATCGCGCCCAAGGCGGTGACCGCGGGCAAGCTCGGCCCGAACGCGGTGCTGCCCGGGAACCTCGGCCCCGGGATCATCTCGACCGACAAGATCGCCGCCTCGGCGGTGACCGCGGAAAAGATCAAGAACAACATCGTCACCACCAACAAGCTCAATAACGCCGCGGTGACGACGCAGAAACTGGCCGCGAGCGCGGTCGGCACCAACAACCTCGCCGAAGGCGCGGTGACCGGCGCGAAGATCGCCAAAGAAACGATCACCGCCGAAAAGCTCGCCAAAGGCGCGATCGGCAACGTCGAAACGCTGAAGACGGGCCAGACCGAGCGCGGCACGTTCAGCCTCGGCGGCACGAAGGCCAAAGAAGTCGACGCGAGCGCCTTCGGCACGGTCAGCTTCCAGCAGATGCTGGCGGCCAACCCGCTGTCGGTCGTGGTCGTCCCGAAAGGCGCGACGGCGGCGCCGTCCTGCCCCGGCCTCGGTGGTGGCGGAACGACGCCGGAAGCGGCGGCAGGCGTCGTCTGCCTCTACCTGACCAACGAAGTCGGCCTCGAAGCCGCCCCGGCCGCGCTGGCCGTGGAATCGAGCAGCCGCCTCGGCGTCAACCTGACGGCGAAAGGCGCCAAAGCGACTGAAGGCAACTTCGTCGCCTCCGGCATCTGGGCGGTGACCGCTCCCTAAGCCGGGTTGGCGCGTAGCGACTCGAGCACCGCGTCGGTCATCTCCGCGGTGCCGACCTCGACCTCGGCGGGCACGTCCACCATCGGCGGTGGTGCGGCGGGCCCGCCGGCGAGGTCGGGGGTGCGCAGGCCGTCTTCGAGGACCTGGTCGACCGCCGCCTCGATCCGCGCCGCGTCGTCGGGTCTGCCGAGGCCGTGGCGCAGCATCATCGCCGCCGAGAGGAAGGTCGCGAGCGGGTTGGCGATCCCTTTGCCGGCGATGTCCGGCGCCGAGCCGTGGACCGGCTCGAACAGGCCCGGGTCGCCGTCGGCGCCGAGGCTGGCGGACGGGAGCATCCCGAGGCTGCCGGTCAGCATCGCCGCCTCGTCGCTGAGGATGTCGCCGAAGAGGTTCTCGGCGACGATCACGTCGAAGTCGGCCGGGCGCGAGACGAGCTGCATCGCCGCGTTGTCGACCAGTAGGTGGTCGAGCGTGACGTCCGGGTAGTCGGGCGCGACGCGGGTGACGACTTCGCGCCAGAGCCGCGACGTCTCCATCACGTTGGCCTTGTCGATCGAGGTGACCTTCGGCTTCGCGCCGGAGCCCTCGGCGCGGCGGCGGGCGGCCTCGAAGGCGGCGCGGGCGATGCGCTCGATTTCGGAGGCGTCGTACTCGCAGGTGTCGAAGGCGGCGTCGCCGTCGCGGCCGGACTTGCCGAAGTAGATGCCGCCGGTGAGCTCGCGGACGACCAGCAGGTCGGTGCCGGAGATGATCTCTTCGCGCAGCGGGCTGGCGCCCATCAGCGCCGGGCTCGGGCGGACGGGACGCAGGTTGGCGTAGAGGCCCATGCCTTTGCGGAGGCCGAGGAGGCCCTGCTCGGGGCGCGGGTCGTCGGGGTTGGTCGTGTCCCATTTGGGACCGCCGACCGCGCCGAGAAGGACGGCGTCGGCCGCCTTGCAAGCGTCGAGGACCTCGTCGGTCAGGGCGACGCCATCGGCGTCGATCGAGCAGCCCCCCATGAGGCGCTCGTCGTAGTTGAACTCGCCCAGCGAGTCGAGGACTTGGCGGGCGGCGCCGACGATTTCGGGGCCGATCCCGTCACCGGGCAGGACGACGATGTTGGGGGTCTCAGGCATTGCGCGACTCTACTCAGGCCGCCGTGGCTTCGATGTTCAGCCGCACGTAGTCGAGCCGCAGCGGGTCCTCCTGGGTGGCGAGGACGTCGGCGACGAACCGGTCCCCGAGATCGCCCGGAAGCTCGGCGACGTAGGGGCCGAGGCAGACCGTCTTCGCGAACGCGGTCGGCTCCGGCGGGTTGACCGGCCAGGGCTCGAGCCAGCATTTGACGTCGGTGAAGCCCGCGCCCCGCAGCCGCCCTTCGGTCTCCTCCGGCCCGGCGTAGTTCCAGAGCTCTGGGAACTCGCCGAGGTGGGTCGCGTAGGGCTCACGGGTGGCGACCTCCTCGCCGGCGCGGCGGAAGGCGTCGATGTTGCCCTCTCCCCCGCACTGGGCGGCGAAGCGGCCGCCGTCCTTGACCGCGGCCCGCATGCGGGCGAAGAGCGCGTCGTGATCCATAATCCAGTGGAAGACGGCGGTCGAGAAGACCGCGTCGACCCTACGCCCGAGCTCCAGCTTGGTCAGGTCGGAGACCAGCGCCGTGTCCTGGGGACGGAGCACCGACCGCACCTCCTCGACCATCGAGGGCGAGCCGTCGACCGCGATCACGCGGCCCTCGGGGAGCCGTTCGATCACGATCGCGGTGGTGCGGCCGGAGCCGCAGCCGGCGTCGAGGACGGTCTCGCCGCCCTCCAGGCCGAGCCGGTCGAGGACGGCCCGCGCCCACTCCTCGTGGGGCAGGGCGACGCGTTTGTAGGTCGCGGCGTCCCAATCGCGGGTCGTCGACTCGGCCATCTCGTGCTCCTCCTTGGTGTGCGTCCCGGACCTGGGTCCTAGATGCTCGTCGTGACCGGGCCGTGCATGCGGCCCGAGCCCTCGTAGGCGTCGATCGCGCCGGCGTTCTGCAGCGTGATGCCGATGTCGTCGAGCCCGTTCAGCAGCCGGTGCTTGACCTCCGGGTGCACCTCGAACGGGAACACGCCGGTGGTGCCGCAGTCGATCGTCTCGTCGTCGACGTCGATCCGCGCCTCGCCGGCCTCGGCGATCAGCTTGCAGTGGGCCTCGTCGACGATCGCCGGCAGCAGCCCGACCTTCGTGCAGTTGGAGTAGAAGATGTCGGCGAACGACGGGGCCACGATGGCCTCGAAGCCGAAGTCCTCCAACGCCCACGGAGCGTGCTCGCGCGAGCTCCCGCAGCCGAAGTTGCGGCCGGTGACGAGGATCGGGTTCTTCTCCAGCTTGATCTCGCCGTCGCGGATCCAGTCGTAGAAGAGGAACTCGCCGAAGCCGGTCCGCTCGACCCGTTTGAGGAACTGCTTGGGGATGATCTGGTCGGTGTCGACGTCGTTGCGGTCGAGCACCGACACCTTGCCCTCGATTACGTCAATCGCGCGCATGTTCTAGCTCCAATCTCGGATGTCGACGAAGTGGCCCTCGACCGCGGCGGCGGCGGCCATCCGCGGGCTGACCAGGTGGGTGCGGCCGCCCTTGCCCTGGCGCCCCTCGAAGTTGCGATTCGAGGTCGAGGCGCAGCGCTCACCTTCGGCGAGCGTGTCCTCGTTCATACCCAGGCACATCGAGCAGCCCGCCTCGCGCCATTCGAAGCCGGCGCTGCGGAAGACCTCGTGGAGGCCCTCCGCTTCGGCGGCGGCTTTCACCTGCTGGGAGCCGGGGACGACCATCGCCCGGACCGTGCTCGCGACCTTGCGGCCGTCGACCACCTCGGCGGCCTCGCGCAGGTCCTCGATGCGGCTGTTGGTGCAGGAGCCGATGAAGACCCGTTCGGGAGCGATCTCGGTCATCGGCGTGTTCGCCTCGAGGCCCATGTAGGCGAGGGCGCGTTCGGCCGCGTCGCGGTCGGCGGCGGTCTCCATCGCGGCCGGGTCGGGCACCGAGTCGGTGACCTGGACGACCATGCCCGGGTTGGTTCCCCAGGTGACCATCGGCGAGATCGCCGCGGCGTCGACGTCGATCTCCTGGTCGAAGCTGGCGCCGTCCTCGGTCGGCAGCTCCTTCCAGCGGGCGACGGCGGCGTCGAAGTCCTCCGGCGCGCCGGGACGTCCCTGGACGTAGTCGAAGGTCGTCTGGTCGGGGGCGATCATGCCCGCCCGGCCGCCGCCCTCGATCGTCATGTTGCAGATCGTCATCCGGCCCGGCATCGAGAGCGCCTCGACCGCGGGGCCCGCGAACTCGACCGCGAAGCCGGTCATGCCGCCGGTGCCGAGCTTGCCGATCGTCGCCAGGATCAGGTCCTTGGGAGTGACGCCGGTGCTCAGCTCGCCCGCGTAGTTGATCCGCATCGTGCGCGGCTTTTTCTGGACCATGCACTGGGTCGCGAGGACGTGCTCGACCTCGGAGGTGCCGATGCCGAAGGCCAGCGCGCCGAACGCGCCGTGGGTCGCCGTGTGGCTGTCGCCGCAGACGATCGTCATGCCGGGCTGGGTGACGCCGAGCTCCGGCCCGATCACGTG
>DAIQOT010000107.1:0-12111 GCA_036787695.1 Solirubrobacterales bacterium | reverse complement strand
CGGTGACCTCGGCGTCGGGGCCGCGGGCCTCGAGCGGCTGCTCGCCCCCGAGGTCGACCGGCGCGGGCGCGGGCGTGCCGGGCTCCTCCGGCGCGGGCGGGGCGGCGTGCGGTTCGGCCTGGGCGGCGTCGACGAGCTCCTCGTCGCTCGGGCTCGCCTGCTCGACCGGGACCTCGTCGGTCGGGGACGGCTGGTCGATGAACGGGGCCTCGTCGCCAGGGCTCGTCTGCTCGGCCGGAGCCTCGGGCGCCGCGGCGGCGGCCTCGGCGTCGACGTGCGCCTGGACGTCGAACATCTGCGTCGGCTGCTCGGCGATCGCGTGGCGCTCCTCGGTCTCGGGACCGGCGTCGGGCGCGATCGACGCCTCGGTCGACGGGGGCTCCTCGGCGACGGGCTGCTGGGACTCTTCTACCTCCGGCGCCAGGTCGACCGGCGGAGCGAGATCCGCGGCCGCCTCGCCCGGCGGCGGGGGCAGCGGGATCTCGGCGGCGTCGGCGGGGCTCGGCGGCGGGGCGTCGGCCGGAGGCGGCGCGAGTTCGTCCAGGAACGGCGTCACGCTCTGCGGCGCGGCATCCTCGAACGACGGCGGCGGCGCGTCCTCGGGGACCGGCGCCTCGGTCACCGCGCCCTCGGGCGGCGGCTCCTGCAGGTCGGTGATGTTGGGACGGCGGCCGTCGCGCGCCTCCTCGTCGAAGATCGCGGGAGCGTCCGCCGCGTCCTCCCCGGGCGAGGTCAGGAATTCGGTCGGCGCCTCGGCGAAGGGATCGATCTCGTCGGGCCGCTGCGGTGGGCCGAACGCGTCGTCCTCAAGTTTCTTCAGCTCTCCCTCGTCGGCGCCATGGGCGCGCTTGAGTTCGAGGTGCTCGCGGATTGCGTCGTCAAGGATGCTCATCAGGCGTTCCCCAGGAGGGTTCCAAAGACTAGGCGCTATTCCTTGTAGGCGTATTCCGCTGGGCAGGACTTCCCAGCCAACCGTCCAATGCGACCGCGGCCGCGCCGGGCAGCGGAAAAATCCCCGTGATCGGTGCCCTGTCCGAAGGGACAGTGGGCGCCGGCGCCGGGCCGCCGTAGCCTCGGAGGGTGCCCCGCCCGCCGCTCTCGACCGACGCGATGGAGCTCCTGCTGCCGGCGAACCCGGCGGTGCTCGCCACGGTCTCCGGCGACGGGTCGCCCCACACCGTCGCCGTCTGGTTCGACTGGGTCGAGGATCGCGTCCTGCTCAACATGGATGTCAATCGCAAGCGTCTGGCGTACGTCGAAGCCAACCCTGCCGCCTCGATCACGATCCTCGACGGCGAGGACTGGCTGCGCCAGCTGACGGTCCGCGGGCCGATCTCGCTGGAGCCGGACGAGGGGCTGGTCACGGTCGACCGCCTCGCCCACCGTTACATGGGCCGCGAATATCCCGTCCGCGACCGTCCCAGGGTCACCGCCTGGCTAGAGCCAGAGCACTGGTTCCTCTGGGACGCCCGCGGGCGCGTCTAGCCCTCGGTCACCTCGGGCTTCGCCTCGTCCTCCTCGCCTTTCAGGCCTTTGCCGAAACCACGCATCGACTGGCCGAGCGAGCTGCCGAGCTCGGGGAGGCGTTTGGGTCCGAAGACCAGTAGGGCGACGACGAGGACGATGCCTATCTCGAGTGGGCCGATGCTGCCGAGCATGTGTTCTCCTTCGACTTCGAAGCTGGGGTGCGGGGACCTTTCACGATAGATCGGCAGCCGCGGTCTGCCTTTGGACCTCCGGCCAGAATCTTGCGGCGCCGTTCGGCCGACGGTCGAAGCAGGGGATCGAGCGCCGGGCGCGCCGCGGTTCGTCTCACGACCACTCAAGTTCCCCACTCCTTTGCCGATCAGCGAGAACAGCCAACTCGCGACTGGGGGACCCGATGCAGCGTCTTACGTCCAAGCTCACCTACGCCAACGTGGTCTCGACCATCGCCCTCTGCGTCGCGGTCGGCGGCGGCGCGGCCTTCGCCGCGGGCAAGATCGACTCGAGCCAGATCGCCACCGGCGGCGTCCACACCAAGAACCTCCAGCAGCGCAGTGTCACCAGCGGCAAGCTCGCGGTCGGCGCGGTGCGCTCGAACCAGATCGCGCCCGGGGCCGTCGACACCGGCGAGCTCGCGCCGGGAGCGGTCCACTCGGGGCAGATCGCCACCGCCGCGGTCGGCGGGTCCCAGCTGGCCAAGGGCGCGGTCGGGTCCGATCAACTCGCCAGAGGCGCCGTCGGAACCGACCAGATCGCCAAGGGCGCGGTGAGCGGAGACCAACTCGCCATCGGCGCGGTCGGGCCGGACCAGCTCGCCAAGGGCGCGGTCGACTCGGCGGCGCTCGGCGCGGGCGCCGTGACCCCGGCGCAGATGCAGTTCCCGGTCGCGCTCGTCGCGAGCCCGAGCGGCGGGACCGGGACCGTGATGACGGGCTCGAGCCCGACGCCCTATCCGCTTGCCGACCCGAGTTGGACCCCGCATGCGGGCGGCATCGACCTGGTCGTCGGCAGTGTGACCGCCGCGCCCGCGCCGGTCGCGCTCATCAACGACTGCAGGATCGGGGTCGAATTCGCGGTCAACGGCAAATTCGATCCCGTATTCGATCCCTCGATCCAGCTCGTCAACTTCTCGCACGCCGAAGCCGTGAGCCGGACCAGGGCGCTCGATCCGGTCACCCTCATCGTCGATGGATCGCAGCCCGCGGAACTCACCGCGCGCGCAAGCGAGGAAGACTCCTGCGAAGGCCCGTCGACGATCGAATCGATGGACCTGCGGGTGATCGAACTGGGCTGAGGCCCGCGCCCGCGCGGCGCTCGCGGCGGCCGCTCCGGGCCGACTCGACATATATATAGCTTTCCTATATACTTGTCGGTCCCGTGTCGGACCGCTCCTCCCAACCCACTCCCGTCGGCGCCGCCTTCGTGCCGGTGCTGGTCGGCATCACGCTGGTCGTCTCGATCATCAGCAGCCTCGGCGCGCCGCTGCTGCCCGACGTCGCCACGGACCTCGGGATCTCGCTGCCGAGCGCGCAGTGGTCGCTGACCGCGGCGCTGATCGCGGGGGCGCTCTCGGCGCCGGTCCTCGGTCGGCTCGGGGACGGGCGGCACCGGCGCCGGGCGATGCTCGGCGCGCTCGTCATCGTCTCCGCCGGCGGCATCGTCGCGGGCGCCGCGGGCAGCCTGCCGGTGCTGGTCGCCGGCCGCTTCATGCAGGGGATCGGGCTCGGGCTGGCGCCGATCGCGATGGCCGCCGCGCGCGACCACCTCGGCGCCGACCGCGCCCGCAAGACGATCGCGATCCTCTCGGTCAGTGGCGCCACCGGGCTCGGCGCCGGCTACCCGATCAGCGGCCTGATCGCCGAACAGACCAACGTCCACGACGCCTTCTACTTCGGCGCGGTCCTCAGCGCGGTCGCCCTCGTCGCCGCCTTCTTCGCGATCCCCTCGAGCAGGAGCGGGTCCGAAACCTCGCTCGACGTCAAGGGCGCGGTGCTCGGCGGGATCGGCGTCGTCGCCCTGATGATCGCGATCGGCCAGGGCCACGAATGGGGCTGGGTCTCCCCCGCCACCCTCGGCTGCCTCGTCCTCGCCGTCGCCACCCTCGCGCTCTGGGTCCGGCTGCAGCTGCGCGGCACCGCGCCGCTCGTCGACCTCCGCCAACTCCGCCACCGCGCCGTGCTCGGCGCCGACGTCGCCGCGCTCCTCCTCGGCGTCGCCCTCTACATGTTCCTCACCGTGATCACCGAGTTCGTCCAGACGCCCTCGTCGCAGGGCTTCGGCTTCGGCGCCTCGACCTTGGTCGCCGGCCTCTGCCTCGTCCCCTTCTCGATCTGCAGCCTGCTCGGCACCCGCCTGATGGCGCTGATGGTGAGCCGCTTCGGCACCCGAGCGGCGCTCGGCACCGGCGGCCTCGCGATCACCGCGGCGGGTGTCTTCTTCGCCCTCGTCCACACCGCGCTCTGGCAGGCCTGCGTGATGATGGGACTCCTCGGGATCGGCTTCGGCTTCACCTTCGCCGCGATCCCCGGCCTGATCACCACCGCCGTCCCCGCCGGCGAGATCGGCAGCGCGATGGGCTTCTACCAGGTGGTCCGCTCGATCGGCTTCAGCGCCGGATCCGCCCTCGTCGCCTCGATCCTCGCGAGCCACGAGATCTCCGGCTCCGCCTTCCCGGCCCAGTCCGGCTACATCACGGCCCTCTGGGTCGGCGCCATCGCGAGCCTCGTGGCCGCGGTCGTCGCCGTGATCCTCGCCCCCGGCGACACCACCCGCCCCGCCGGCCCGCCGACGCCGGCCGAGGAGGAGCTCCGCGAGATCGCCCGCGACGACGCCGAGCTGGCGAGCGCCGGACTGATCGACGCGGAGTCTGAGGCTGACGTCAGGGTCCCCAGCGCCTGACGTCCCTCCCCGGTGAGTTCGCACTTTCGGCCGCTATCCGCCCTTTTCTGCGAACTCACTCGGTGGGGGTGACTGCGCCGCTCAGGCGAGGTCGGGGACGACCGGGGTGAAGGACGCCTGCTCGCCGATCGGGCGGACGTCGACGGCGATCACCTTGTACTCGGGGCACGAGGTGTTGACGTCGGCGGACTGGCCGACGAGGAGGTTCGTGCGGGTCTCGGGGAAGTGGAAGGTGGTGAAGACGTGGCCGGGCTCGATCCGCTCGGTCACCTTCGCCTCGACCTCGATTCGACCGACCCGGCTGCGGACCGAGACGCGGTCGCCGTCCTTGATCCAGAGGCGCTCGGCGTCGAGCGGGTGGACCTCGAGGAGGTCGCGGTCGACCAGGGCCGCGTTGGCGGTGCGGCGGGTCATCGTCCCGGCGTTGTAGTGCTGGAGGATGCGGCCGGTGACGAGGACGAGCGGGAAGTCCTCGTCGGCGGCGTCGCCGGGCGCCTTATATGGGAGGGCGGCGAAGTGGCCGCAGCCGCCGGGGCGGTCGAAGGTCGTGTCGTAGAGGGTCGGCGAGTCGGAGCCGTCGGGGCGGACCGGCCACTGCAGCCCCCTCCGGCCAAGCCGCTCGCGACTGACCCCGGCGTAGTGGGGCGTCAGCCGGGCGACCTCGTCGAGCGCGTCCCAGGGAGAGTCCCAGCCGAACTCGTGGCCGAGCCGGCGCGCCACCTCGCCGATGATCTCGAAGTCGGTCCGCGCCTCCCCGGGCGGGTCGATCGCCGGTTCGACGACCTGGAAGCGGCGCTCGGCGTTGATGAAGGTGCCTTCCTTTTCGAGGAAGGCCGAGGCGGGCAGGACGACGTCGGCGAACTTGGTCGTCTCGTTCTCGAAGATCTCCTGGCAGACGAGGAACTCGAGGTTCTCCAGCGCGGCGGCGACGTGGGCGGTGTCGGGGTCGGTCTGGGCGACGTCCTCGCCGAAGATGTACATCGCCTTCAGCTCACCGGCGACGGCGGCGTCGAACATCTGCGGGATCGTCATCCCCCGCGTGCGGGAGAGCGGCGCGCCCCAGGCGGATTCGAAGAGGTCGGCGACCTCCGGATCCTCGACCGAGCGATAGGCGGAGTAGGTGTCCGGCAGCGCGCCCATGTCGGAGGAGCCCTGGACGTTGTTCTGGCCACGCAGCGGCAGCAGCGCCGAGCCGGGTTTGCCGACCTTGCCGGTCATCATCGCCAAGTCGCAGAGGAGCTGGACGACCTCGGACCCGTACTTGTGCTCGGTCACCCCGAGGCCCCAGAGGAGCGAGGCGGCGTCGGCCTCGCCGTAGAGGCGGGCGGCGGCTTCGAGGTCGGCGGCGGGGATGCCGGTGATCTCCTCGACGGCGGCCGGGTCGTAGCCCTCGAGCAGCTCCTCGAGCGCGTCCCAGCCTTCGGTTCGCGCGGCGATGAACGCCTCGTCGAGGAGCCCTTCGCGGCGGACGACGTGGCAGAGCCCGAGCACGACGGCGGCGTTGGTGCCGGGGCGCGGCGCGAGGTGGATCGCGCCGTAGTCGGCGAGCTCGATCCGCCGCGGGTCGATCGTGATCAGCTTGCAGCCGCGCAGCGCCGCCTGCTTGATCCGCGCGCCGACCACCGGGTGCCCCTGGGTCGGATTGACGCCGAGCAGCAGCGCCACGTCCGCGTGGTCGATGTCGGTGAAGGAGCCGGTCGCGCCGGAGAGGCCAAACGCTTTGCGCATCGCAAACGACGTCGGCGAGTGGCAGACCCGCGAGCAGTTGTCGATGTTGTTGGTGCCGATCGCGGCGCGGATCATGCGCGCCATCGCGTAGCAGTCCTCGTTGGTGGCGCGCGAGGAGGCGAGGCCGGCGATCGCGTCGGCGCCGTGCTCGCCCTTGATCCGGGTGAGTTCGGTGACGATGCGGTCGAACGCCTCCTCCCAGGAGGCCGGGCGCAGCTCACCGCCGGCGTCGCGGATCAGCGGCGTGCGCAGGCGGTCGGGCGAGCGGGTGAAGCCGTGGGCGAAGCGACCCTTGAGGCAGGTGTGGCCCTCGTTGGCGGGGCCGTCGAGGGCGGGGCGGATCGAGACGATGCGCCCGTCGATCGCGCGCGTCTCCAGCCGGCAGCCGACGCCGCAGTAACCGCAGGTGGTGCTGGCCGTGCGGTCGGACCGCTCGGCGCTCGTCGGTGCCTCGGGGATGGACGTCGTCGCCATCGTCAGCTCCTTTCCCGCTCAGATTGTCGCACCAGGCTGATCTCGGTGATCGCGTCGGTCGGGCAGGTGTCGGCGCAGGCCCCGCAGGCGACGCAGGTCGAGTCCTCGAAGCCGGCGTCGAGCCCGGCGGTGATGTTGGCCTCGAAGCCGCGGCCGGTCGCGGTCAGGGCGAAGGCTCCCTGCACCTCGTCACAGGCGCGGACGCAGCGGCCGCAGGAGATGCAGAGCTCGTGGCGGAGCGCCAGGTAGGGGTGGCGGAGGTCCTCGTCGACGGAGTGGGTCGCGCCGCCCCAGCGCGGCTCGCCAACCTCGAGGCGCTCGGCGACCTGGGCGAGCTCGGTGCTCGGCGCGGGGGCCTCGGGGAGCTCGGAGAGAACGAGCTCTACGACGGCGCGGGCGACCCGGCGGGCGGTCGGCTCCTCGGTCTCGATCTCCATACCGTCGCGGCAGAGCGTCGTGCAGGCGGGGACCGGTTTGGGCGATCCGGCGACGCCGACCATGCAGACCCGGCAGGCGCCGAACGGGGCCTGGCGCTCGTCGAAGCAGACGGTCGGCACCCAGCGGTCGGCGGCCTTGGCGGCGTCGAGCATCGTGGCGCCGGCGGGGAGCTCGACGGCGATCCCGTCGACGGTGACCGTGCTCATGCGGGGCTCCCCGCTCATCGCCGCCTCACGCTCGTCATCGTCCCCCGCTCCGCGCCGGCTCATGCGAGTCCCAACTCCTCAGGGAAATGCGTCAGAAGGCTGCGCAAAGGTGCCGGGATGCCGCCCCCGTGGGCGCAGAGGCTGCCGAGCTCGAGCGCCTCGAGCAGGTCTTCGAGGCGGGCCTGGTCGACCGGCGCGTCGGCGGCGAACTCCTCGTAGGCGCGGCGCAGGCCGATCCGGCAGGGGAAGCACTTGCCGCAGCTCTCGTCGGCGCCGAAGCGCAGCAGGTGGCGGGCGACGTCGCGCATGTCGGTGCTTTGGTCGAAGGCGAGGATGCTGCCGTGGCCGACCATGCAGCCGACCGCGGCGAGCGGCTCGAAGTCGAAGCGCGTGTCGAGCAGGGACGCGGGCAGGATGCCGCCGAGCGGCCCGCCGATCTGGACCGCCTTGATCTGCGCGCCGTCGCGCAGGCCGCCGGCGACGTCCTCGCAGAGCTCCCGCACGGTCATCCCGAAGGGGACTTCGTAGACGCTCGGGCGGGCGAAGCGCTCGTTGAAGCAGACGAGCTTCGAGCCGGTGGTGTCGGTGTCGGGGCTGAGGGCGCGGTAGGCGGCGGCGCCGGCGGTCGCGACGAAGGGAACGTTGCAGAGGGTCTCGACGTTGTTGACGACGGTCGGCATCCCGTAGACGCCGCGCTCGGCGGGGAACGGCGGGCGGGCCGAGACGGTCCCGCGCAGGCCCTGGACGCAGGCGAGCAGCGCCGTCTCCTCGCCCACCACATAAGAGCCGGCGCCCTCGATGATCGTCACGTCGAAGTCGAAGTCGGTGCCGAGGATGCCGTCGCCGAGCAGGCCGCGCTCGCGGGCCGAGGCGGCGGCGAGGTCCAGCGCGGGCTTCGACAGCGGGTACTCGGACCGGCAGAGGACGAAGCCGTGGGCGGCGCCCACCGCGTAGCCCGCGAGCGCCATCCCCTCGAGCAGCAACTCCGGGTTGCGCTCCATCAGGTACTTGTCGATGTAGGAGCCGGGGTCGCCCTCGTCACCGTTGGCGACGATGAACTTCTCCGCGCCCTCGGCCTTGGCGGCGAAGGCCCACTTGGCGCCCGCCGGGAAGCCGGCGCCGCCGCGGCCGCGGACCTCGGCGGCTTCGACCTCTTTGAGGAGCCCCTCCCGGCCGAGCTCGGTGAGGGCGCGCCGCAGCCCGCTCCAGTCTCCGGCGCGGAGTAGGACCGGCTCGGGGAGAAGCGAGACCCACTCCGGCTCCCCGGCGGCCCGGCTCTCCCCCGCGATCGCCCGCTCGGCGACCCCCGGCCCGGCGTCGACCGTGTCGCCGACGCGGATCGCCGGGGACGAGTGGCAGAAGCCGAGGCAGACGGTCTCGGCCAGGGAGACGGAGCCGTCGGCGCTGCGCTCGCCGGGCGCGATCCCGAGCCCCTCCCCCACCCGCTCGACCGTGGTCTCCCTCGCGGCGGCGAAGCAGGCCGTCCCGGTGCAGACCCGCACGTGCCGGGTCCCCCGCGGGGCGAGCAGATCGTCATAGAAGGTGGAGACCCCGTACACGGCGGCCTCCGGCAGTCCCGACACCTCGGCGGCGCGCTGCCGATCGGCGTCGGTCAGCTCGCCGTGATCGTCCATCGCCTCCTTCAGCACCTCGAGCGCGGTCGGCGCATCGACGGAGTGGTGACGACGGATCAGCTCGACGAGGTTCCGGGACACGACTACATATCTACCGCCTGTGCCCGTCCCCCACCAACTCGACGCTCAGCCGCCGATTTCTTCGGCCTTCGCCTTCGCTCCTTCGAGCGCCTTCTTCGCCGATTCCTTGGCCTCGAGAAGCGCTTCCTTCGCTTCCTCCTTGGCTTCCATTAGTTCGTCCTTGCTCAGCGAGGGGTCGAGCTTGGCTTCCTTGACCCTGACGGCGGCCTGCTGCTCGGCTTCGCCGACGACCTGGGTCGCCTTTTCCTTCGTCTCCTGGAGAAGTTCCGCGGCTTCCTGCTTCCGTCCCGCGACGCCTTCTTCAGCGCCTTCGATGCCGACTTCCGCTTCTTCCTGCGCCGTCGGAGCGGGAATCCCAGGTTCCCCGGTGTTTTCGGTCCTGTCGCCGCTGCCGCAACCGGCTACGCCAGCGGCGAGCACCCCGACGACCAAGATCGCGCCCATGGCGCTCCGCAGCCGCAACCAAGCCCGCCAAGATTTCCGTTCGGACATGGCTACATATCTACCACCGTCTTGGTGGCGGTCGACGTCTCGCCCGCGGCGTTCCACCCCCCAACTCAACCGATGCGCCGCTGCACCCCCAATCCGGATCGACCGCTCACGGGCATCCAAGCTAGACTTCGCGTCCGGACCCACCCGATCCAGACAGGATCCCCCTGCAAATCGGGCATTTCGGGGCTATAGCTCAGCTGGCAGAGCGCCTGGATCGCACCCAGGAGGTCGGCGGTTCGAATCCGCCTAGCTCCATCGCCTCGAAAGCCCTGCAAACGGGCCAGATCGGATTCCGGATTCCCATCTGAACCGGCCGGTAAATCCCCCTCATTTCAGGCACTAGTGCCCAAAGTGCATCGGACATGCGCGGATTGCGGTCGATTGCGACTGGCTTCGTCCGCGGCACCCAGAGCTACGGTCGCCGCGTTGGGTCGTCGCCTGCCGGGCCCCCTGACGCATCCACCTCAGTTGTAACCCGACTAGAAGAAAAAAACCCGCTAGAACGGCGGCAACTGCCCGCCGCGGAAATTCACCAAGCGACCCAGGTTCCCGGCTCCCGCGATCCCCGGCCTTGTCGGCAAGCCCGACTCGTCCCCCGATCGCCAGCGAGAAACCAGCCTGCGTCGCCAGGGTGGTCGCCGTGCCGGCGCCGACCGAACGGAGGACCGGGAAGTAGAGGCGACGGAGCAGGTCATCGATGCCGACGACGGCGCGCGAACCGTCGTCGGTGCCGCCCTCGGACAGGCCCATCGCGTCGGCGATCCGCTCCATCTGAGCCGGAACGTAGCGTCGCTCCCACTCGAGCGTCTCAGCGATCACGACCCGACGGTCAGACCGTGCGGGGCCGGGAAGAGGCTGGCGATTCGAAAGATAGGGGCCTCCGGCTGGTCCCGCGACCGTTTCGCTCGGGCCTCTCCGGTCGGCCAGACGTCGCAACGGACGAGTTCGCGCCCTCTCGTTGGTGCCGGGTCGGAGCCTCACACGGCTAACGCACACCCGTCGAAAGATCGTGACTGCTCTGCGCAGAAATCGCGAGCGGCTCGAGGACGGGGAGCGGGCGCGCGCCTGCGTCCGATCGCTGCGCCACGTCCGGGCCGCTGGCACGGCCCCGGCTGTCCTAGGTCAGAGGCCCGGCTCCGCGTCGGCCCGAAGGTCGCAGCGGCCGACTGCCGCTGAGGTTGGCCGCCGGACACTACGGGGCGGCATCACTCCCGAGTTCTTCAACTTCGAGCCGGTCCGCGATCTGCCGAGAGCTCAGACGCCAGGTCGGTACCGAGCCACTACGAGGCCGGAGTGGTTCTTCCCATCGCCCGCGATCTGATGGACGGTGATCAGGCGACCATGTCGATCGAAGAACTGGGCACTGACGCCGAATTGGGTCAGCCGAGGTTCGGGGGTCGCCACCCTTCCGTGCGGCCCGAACTTGCGATCCCAGACTCCCTTGGCCGACACACGCATGAGTAGGAGTGAGCGTCCTCCTGCAGCTTCGAGAGTTCCGCCGATGATCAACCTCCCGCGAGGATCGACCGCCAGCGACTCGAGAGTGGTCGCGTCGCCGGGCGCCAGCCGCAGGATGGTCTTGCCGCGGGCGCCGAAGGTAGGGTCGGGCTCCCCGTCCGGCGAGATGCGGATCAGCCGCGCCCTGAAGTCCTGTTTCCCGTGGTGCGGAAGTTCCGTCAGCGCAACAACCGAACCATCAGGCATTTCGGTGATCCCTCGGACGGGACCGGCCAGCGCCCCGTTGTCGCCGAATGCCACTTCGGTCTGGCCTTCGGGCGTCAGCCGGGCGATGCCGAGATGGCTTCGGGCGCCTTCACAGACGTAGGCGCTCGACGAGCGATAGGTGATCGCTCCGCTCCGGCTCACGAGCGGTGACCCGATCGTCTCGGCACCGAGCGGGTTTTCGCCAAGGTCGCGACCGCCGAACAGGCCACCGTCGGCAAAGCTCCGATCGACTTCACCGTCTTCGGCGAAGCGGGCGACGAAGCCGGCGGAGACCGGCGACCCGGGTGGACTGTCGCGTTCGCAGGATCCGCCGAGACGGGTCACAGCTCCGCCGGTCACCACGATGCGGCCCTGCGGGTCGATCGCGACACCGGTGGCGATGAGCGCGGCGTGCGTACCTAACGGGAGACCTTCGAGACCCAGCGGCGGAGGCAGGCCAAGGTCGGTTTCGACGACCCCGGCCTGCCCGAAGGAGGGATCGAGTTGTCCGTCGGGAAGGAAACGGAGGATCCGGATCGAGGCCGGACGGAACGCCGGAGCGTTATTCGCCAGCTTCGGACTCGGACTTTCGGCTTGGGGCAGGACCGAGTCTCCGACGACCAGCAAGCGACCGGAACCGTCGACTGCGAAGCCACCGAGTTCGAAGGTGTCCCCCGCGGCGGACGGAGGTGCCAGCGACCCAGCCCCGCCGAACGACCCGCCGACGCCACCCCGGGCACCGACCACCTGGATGTTCCGGCCCCCGCTCACCAGCAGGTCGCCGTCCGGCCCCGTCGCCCCGCTGGCCGTGTAGGACGGTTCCGAGGTCAGGCGCAGCAGGCCGTGGGTACCGAAGCTCGGGTCGAGCATCGCCCGCGGAGCCGCCTGGGCACTGACGGCGGGCAACAGGGCGGAGCCGAGGACGAGCAGCAGGAAGCCGACGAATGCAAGTCGCTCGCGTTTCATCATGT
>DAIQOT010000313.1:0-3744 GCA_036787695.1 Solirubrobacterales bacterium | reverse complement strand
CCTCGTGGCCGGGCGGAACCCCCGCCTCGAGCTCGATCTCGCGCTCGCCGTCGAGCGTCGGCACGCTCACCGTCGTCCCCAACATCGCCTCGGTCGCCGGGATCCGCACGTCGCTGACCAGGTCGGTCCCCTGCCGCTCGAAGCGCCCGTCGGCGGCGACCGCCACCTCGACGTAGAGGTCGCCCGCCGGCGCGCCCGGCTGGCCCGCGTGGGCGGCGCCGCTGATCCGCAGTCGCTGCCCGTCCTCGATCCCGGCCGGGACGTCGATCGTCTTCGTCACGTTGCCTTCGGTGCGGCCGGACCCGTCGCAGACCTCGCACGGCGTCTCCGGGACTTTGCCCGAGCCGTGGCAGACCTCGCAGGTGACGGCGCTGACCATCTGGCCGAACGGCGTCCGCGTCACCTGGCGCAGCTGGCCGGCGCCGCCGCAGCGGTCGCAGGTCTCGATCGGCGTCCCCGGCTCGGCGCCGTTGCCGTGGCAGTGCGCGCAGACGACGACCGCCGGGAAGCTGACCTCGCGCTCGACCCCGGTCGCGACCTCGTCCAGCGTCAGCTCGGTCTGCAGCAGGATGTCGGCGCCCGGGGCCGGGCCACCGCCACCGCCGAAGCCGCCGCGGCCGCCGAACGCCTGGCCGAAGAGCGACTGGAAGATGTCGTCGACCGAGCCGAAGCCGGCGCCGGGGTCGAAGCCGCCGGAGCGCAGGCCCTCGGCCCCGTACTGGTCGTAGGTGCGGCGCCGCTCGGCGTCGGAGAGCACCTCGTAGGCCTCGGCGGCCTCCTTGAAGCGCGCTTCGGCCTCGGGGTCGTGGCCGGTGACGTCGGGGTGCAGTTCGCGGGCGAGCCCGCGGAACGCTTTCTTGATCTCGGTGTCCGA
This sequence comes from Solirubrobacterales bacterium, assembly GCA_036787695.1. Classification (GTDB taxonomy): domain Bacteria; phylum Actinomycetota; class Thermoleophilia; order Solirubrobacterales; family 70-9; genus VAYN01. The sequence continues at coordinate 2,870 of DAIQOT010000313.1, read as the reverse complement.
AGCGTCACGGGAGACGCCCAGAACCTCGTAGTAATCGCTTGGCATGTGTTGAAAAGCTCGCTAGTTCGTGTCGGGAGTTCTGAAAGAGGTGTGGCCGTCGGCGGCTAGTCGCTGTAGACGGTCTCGAAGTATCGGGACAGCTCGCGGGCGGCGACGCGGACCGAGGCGATCGCCGTCGCGTAGTCCATCCGTCGCGGGCCGACGACGCCGACCGCGCCGAGGTTGCGGTGGCCGAGACCGTAGTTGGCGCCGACGACGCTCGCCGAGCGCAGCGTCGGCTGCGGGTTCTCGTCGCCGATCCAGAGGAAGACGGAGCGCTCGGCGAGCGAGCTGCGCAGCATCGACAGGACGTCGGCGCGGCGCTCGAGCGCCCGCATCAGCTCGTCGGCGCGCGGCAGGTCGTCGATGTGCTGTTCGGAGAGCAGGCGCGCGGTGCCGTCCATGTAGAGGTCGGAGGCGTTCTCGGGCTGCAGGTCGGTGAAGGCGGGCGCGACGGTGGTGACGAAGCGCGTCTCGGTCGGGTCGAGGCTTGGGTCGGCGAGCCGCGCGCCGATCATCCGGGCGCCGATGCCGAGCCCGACCAGCTGCTCGTTGAGGTAGCTGGAGGCCCACTCGACGACGCCCGGGTCGACCGCGCGCTCGAACTCGAAGACGCGGCGGTAGACGTCGCCGCTGCTGGCGATCGCGATCACGACGACGCGGTTGGCCTGCAGGCGCAGAACCTCGATCCGGTGGATCGTCGTCGCGGCGCCGAGCTGCGGCGCGGTCGCCATCGCGACGAGGTCGGTGACCTGGGCGAGCGCCGAGGTCGTCTCCCTCATCGCCTCGTCGACCTCGCGGCGCAGCTGCGAGAGCTGCAGCGTCATCCGAGCCTCCCCCGGCGCCTGTCCCGATTCGAGCAGCAGGTCGACATAACGTCGGTAGCCGGAGTCGGTCGGGACGCGCCCCGCCGAGGTGTGCGGGTGGGTCAGGTACCCCTCCCGCTCGAGCAGCGCCAGCTCGGCCCGCACCGTCGAGGGCCCCCACTCGACCCCCGGCATCTCGGCCACCTCTTTCGACGGCACCGGCCGCGCCGACGCGAGATACGCATCGACGACCAGCTGGAGAATCAGTTCTTGCCGCTCCGTCAACATCCCTTAAAGCTTAGGAGGCCCGCAACGCGGAGCCTTCGCGGCGCTTCGTGAGCGGGGCCGGGATGGCCCCTGAACGAACCTCCCCGCAGTTCGTGAGAGAAGGGGCCATCCCGGCCCCGCCCCACTAAACCTCGAGTTCCGCGACCGCGTTGCGGATGATCCGGGTGTCGCCCTGGCGCGCCTCGAGATCCACCGTGACCCGGCTGCCGTCGACCTCTTTGACGGTCCCGGTGACGTCGATCTCCTGCTCCGGCAGCCCCATGCCGCGGAACTGGACGGTCAGTTTTTTGAGCGCCCGCGGGTCGCCGCCCGCAAGTCCCTGCGCCGCCGCCTTGGCGACCAGGCCCATGCCGTAAAGGCCGTGGAGGATGTTGCCGGGGAGCCCGACCGATTTGGCGAACTCGTCATCGACGTGGATCGGGTTGTAGTCGCCCGAGGCACCCGCGTAGCGGTTGGGCAGGTACTTGTCGGGCGTGACGCGCAGCTCCGGCACCGCGTCCCCGGCCTTGAGATCGGTCATGTCAAACCCCCCTGACGATGTTGGTCCAGGTGCCGCGCACGACCTCGGCGCCGGCCCCGTTCACGGAAACCGTCTCGAAGACGTAGAACCCGTTCCCGAGTTTCTCCTCGATCGAGACGCATTTCGCGGTGGTGGTGATCTCGTCGCCCGAGCACGCCGGCTCGTTCCACTCGAAGGTCTGCCCACCGTGCACCATCGTCGCGAAGTTCATCTCCACCTCGGGGTCGAACATCGCCGGCGCCAGCGCCGGCATCGAGTAGACCACGGCGAACATCGGCGGCGCGACGACGTCGCGGAAGCCGGCGTCGCGGGCGGCCCCGACGTCGAAGTGGACGGGGTTCTCGATCCCGAGCACCGTCGCGTACTCCTTGATCTTCTCGCGGCCCACCTGGTACGTCGTCGACGGCCACGACTTCCCTACCGCATCGGTCTTTAGCGCCATGGCGCGGAACCTACCGGGTTTTGCTCAGTCGATCTCCAGCACCGCGAGGAACGCCTCCTGCGGCACTTCGACCCGGCCCACGGCCTTCATCCGTTTCTTCCCCGCTTTCTGCTTCTTCAGCAGCTTGTTCTTGCGGGTGACGTCGCCGCCGTAGAGCTTCGCCGTGACGTCCTTGCGGAGCGCCTTGACCGTCTCGCGGGCGAGGATGTTGGAGCCGATCGCCGCCTGCACCGGCACGTCGAACATCTGCCGCGGGATCGTTTTCCGCAGCCGCGCGACGAGGCGCTTGCCCTGGTCGTAGGAGAAGTCGCGGTGGACGATGATCGAGAGCGCGTCGACCTTGTCGCCGGCGAGCAGGATGTCGACCTTGACCAGGTCCGAGGCCTCGTTGCCGATCGGTTCGTAGTCGAGCGAGGCGTAGCCGCGGGTGCTGCTCTTCAGCAGGTCGAAGAAGTCGAGGACGATCTCGCCGAGCGGCATGTCGTAGCGGACCTGGACCCGCTGCGGGCTGAGGAAGGTCATGTCGACGTGGGTGCCGCGGCGCGTCTGGCAGAGCTCCATCACCGCGCCGACCTGCTCTTTCGGGCAGATGATCGTGGCGCGGATGTAGGGCTCCTCGATCTTGTCGATGCGGGCCGGGTCGGGGAGGTCGGTGGGGCTGTGGACCTCGCGTTCGGAGCCGTCGGTGAGGTGGACGAGGTAGCGCACGTTCGGCGTCGTCGCCAGCAGGTCGAGGTTGTACTCGCGCTCCAGCCGCTCCCGCACGATCTCCATG
>DAIQOT010000106.1:0-12177 GCA_036787695.1 Solirubrobacterales bacterium | reverse complement strand
GATCCGCGACCCGCGGGCCGAGGAGGCCTACGACGCGATCCTCGACCAGATCGAGTTCCGCGCCGTCGACAGCGCCGCCGACCATCTGGAGGCGCGCGAGCGGACCGTGATCCGCGCCCACTACGGGCTCGGCGAGCCGGCCCGGACGCTGAGCGAGATCGGCGACGCGCTCGGGTTGAGCGCCGAGCGGGCGCGCCAGATCGAGGTCTCGGCCCTGCGGACGATGCGCGAAGGGCTGGCCCGCTCGGCCCCGACTCCCGAAAGCTGCGCGTGACGAAAGGACGACGAGGATGAACGAGGTGCCAACGACCCCACTACCTGAAGGAAGGTGATCCGATGCCCGACATACCCGGCGTCCACCGCGTCGACCTGCAGCGCCACGACCTCAGCGCCCCCGGGCGCGAGGTGATCCAGAACCGCGTCGAGATCTCACCCGAGGCGCCCGCGACCCGCCACTTCCACCCCGGCGAGGAGGTCATCTACGTCCTCGAAGGGACGATCAAGTACGAGGTCGACGGCGAGCCCGCGCAGATGGTCCAGACCGGCGAAGTCCTGACCGTACCCGCCGAACGAATCCACTCGGCAAAGAACATCGGCACCGGCCCGGCCGCCGAGCTCGCGACCTACATCGTCGAGAAGGGCAAGCCCCTGGTCACCGTCGTCGACTGACGATCGGCTGCGGCTACCGAGCGTCGGCTGAGGTCCGTCGAAATCAACTTCGATGCGTCTTCCGTACTTGGGCCATACTCGTCCGCGATGACTCGCAGGAAGGCAACTGGGCAAGGCGCGATCGCAGATCGGGTGGACCGGATCAAGGCGCTACGGGGTATCCGGAAGGGCGCCGGCGACACCGACGCCCTGCTCGAGGAGCGCCGCCGCGAGCGCGACCGCGAGGAGCGCAAGGCCGAGCATCGCGGCTTTGGTCGACTCTGACCGCTGGGTGGTCGTCCTAACCCGCGGCATGCCATGGCGCGGTCGTCTTAACCCGCGCTATAGGCGTGAAAGGTCGACCGCGTCCGGAGGAGGGTCGGAAAGGTCGACCGCGCCGCGCGGGTCCTGACGCCGCACGGCGGATCAGCCGTCTAGGAACGGGCCTGGGCCTCGGCGGGGGCGCGGCGGCGGGACTCGAACAGCTCGTGGACGAGGCGGACGGCGATCGAGCCCTCGCCGACGGCCGAGGCGACGCGGCTCATCGAGCCGGCGCGGACGTCGCCGACGGCGAAGACGCCGGGCATCGTCGTCTCCAGGGCCAAGGGGGCGCGGTCGAGGGGCCAGGCGGGGGTGCCGGCGATGTCGCGGCCGGTGCGGATGAAGCCAGCGGCGTCGCGCTCGACCTCGGCGGGCAGCCAGTCGGTGTGGGGACGGGCGCCGATCATCAGGAATAGGGCATCGGCGGAGATCGTCTCCTCCTCCCCGCTCGTCCGATCGCGCAGGCGCAGCTCCTCCAGCCGGCCGTCCCCGCCGCCGCCGACGATCTCGGTCTCCAGCCGCGCTTCGATGTTCGGCGAGGCCTCGATCTGCTGCACCAGGTAGTGCGACATCCCGGCGGCGAGTGAGTCCTTGCGGATCACCAGCGTCACCCGGCGCGCGTATTCGGCGAGGTGGAGCGCCGCCTGCCCGGCCGAGTTGGCGCCGCCGATGATGAAGACGTCGCGCCCGAGCATCGCCGGCGCCTCGGTCGCGGTGCTGCCGTAGAAAACCCCGGCGCCGCGCGCCGCCAGCGCCTCCAGCTCGTCGACCTCGAGCCGGCGGTAGGCGGCGCCGGTGGCGAGGACGACGGCGCGCGCCGCCACCTCGTCGAAGTCGGAGAGGCCGACGAAGACGCGGTCGCCCTCGGCGCGCAGGCCGGTCGCGTGCTGGAGGAAGGCGAACTGGGCGCCGAAGACCCAGGCCTGCTCGTAGGCGCGCTCGGCGAGCTGGCGGCCGCTGACCCCGCGCGGGAAGCCGAGGTAGTTGCGGATCAGCGAGCTGAGCGTCGCCTGCCCGCCGATCCCTCCCTCGTCGACGACCAGCGTGCGGAACCCTTCCGAGGCGCCGTAGACCGCCGCCGACAGCCCCGCCGGCCCGGCGCCGACGATGACCAGGTCGAAGTCCCGCCCCATCGGGTCGACCGGCCCGCCCGCGGCGACCGTCAGCTCGGCGTTGGTCGGATCGCTGAGGTAGTCGCCGTCGGGGAAGACGACCAGCGGCAGCTCGGCGTCGCCGCCGACCCCCTCGACCAGCTCCCGCCCCTGCTCGGAGTCGGCGAGGACGAAGTTATGGGGGAGGGCGCAGCGACCGAGCACCTCGCGCAGCTCGTGCGCCCGCCCGGTCCAGGACTCGCCGATGATGTGGACGGTGTTCGGCGACAGGCGCCGCGCCTGCTGCCACTCGAGCAGGAACCCCGCGACCGCCTCGTGAAAGAGCTCGTCGGGCGGCCGGGTCGGGCGGATCACGTAGTAGTCGATCTGCCGCCTCGCCATCGCCTCGAAGATCTCGCGGCCCACCGGCCTCGTCCCCCAGCCGGCGTAGTCGATCAGCAGCGCCCGCTGCGCCTGCGGGTGGAGCTTGCGGACGCGGCCGAGGATCTCCCGCCCCGGCGTCCCGTCGAGGGAATCGCCGGCGAGCATCAAGGCGACGTCCTCCCCCGCGTCCGCCGCCCGTCCCAGCTCCGCCTCCGCCTCGGCGACCGTGCCGACGCAGACGATCCGGTAGCTGGAGCCGTAGCGGTCGGTCAGTTCGCGCTCAGTCGCCGCCAGCGCGGCGAGGTCGGCGTCGAGGGCGAGCAGGATCGGGTCGGCCACGCCGCTCGCCCTACGGCTTCGCTTCGAGAATCAGGTTGAAGGGGGTCTCGGTCGCCCGCCGCACCGAGGCGAAGCCGCCCTCTTTGATCACCTCGGTCAGCCGCTCCTCCCCCGCCTGCGCGCCGAGCGCCAGGCCGACCTCCTGGTCGAGCGAGGCGGGCGTGCAGATCATCGTCGAGGCGCCGTAGAAGATCCGGCCGACCGGGTTGAAGTTGTCCTCGGGGTGGTCGCCGGCGAAGGGCTCGACGATCATCCAGGTGCCGTCGCCCGCGAGCGTCTCGTGGATGTGGGCGGAGGCGCCGACCGGGTCGCCCATGTCGTGCAGGCAGTCGAAGACGGCGACCATGTCGTATCCCTCGGCGGGGAAGTCCTTCGCGGTGGCGACGTCGAACGTCGCGCGGTCCGAGACCCCGGCCGTGTCGGCCGCCCTGCGGGCGCGCTCGATCGAGGCATCGTGGTAGTCGTAGCCGTGGAACTCGGAGGCCGGGAAGGCTTCCGCCATCAGCACGGTCGAGGCGCCGTGGCCGCAGCCGACGTCGGCGACCTTCGCCCCGGCCGCGAGCTTCTCCTCGACCCCCTCGAGCGCCGGGATCCACTCGCCGACCAGGTGCCCCTTGTATCCGGGACGGAAGAAGCGCTCGGTGCCGCGGAAGAGCCGGCGATCGTGCTCGTGCCAGCCCATGCCCTCGCCGCTGCGGAAGGCGTCGAGGATCCGGTCCTCGTCGGCATAGAGGGAGGCGATCAGGTCGAAGGCGCCGAGCAGGTAGTACGGGCTCTCCTCGTCGGCCAGCGCCATCGCCCCCTCGGGCGGCAGCTCGTACGTCTCGGCGTCGGGGTCGTAGTCGACGTAGCCGGCGGCGGCCTGGTTACGCAGCCACTCGCGCACCGAGCGCTCGGCGACGCCGGCGCGTTCGGCAACCTCCGTCGACTTCAGCGGGCCGGCGTCGGCCATCGCCTTGTAGAGACCCAGCCGGTCGCCGATCACAAACAGCGGCGCGCTGATCGCCGCGCCCATGTCGAGGACCGCCTGGCCCATCACTGCTTCGAGTTTCTGCGGGTCGATCTCGGTCGCGCTCATCATCGCCTCCAGGCGTGTTGTATGCGGTTTTAGTGCGAGATCCCTGCCTTTCCCGAGTAGAACCCACGCGGCGAGGAGTGTCAAGACGTGAGGAGCAAGTTGAGAGGCCCACTCAGGAGAGCGACCGCGCCTCAGTGGCGCAGGGCCGGCGCGGCGGTCGACCCTGCGCGCTCAGTGGCGGGAGGCCGCCTGCAGCTTGCCCGCCCAGACCGCTTTGGCACCGAGGTCGCCGGTGCGGAAGGTGAAGAAGGCGGCGACGAGGACGAGGACGACGACGAGGACCCGCAGGGTGGTGAGAATCGCGGGCGGCGAGAGCACGCGGTCGGCGATCGCCAGGCCGGTCGGCCGGCCGCCGGAGATCCGGGAGCTGGCGAAGGTGAGGATCACGAGGGCGGTGAAGGCGGTGTAGACGATCGCCAGGATGTGAGCCGCCTGCGAGTGTTCGGAGATCAGCCGGGCCGCTTCGCCGTGCAGGTGGAGCGCGTCCTCGAGCGCCCCGCCCGCCTGCATCGTGAGGAAGACCGAGCTCATCGCGACCACCGACGCGAGCGACAGCGCGATGCCGTAGCGGCGCAGCCATTCGGGTCGGACCATCAGCGCGACCGCCGCGACCAGCGTCACCGGGATCAGCACCACCGGGACGTGGACGAAGAGCGGGTGGGCCGGCAGGCCGCTGTAGATCGTCGTGAACCGGATCAGCAGCGTGACGAAGCCGAGGAGGCCGAGCCCGACGAGGATGAACTCGGCCCGTCCCCAGTCGACGCCTGGGCGGCTCGCGATGCTCTCGTCGTTCGCGCTCATGGGGCGAAGCTAGGCGCCGTTGATTGGAGGACGATGAGACGGTCACCCAGTCATCCATCACGAGAGAAGGAGCACGAGCATGGCGACTCTCCACTTCCAGGCGACCACGACGGCGACGCCCGAGCAGTTCGTCGCGGCTCTCACCGACTTCGGCCCTGGCCGGTCGAAGGTATTCGGAAACACCACCGACGACAACCTGAAAGTCCACAGCCAGGGCCCGACCGAAGCCGACGTCACCGAAGGCTCACAGGGCATCTGGGAGCGCCTCCATTACGACTGGTCGGATCCGGATCGCGTCGTCCTCACCACCACCGACTCGAACGCCTGGGGCGGCGACTCAGGCCACACCTACGCGTTCTCCCGCGCGGCCGACGGCAAGACCGTCGTCGACTACACCGTCGTCCGTGACGGCAAGAACTTCAAAGGAAAACTCCTCGGCGTGGTCGTCGACACGGTCGGCAAAGGCAAACTGAAGAAGGCCTTCGACGGCACGATCAAGGCGATCGAGGCGAGGGGCGACGGGAGCGGCGCGGGCGCGGCCGCCTGAGCGACGAGGAAGGCGGTTCGTAGGGCACCTGACCCCGTAGACCGCGCTCCGCCGCGGTCTGATGCGGCGGGGCGCACGCCGCCGCGTGCCCCCTTATCGTTGCCCACCCTTTGTACGACGCTTCTCAGCAACTGGCCGGCCGCGGGGCGCCGACCCGGACGCTTCCCCCCTGGCCCGACGCCCGACCCCTGCGCGCATGGCAGGAGGAGGCGACCGAAGCCGTGCGCGCGCACGGCGGCGCGAGCTTCCTCGCCTCGGCGACGCCGGCGGCCGGGAAGACGACCTTCGGCCTCCACATCGCCCACCGGATGCTGATCGCCGGGTTCGTCCAGCGGGTCGTCGTCGTCGGGCCGACCACCCACATCTGCCGCCAGTGGGCCGCCGACGCGGCGCGTTACGGGATCGACCTGGAGCCGAACCGGCCGAACTCCGACGGGCCCGAGTCGACCGACTTCCACGGCGTCGCCGTCACCTACCAGACGATCGCCGCCGGGCCCGACACGCACCGCGAGGCCGCCGGCCGCCGCAGCACCCTGCTGATCGCCGACGAGCCCCACCACATGGGCGACGAGGCCGCCTGGGGCCTGCGCGCCCGCCGCGCCTTCGACGGCGCCCGCTTCCGCCTGCTGCTCTCCGGCACGCCGTTTCGCTCCGACAACTCGGCGATCCCCTGGGTCGCCTACGACGAGGACGGCGTCAGCAGCGCCGACTACGTCTACGGCTACCCGCAGGCGCTCCGCGACCGGGTCTGCCGGCCGATCACCTTCCTGCCCTACGACGGCGAGATGGAGTGGATCTCCGACGGTCGGCTGCGTAGCGGCGACTTCGACATCGCCCTGTCGGCGGCGGAATCGGCGCGGCGGCTGCGCACGGCGCTCACCCCGGAGGGCGAGTGGATGGGCCACGTGCTGCGTGACGCCGACGCCAGGCTGACCGAGGTGCGGGCCGAAGGGCACCCCGACGCGGGCGGACTGGTGATCGCCTCCAACCAGGACCACGCGCGGGCGATCGCCGCGCGCCTCGGTCAGGTCGCCGGCCAGCAGCCCGACATCGTGATGAGCGACGAGCCCGGCGCCAGCAAACGCATCGCCGAGTTCGCCGCCTCCGACCGCCGCTGGCTGGTCTCGGTCCTGATGGTCTCCGAGGGCGTCGACATCCCCCGCCTGCGGGTCGGCGTCTACGCCACCGCGGCCCGCACCGAGCTCTTCTTCCGCCAGGTCGTCGGCCGCTTCATCCGCACCACGCCCGGCGGCCCGCGCCTGCAGATGAGCTACCTGCTGATGCCCGCCGACTTCCGCCTCAAGGCGCTCGCCCACGAGATCGAGGTGGAGCGGCGCCACGCCCTCGACCTCGCGCCGACCGGCGAGGAGGAGGCCGACGAGGAGTTCGACGAGGTGCGGATCGACGAGCCGGGCGAGGGCGGCGGCTTCGCCGCGCTGAGCTCGAGCGCCGCCGAGCTCGACGACGCGATCATGTCCGAGACCGCCCTCCAGCTCTTCCCCACCGACGACCCGAAGCCGGTGGCGAAGAAATCGATCGCCTTCACCGCGCCGATCGCCGACCCTCCCGCCGAGCCGAAGGAGCCCGCCCGCGAGTCGGCCTACGCGATGCGGGAGCGCCTGCGCGGCGAGCGCAGCCGCATGGTCGGCGACCTCGCCCGCCGCAGCGGCAAGACCCACCGCGAGATCCAGGGCCGGATCAACCGCGAGACCAAGGTCAAGTCCGTCGCCAACGCGACGATCGACCAGCTCGAACGCGGCAACGAGATCCTCCGCCGCGACCTCTCCCGCTGACCCCGGGCCCACGAGTGCGTTCGCACTTTCCCGCGCTATCCGCGGCTTTCTGCGAACGCGCCCGCTTGGCGCCCCGAAAAGGCGCCGATCGCCTGCGGAAGTCACAGGTCCACCACGAAGAGCCATGGAACGTCACGGCCCTCCCTGTCTTCTTCAGACGTTGCAAACACGTGACCACGGTTTGACCCCCCTATAGGAGGCCTAATCCGTGCAGCGCGTTTCGGGCCCTCCGTCCGGGGTCTGAAGCGCATGAGGACCGGTGACAAATTCGGCGTCTCTCCACGCCCTCCGTCACGTCCCCGGCGAAACCCTCACATCCCGGGCGTCTCGACGGCGGCCACAGCCTGCCCGGGTCGCCGTCGAGACGCCCGGCACCTACTCGGACGGCCGCCGCCGCCCGCGAACTCCGTGGGAGGGCATAAGGTCGGCCGAGTAATGGAGCCTCCTTCTCAGACGACGACGGAGATCCTCGCGCCGGGGGAGTTGGCGCGGCGGCTGATCCGCTTCGACACGACCTCGCCGGGCGGAACCGAGCGCGAGCTGATCGCCTGGCTCGCTCCGCTACTGGAGGCCGCTGGCCTCGACATCCAGATCCTCGCCCGCGACCCTGAGCGTCCCAACATCGTCGCCCGCCTCAAGGGCCGCGGGGACGCGCCGCCGCTGCTCCTCCACGGCCACGTCGATGTGGTCCCGGTCACCGGCCAGAAGTGGTCGGTCGACCCGTTCGCCGGGGAGGTCAGCGACGGCGTCCTCTGGGGTCGCGGCGCGCTCGACATGAAGGGCGGCGTGGCGATGCTCGTCACCGCGGTGCTGCGGGCGGCCCAAGGCCCGCCGCCGGCCGGCGACATCGTCCTCTGCGTGCTCAGCGACGAGGAGCAGGGCGGCGCATTCGGCGCGCTCTTCCTGGTCGAGGAGCACGCCGAGCTCTTCGCCGGGGTGCGCCACGCGATCGGCGAGTTCGGCGGCTTCTCCTTCCCGATGATCGGCAAGCGGGTCTATCCGATCGAGGTCGCCGAGAAGCAGCGCGCGGTCGCGCGGCTCGTGGCGGAGGGCGATGCCGGGCACGGCGCCCTCGGCGGCCAAGGCTCGGCGGTCACCGCGCTCGCGCAATCGACCCGGCGGATCGGCACGACGCCCCTCCCGATCCACGTCACGCCGGTGGCCGCGGCGATGCTCGACGAGATGGCCGACGCCGTCGGCTCCCCCGCCGATCGCCTCGTCCGGGCGCTGAAGCGCGAGAAGGCCGCCGGGCCGATCCTGCGCGCCCTCGGCGACAAAGGGGCGGCGATCGCGCCGATGCTGCGCAACACCGCGACGGTGACCCACCTCGCCGCGGGCGACCCCGGCGCGATCAACGTCGTCCCCGCGAGCGCCGAAGCCCACCTCGACTGCCGCGTCCTCCCCGGCTACGGACCCAAGGACCTGCTGGCCGAGCTGCGCCCCCTGCTCGCGCCCGGCGTGCGCGCCGAGGTGACGCTGTTCGAGGCAAGCGACCCGGCCGTCGACTGGTCCCTCTATCCCCTGCTCGCCGGCCTCCTCCGCGACGCCGACCCGACCGGCCACCCGGTCCCGATGCTCCTCGCCGGCGTCACCGACGGCCGCCACTTCGCCCGCCTCGGCATCCAGCACCACGGCTTCCTGCCGATGCAGCTCCCGCCCGAGCTCCGCTTCCAGTCCCTGCTCCACGCCGCCGACGAGCGAGTCCCGATCGCCGCCCTCGACTTCGGTACCGAGATCCTCGAGACGCTGCTCGGCGCCTACCGAGGGTCGTTGCCGTAAGAAGTCGAGCGATGACGGATCGCCGCGACGCGGACCGTCTTTCCCTCGTCGACCACTTGGTAGAGGATCCGGTAGGCCCCGACTCGCAGCGAGTAGAGGCCGCGAAGTTTTCCGCGTAGCGCCTTGCCTGCGAACGGCTCGCGCTCGAGCAGGCCGAGAGCATCCTCGATCGCGTCGATCAGCGGCCACCCGAGGTCGAGGAGGTCACGGCGCGCCCGCCGCGCGAGGACGAGCCGCGCCACCGGTCAGTCGGAAGTGGGGCGGGCGGCGGCCAGCTCCTCGCGGAGCTCCGCCAGCGTGACGGTCTCTCCACGCTCGATCTCGCCCAGCCCCTCCTCGAGCGCGGCGATCGCGGCCGGGTCAGAGAGGATCTCGGCGGTCTCCTCCAGCGCCTCGTACTCGTCGATCGGCACCAGCGCCGCCGCGGGCACCCCGTTGCGAGTGACGAGGACGTGGTCGCGCCGATCGCTGACCTCATCGAGGAGGCTGCTCAGGTTGGCGCGAAGCTCGCGAACTGGAACGGTCTTGGCCATTGGCAAAGAGTACACCCCTGTGTACACGTCTACACGGTTGGTCAAGGTTTGGCGCTCGCGCCTCCCCCGTCGACCAACAGGCCGCCGATCGCGGCGTCGGCGATCGCGTCGGCGCGCTCTTTCGTCAAGGGGGTGTTGCCGTTGAGGAGGCGGTAGATGAGGCCGCCGAAGAGGATGTCGGCGGCGGTGTCGACATCGATTCCGTCGCGGACTTCGCCGCGGTCGGCGGCGCGTTGCCAGATCACCCGGGTCGACTCGCGGCGGCCGGCGAGGAAGTAGCGGCGGAAGTACTCGGCGCCGTCGGGGTCGGTGACGCCGGCGGCGAGCAGCTGGGCGAAGACGCGGCCCTCATCACTGGCGTAGAAGGCGCTGACCTGGCGGACCTGGGCGACCATGTCGCCGCGGGCGGAACCGGTGTCGGGAACGGGCGTCGCCGCGGCCATCTCTTCGCCGAACGCCTCCGCGGCGATCGCGGTGCGGGTCGGCCAGTGCTTGTAGATCGTCGCCTTGCTGACCCCGGAACGCGCGGCGATCGCGTCGACGGTGGCGGCCGGCAGCCCACCCTCGCGCAGCAGCTCGCGGGTCGCCGTGAGGACGGCGTCGTGGGCGCGGGCGCTGCGGGGGCGGGTGAGGTCGGCCGGGGTCACGAGGCGATCTGGGCGCCGTCGGGAAGATCGGTGCCGCGGCTGAGATCCTCCCAGGCGTCGATTTCGGCGTCCATCGCGGCGCGGTCGGCGCGGACGAGGCGCAGCGCGTCGGAGCCGAGCAGCAGGTGCGCCGGCGGCTCGGGGGACGCGACGACGTCGAGGATCGCCCGAGCCGCCGCCGCGGGATCGCCGAGCTGATTGCCGCTCGCCGCTTCGCGGTTGGCCCGCAGCGGCCCGAAGGTCGGCTCATAGTCGGCGATCTCCGAGGCGGCGCGGACCATCGAGCGCCCCGCCCAATCGGTGCGGAACGAGCCCGGCGCGACCGCGGTCACCTTGATCCCGAGCGGCGCGACCTCCTTGCCGAGCGAGCCGAGGATCCCCTCCAGCGCGAACTTGCTGCCGTGGTAGAAGGTCAGCCCGGGGATCGTCATCAGCCCGCCCATCGAGGTGATCCCGATCACGTGGCCGGAGCGGCGCTCCCGCATCGCCGGCAGCACCGCCTTGATCGTCGCCACCGCGCCGAAGACGTTGACCTCGAACTGCTGCCTCAGTTCGGCCATCGTCGACTCCTCCATCGTCCCCTCCTGGCCGTAGCCGGCGTTGGCGACGACGACGTCGATCGGCCCGACTTCCGCCTCCGTGCGCGCGACCGCCGCGGTGACGGCCTCGTCGTCGGTGACGTCGAGCACCTCGGCGCTCGCCAGATCCCCGAGCGCCTCCAGCGCCTCGGCGTCCTCGGCCCGGCGGACCGTCCCGACCACCCGGTCGCCGTCCGCGACCACCGCCTCGGCGAGCGCGCGGCCAAAGCCGGAGCTGACACCGGTGATAAAGAAAATGCGCTGCCCATCTGCCATCTCAAATCCTTTCCGAACTAAACGTTCAGTTCAGTATGGCAGAACGGAGCTAGAGGATCCCCTCGCGGGCGGCGTCGTAGATCGTCGGCACCGTCGGCCGGAAGCCGAGCTGATGGGCGAGCGACGGGTCCATCCGTCCCGACCACGGATCGGTCAGTGGCTCGGCCGAGCCCTCGAGCGGATCGCCGGCGAGCTCGGCCATCTCGTAGACGGTGACCGGACGGTCGTCGGCGATGTTCACGATCCGCCCGTCCATCGCTCCCGACAACGCGATCTCGACCGCGGTCATCACGTCGCGGTGGTGGGCGACGGAGTAGGTGTGCGCGGGGTGAAGCCCGAAGCGCGGCGCCATCCTCGGGATCATCGCGAGGTGCCCGTCGCCGTCGCCGTAGACGAACGGAAGGCGCAGGATCGACCAGTTCAGGCCGCTGCCACGCAGCGACTCCTCGGCGACGAGCTTGCTGGCCGGGTAGGCGGCGGTCGGCGTGCAGCGGTCACCCTCGCGGCTCGGCCGCACCTGGTCATCGTCGTAGACGTTGCCGGTGCTGGCCATGACGAAGCGGGCCGCGGGCGCGTGGGCCTCGGCGGCGGCGATCAGGTTGCGAGTCCCATCACGGTTCGCCCGCCAGATCGCGTCCTCGTCCTCGGTGCGGAACAGCGCCGCCAGGTGGACGATCGCCTCGACGCCTTCGAGGGCCGGGGGCAGGGTGTCGGGGTCGGCAAGGTCGCCGCGGACCGAGGTGGCGCCGGCCGGCAGGTCGACCTCACGGCGGAGGAGCGCGCGGCACTCGAAGCCCGCCGCGGCGAGCCCGAGTCACAGCAGCAGGTGGGCAACCGCCTCGGCGTCGACCGGACCACCATGGTGGCGTCGATCGACGGCCTCGAAGGAAAGGGCCTGGTGGCGCGCCGTCCCGACGACGCGGACCGCCGCCGCAACGTGATCGAGCTGACGGCCGAGGGGCGGGCGACCATCCGCCGCGCGACCAGGGCGAGCGAGAAAGCCGAGCAGCGCCTCCTGGCCGGGCTCGACGAGGACGAGGCCGCGCAGCTACGGAGCCTCCTGCGCCGCATCGCGGCCGACTCCGACAGCCTGCACGCCTCCGAGTAAGGAAGCGGGCGCGCGACCCAAGGGTGGGTAGGCCGCGCGCCGCTCCTCTGTCGACGGGAGCTACTTGCCGCCGACGATGTCTTCCGCGACGTACGCGGCGACGTTGCTGATTTCTTCTTCGGACAGGGTGCCTTTGAACGCCGGCATCCCGCCGCCGCCGTTGGTCACCTGTTTTTCGGCACCGGCCTGCGTTTTGGCGAGCGGCATGGTCCTCAGGTCAGGACCGCCGTTGCCGCCGTGACCGGTGGCGCCGT
>DAIQOT010000312.1:0-3755 GCA_036787695.1 Solirubrobacterales bacterium | reverse complement strand
GAAGTCGGCTGAACGCGAACCGAATGCTTTAAGCCCGCGCTCCCGGCGCGGGCTCAACCTTTGACCTGCGCGGCGACCGTTTCGAGCGCTTTCTGCCTCGCCTCGTCGACGGTCGTGCGCGGTTTGTCGACGACTTTCACTTCCGGGTGGATGCCGCCGGTGCGCGCCAGGTTTTCCCCGTTCGGGGTGAAGAATTCGCCGACCGTCAGCTTCAACGCGCCGCCGTTCTCGAGGTCGTGCTCTTCCTGGAACACGCCCTTGCCGTAGGTCCGCGTGCCGACGACGGTCGCGCCGCCGTCCTCGTTCAGCGCCGCGGTGAGGATCTCGGCGGAGCTCGCCGTGTTGCGGTCGACCAGGACGTCGAAGGGCACGTTGACGATCTTGCCGGCGCTCGTCGTCTTCGTCGAGTCGCCCTTGGTCCGCGATTTCGTCGTCACCACGGTTTCGCCCTCGGGCAGGAAGAGCGAGGCCGTATCGACCGCCTCGTCGAGCAGGCCACCCGGGTTCTCGCGTAGGTCGAGGACGATCCCTTCGGCCCCTTCCTTGTTCACCTTTTCGATCCCGTGCGCCAGCTGCTTGGAGGCGTCGGCGCTGAAGGAGAAGAGCCGCACGTAGCCGATCGTCTTGCCGTCGGTCTTGAAGGTGCGGCTGGAGACGTTCGGCAGCTCGACCTCGGCCCGGGTCAGCGTCTTTTCGGTCACCTTGTGGGTTTTCGCGTCTTCGACCCCGACGGTGACTTCGCTGCCTTCCGGCCCCTTGATCTTGTTCGTCGCTTCGGTCGAGTCGAGCCCGGCGATCGATTTGCCTTCGACCGAGACGATCGTGTCCCCCGCTTCGATCCCGCCCTCTTCGGCGGGCGAGCCGTGGAAGACCTTGACCACGTGCAGCCCTTTTTTGGAGGAGACGACGCTCAGTCCGATCCCCGAGAACCGCCCTTCGATCTGCTGGTTGAACCCTTCCAGGCTTTCCGGCGAGAAGTAGTCGCTGAAGCGGTCTTTGTGGCGTTTGCGCAGCTCGCGGACCATGCCCTGCAGGGAGGCGTTGCCGAGCTCGGTGTTGCCGACCTTGCGGAAGTAGTTGTCCTTGATGATTTCCGAGGCTTCGGCGACGAGGCTGGTCGGTTCTTCGGTGAACGCTTTGCGGGCGAAGGTCGGCAGCTTCGACGGGTGGCCGCCGAGGTAGACCCCGAGGACGAGGAACGCGATCAGGGCGACGCCGAGGGCGATCGCGCCGCGGACCCTCACGCGGCCCTCAGACCCGCAGGAAGCGGCGCAGCGTGATGCCCGACCCGATCGTCGAGACGACGATCGCGGCACCGAAGAGGATGGCGATCAGCGCCGGGAACGGGATCGAGCTGTTGTGCTGGGCGGACGCCAGCGCGTTGCTGCTGTTTTCGCTCAGCGGGTCGACGATGGTGATCTTGCCGATCCACAGGATCAGTATGGCGAGAAGGCCACCTACGAAGCCGACCACGACCCCCTCGATCAGGAACGGCCAGCGGATGAACGAGCGGGTGGCGCCGACCAGGCGCATCACCTCGACCTCGCGGCGCCGGGTGAAGATCGAGAGCCGGATCGTGTTGCCGATCAGCAGCAGCGAGGCGGCGATCAGCAGCGCCATCAACACGGTGAGCACGATCTTCAGCGCGCTCGTCACCTTGGCGATCTGCTGCTGGGACTGCTGGCGGGAGAAGGAGTTCGAGATCGCCGGGCTGATCGGATTGGTGGCGCCGCCGCCGCTCGTCCCCATCACTTCCTTTTCGATCTGCGGGAGGTCGGAGGCGTCGTCGGCCTGGACCTGAAGGCTGGCGGGCAGCGGGTTGGTGTGCAGCTCTTCGACGATCGATTTGTCGTTCAGTTCGCTTTTCAGCGTCTGCAGCGCCTGCTGCTTGGAGACGTAGGTCACCGAGGCGACGCCCGGCACCGCTTCGACCTTCTCTTTCGCCGCCGCGATTTCCGCGTTGGTCGAGCTGCCGAAGAGCGCGAACTGCACGTTCAGCTGGTTGCTGACTTCGTCGGACTTCGCCTGCGCGGTCTGGAAGACCGGGATCAGCACGCCGAGCAGGACGACGGTGACGACCGTGGTGACGACCGCGGCGAGCGTCGGCGCTCCGTTGCGGCGGAGCGCCCGGAAGGCCTCCGAGAAGAAGAAGATGATCCGCGACATCAGCGGACGAGCTCGTGACCGTGTCCGTTGGTGCGGCGGTGACCCTCCGCGGAGACGCCCATCTCGGCCTGCATCCGCATCCCGAATTCGGTCGTCGACTCCTCGGTGTAGCCGCCGGCGACCTCGTCGCGGACGACGCGGCCCTCGTACAGCTCGACCACGCGGCGGCGCATGTTGTCGACCATCTCGCGGTCGTGGGTGACGACGAGGACGGTCGTGCCGGTCTTGTTGATCCGGTAGAGCAGCTGCATGATCCCGATCGAGGTGACCGGGTCGAGGTTGCCCGAGGGCTCGTCGGCAAGCATGAGCGGCGGGTGGTTGACGAAGGCGCGGGCGACCGCGACACGCTGCTGCTCACCGCCGGAAAGCTGGTCGGGGTAGTTGTGGAGCTTGGTCGAAAGGCCGACCAGGCGCAGCGTCGCCGGCACCTGCTCGCGGATTTCGGCGCGGCTGGCGCCGATCACCTGGAGCGCGTAGGCGACGTTGTCGTAGACGGTCCGATTGGGGAGAAGCTTGAAGTCCTGGAAGACCGTGCCGATGTTGCGACGAAGCTGCGGAATCTTCTTGTCGGGCATCGTGGCGATGTCGCGGCCGGCGATCCGGACGCTGCCGTCGGTGACGTCGACCTCGCGGATCAGGGACTTGATCAGGGTCGACTTCCCGCAGCCGGTCGGGCCGACCAGGAAGACGAACTCGCCGCGGCCGACCGACATCGAGACCCGGTCGAGCGCCATGTGGCCTCCCGGGTACACCTTCGTCACACCATCGAGCTCGATGATCGGGGCGCGCCGTCCACGCGAGCGGACGGGCTCGGGGGCGCGGTTCTTGTTGCGTCGGAGTTTCGCCATAGGTGCAGGGTGGTTTCTGCAAGAACAAGATGACTCCTCCGGAGTCTCGGTCGCGAAATTTCGCGCCCAGAAAACGGCCGTTTGGCTCTAGAAGGAGGGTGAAATCAGACGGCGACGAGGTCCGGACGGACGCCGAGCGCCGCTTCCGGGTCGACGAGGACGACGACATCGTCGATCTCACGCGAGTGCAGGACGTCTCCTGCGGCGGCCGCGAAGTCGGCGTCGCCGACGATCGTCTCGACCACCTCGAGTCCCGCCGCGCGGATCGTCTCGGTGTTGCGCTCGGCCCGATCGAGGGCGTCGGCCCAGTCGGCCCGCGAGTCCGGCCCGTGCAGGGAAGTCGCGGGGACGAGCAGCGTGAAACCGGTGCCCTCCGAGCGCGGCCGCAGAGCGTCGACGAGGATCGGCCCCTCGGCGTCATGCCCCAAGATCACCAACACATTGCGCTTGTTCTTCACGGTCTGCATCTCCTGCCTCCTTTTCGTCATTGGACGAGCCCAGCCTCCCTCTTGGGCGTAAACGCCCACGCAAGGGCTTCTGAGAGTTCCCTAAGAAACCCCGCGCAAACCAGATGGAGCGCCGGCGGCCGAGCGCGGGTTCGACTCCGACAGTCCGAAGTGGGCGGCCGTCCGAGCTGCGTCCCGTGAGGGAGGCGCGGAGTTCGGCACGATCTCCGCTCTTCCGTCACAGGTCTGCGTGCCCCCCAGGTTGATGGGCCGAAAACCGGAGATATAGGGAGGT
>DAIQOT010000311.1:0-3761 GCA_036787695.1 Solirubrobacterales bacterium | reverse complement strand
GCGGGATGTCGCCCGGGCGCGGCGCGCGCTAGTCGGCGGCGCCGAAAGCCTCGGCTGCATCCGCGCCACCGACGAGACGATGCGCTTCCTCTTCGCCCGCGTCCCCCTCGGGACGCCGGTCTTCGTCGCCGCCTAGCCGCCCCGCCGAGGGCGTTCGCAGAAACCCGCGATATGCGCGGGAAAGTGCGAACTCACTCTGCGGCGCCGCGAGGGCCTAGGGCAGCAGGAGGTCGTTCTTGGAGCTGGCGCGGTAGGGGCCGACCTTCAAAGTGGCCGCCGGGACCGAGCAGAGGCCACCGGGTTTGCAGCCGCTGTCGGCGATGATCTTGTAAGTGCCGGCGGGGAGTTCGGCGGCGAAGGTGGCGGGGCTGTTGGGGGTGATCGTCGGGGAGGTCGCCTTTTTCGGGCCTTTGATCATCAGCTTCGTGCCCTTGCCGGTCTGGTTGGCGGTGACGAAGACGACGTCGAGTGGCGCCTTGGTCTTGATCGGCGGCTGCGGGTGGCCCTGATTCTGCGGCAGCTGCTGGTGCTTTTCCGGGCCCAGGCCGATCGCCTGCGGCTGCACTTCGATGCCGCCCTTGCCGATCGTCACGCTGACCCGCGTCGGCACCGCCGGGCGTGGTTCGTTGGGGTGGCTCTCGGCGCCGCAACCGGCACCGACGACGGCCAAGATCAGCGCGGCGAGCGCGCCGCCCCCCGCGACTCTGGCTCTCCCGAGAACCATCTCGGGGTGAATCTAACTGAAGGGGAGGGCGACAACTTCAGCCGTAACGCCATCTTCACCTACGGTGATCTCCGCGCCGGGCTCCGCCTCGCGGCGGACGATGGCGAGGCCGATCGGCCCGTGGGCGGGGGAGACGACGGCGCCGCCGAGCGTCCCGACCTCCTTGTCGCCGAGCCGCAGAGCCGCGCCGGGCGCCGCCGCGGCGCTCAGCCGCAGCCCGCGCAGATGCTTGTTCGGCTTGCCCTTGTAGTGCAGCCGGGCGACCGTCTCCTGGCCGATGTAACAGCCCTTGGTGAAGCTCACGGCGTCGTCGACGATCGAGGCCTCGGCGGGCATCGTGCCCGCGTCCATCTCGGCGCCGAAGCGGGGGACGCCGGCCTCGACCCGGAGGATCTCGACCGCCTCGGGGCTGACCTCGACCGCGCCCGCGTCGGTCAGCGCGGCGATCACGCGCTCGCGCTCGGCGGCGGGGAAGAGGATGTCGATGCCGTCGCGGGTGCCGACGGCGACGACGTCGACGCTCGCCAGCTTCGTCGCTTCGTTGGCGAACTCCGGCAGCGGCGAGGTCCCGGCGATCTCGGCGGAACGCGGCCCGATCAGCGAGATGAACGCCCGCTCGGCGCTCGCGTCACCGACCTGCACGTCGCGCCCGATCGAGTACATCGTCAGGTGCCGCAGTGCCGCGTCTTTCGTCCCCGCCTCGGTGTCGAGCAGAATCGCGTCCTCCCCGACCCGCAGCACCCGCAGATCAGTCTGCATGTGCCCCTTCCGATCGAGCAACGCCGCGTACTGCCCCTCGCCGACCCCGAGCGCCTCGACGTCATTCGTCAGCTGCCCTTGCAGGTACTCGGCCCCATCAGGCCCGAGCACATCAATCGCGCCTCTCGGCCGCTCGAGCAACCCGCACTCCTCGCGCAGTTGCCGGTACTGGGCATCAAGCTCCACAGTCACGCTCATGGCCGTAAGTGTAGAAACCCGCGCTCGTCGGGCCGAGGGGAGGACCCTGAACGAACCTCCCCGCAGTTCGTGAGAGAAGGGTCCTCCCCTCGGCCCTTCCAATTTAGATATGTCTAAACTATATTTTTAGACGTGTCTAACTCACCCTCCGCACCAACCACCTCCCAGGCCATCCAGGACTACGCCAAGGCGGTGTACGTCCTCGGCCGCGACCGCGAGGGCCTGGTCACCAACGGCGAGGTGGCCGCGCGGATCGGGGTCGCCCCGGCGACGGCGACGACGATGCTGCGCAAGCTCGCCGAACTCGGCCTCGCCGAGTACGTCCCTTATAAGGGGGTCGAGCTGAGCCCGGCGGGGGAGCGGGTCGCGCTCGAGGTGATCCGCCACCACCGGCTGATCGAGTCGTTCCTCGCCGAAACGCTGGGGATGCCGCCCGACCGCGTCCACGCCGAGGCCGAGGTGCTCGAGCACTACATCTCCGAGGACCTCGAGAAGCTGATCGCCGCGAAGCTCGGCGAACCGAGCCACGATCCCCACGGCAACCCGATCCCCGGCCCCGACCTGGCGCCGCCCGCGCCGCCGGAGGCGCAGTGAATCCGCCCCCCGCGGCGCGCTCGGAAGCCGAGCAGGCTCTCCCCGGCGAGGCGGCCGTCGCCGACGCCGCCCACCGCTCGCTCGACGGCCACTCGCGCGGCCTCGCCCGCCTCTGGCCCTTCCTCGGCCCCGCCTTCATCGCCGCTGTCGCCTACATCGACCCCGGCAACTTCGCCACCAACGTCAGCGGCGGGGCCAAGTTCGGCTACATGCTGCTGTGGGTCGTCCTCGCCGCCAACCTGGTCGCGATGGTGGTCCAGGCGCAGTCGGCGAAGCTCGGCATCGCCACCGGCAAAAACCTCGCCGAGCTCTGCCGCGAACGGTTCAGCCGCCGCACCTCGATCTTCCTCTGGCTGCAGGCGGAGATCGTCGCGATGGCCTGCGACATCGCCGAGATCGTCGGCGCCTCGCTCGGCCTCAACCTCCTCTTCGGCATCCCGCTCTTCGTCGCCGGGCTGATCACCGGCGTCGCCACCTTCACCCTGCTCGCCCTCCAGCGCCGCGGCTTCCGCAAACTCGAGGCGGCGATCACCGTCCTGGTCGGCGTCGTCGTCGCCGCCTTCGCCTACGAGCTCTTCAACGCCTCGCCGGAAACCTCGGAAGTCGCCCGCCACCTCTTCATCCCCGAATTCGGCGGCACCGAAAGCATCCTGCTGGCGACCGGCATCGTCGGCGCGACGGTGATGCCGCACGTCATCTACCTGCACTCGGCGCTGACCCAGAACCGGATCGTCGGCCGCAACGACCGCGAGCGCCACCGCATCCTGCGCTTCGAGAAAATCGACGTGGTGATCGCCCTGGCGCTGGCCGGGCTGGTCAACCTGGCGATGATGATCGTCGCCGCGGCGCTCTTCCACGGCGGCGGCCTGAGCGGCGTCGACTCGATCGAAGGCGCCTTCGAGGGACTGAAGCACGTCGACTCGGCGGGTGCCGCGACGATCTTCGGCATCGCCCTGCTCGCCTCCGGCTTCGCCTCCTCCTCGGTCGGGACGATGGCGGGGCAGGTCGTCATGCAGGGGTTCATCCACCGCCAGATCCCGCTCTTCCTGCGCCGCGCGATCACCCTCTTCCCGGCACTGGTGATCCTGGCGATCGGCGTCAACCCGACCGACGCGCTGGTCGGCTCGCAGGTCGTCCTCTCCTTCGGCATCCCCTTCGCCCTGGTGCCGCTGCTGATCATCGCCTCGAAGCGGGAGATCATGGGGCCGATGGTCAACCCGCGCTGGCTGAGCGTCGTCGCCGGGGTGATCGCCTCGCTGATCATCGCCCTCAACGTCTTCCTCCTCTACGAGTTCGTCGCGGGCTAGGGAGCCCGGGCGGGCGGCGGGAGCGATAGCCTTGACGGCGATGGCACTCGCCGACGACTTCCAGCTCATCCTCGACGCGCTGCCGCCGGACTGGAGCGACCTCGAGGTCGACCTGCGGATCGACGACGAGAGCCGCTACGTCGATGGCGCCGTCTTCGTCTCGATGGTCAACGCGCAGG
>DAIQOT010000105.1:0-12205 GCA_036787695.1 Solirubrobacterales bacterium | reverse complement strand
TCGCGGTCGACGACGGCATCGCGATGGGCCACGGCGGCATGCTCTACTCGCTGCCCTCGCGCGACCTGATCTCCGACTCGGTCGAGTACATGGTCAACGCCCACTGCGCCGACGCGCTGGTCTGCATCTCCAACTGCGACAAGATCACGCCGGGGATGCTGAACGCGGCGCTGCGCCTCGACATCCCGACCGTCTTCGTCTCCGGCGGCCCGATGGAGGGCGGCACCGCGACCCTCGTCGACGGCACCGTGCGAAAGCGCGTCAACCTGATCTCGGCGATCGCCGACGCGGTCGCGACCGAGGTCTCCGACGAGGACATCGAGCGGATCGAGGAGGCGGCCTGCCCGACCTGCGGCTCCTGCTCGGGGATGTTCACCGCCAACTCGATGAACTGCCTGACCGAGGCGCTCGGCCTCGCCCTGCCCGGCAACGGCACCACCCTCGCCACCCACACCGCGCGCAAGGAGCTCTACGAGGACGCCGGCCGCACCGTGGTCGCCCTCTGCAAGCGCTACTACGAGGAAGACGACGACAGCGTGCTCCCCCGGTCGATCGCGACCCGCGAGGCGTTCGAGAACGCGATGTCCCTCGACATCGCGATGGGCGGCTCGACCAACACCGTGCTCCACCTGCTCGCCGCGGCCCGCGAGGCCGAGGTCGACTTCACGATGGCCGACATGGACGACCTCTCGCGCCGGGTGCCCTGCATCTGCAAGGTCGCCCCGAGCGGCGACTACCTGGTCGAGGACGTCCACCGCGCCGGCGGCATCCCGGCGATCCTCGGCGAGCTGCGCCGCGGCGGGCTGCTGAACGAGGACGTCCACACGGTGCTCGCCGACTCGGTCGAGCGCTGGCTCGGCGACTGGGACCTACGCGGCGGCGATGCGACGGACGGGGCGGTCGAGCTCTTCCACGCGGCCCCCGGCTGCGTGCGCTCCGCCACCGCCTTCTCGCAGTCCGAGCGCTGGGAGGCCCTCGACCTCGACCCCGCCGAGGGCTGCGTCCGCGACCTCGCCCACGCCTACTCGGCCGACGGCGGCCTCGCGATCCTCCACGGCAACATCGCCGAGCGCGGCTGCGTGGTGAAGACCGCCGGCGTCGACGAGTCGATCCTCACCTTCCGCGGCCCGGCGGTCGTGCTCGAGTCCCAGGACGAGGCGGTCGAGGCGATCCTCGGCGGCCGCATCGCCGAGGGCGACGTGGTCGTGATCCGCTACGAGGGACCGAAAGGCGGCCCCGGCATGCAGGAGATGCTCTACCCGACCAGCTACCTGAAGGGCCTCGGGCTCGGCGCCAAATGCGCCCTGCTGACGGATGGTCGCTTCAGCGGCGGCACCTCGGGCCTCTCGATCGGCCACGTCTCACCGGAGGCGGCGGCGGGCGGCGCGATCGCCTTGGTCGAGGACGGCGACACGATCGCGATCGACATCCCGAGCCGCTCGATCGAGCTCGAGGTCGACGACGCGATCCTCGAGGAGCGCCGCGAGGCGATCCAGTCCGGACCCGGCTACGTCCCGGTGGGACGCGAGCGCGTCGTCTCCCCCGCCCTCCGCGCCTACGCCGCGATGGCGACCTCCGCCGACACCGGCGCGGTCCGCGACGTCGACGCCGTCGAGCGAGCCGTCGCCGAGGCCGCGAAGCGCGGCGTCGAGACCCCCGCCTCCTAGAACGACGACCGCCGCCCGAGCGGGCGGCGGAAACGTGAAGCTATTCCGCCGTTTTGGCGGGTGCCGAATTAGGCGGCAGCGGCGGCGAGGCGCAGTTCGGCGGTCTCGCTCAGAGCGGTGATCGGCGTGACGTTGTCGACCGGGGCCGGAGCCGCGGCCTCGCCACGGGCGAGCCGGTAAAGCTCGACGACCGCGTCGCTCTGGCTGACACCGTTGCGCTCGGAAACCGGCTTGCCGTCGGCGTAAAAAGTGAGGTTCCAGGTCTTCTGCATGAGGTGCATCTCTTCCGTGTAGCTTGCGCTTGTATACAAGATGGTGCAGGGAAAACGAACACGCGTTTGTGACCCCCCTCACTCGGTGACGGCCATCACACGGTTTTGGGCGTAGATTCCCAGCCGATGCTTGCCGCCAGCGCAGTTTCCGCGTCCCTCGAAGACCCTCTATCGGCGCTGGAGGTCGGCCAGGTCGAGGAGCCGAACGTGCCCGAGGGCTGGGCGCTGGTCGACGTCAAGGCCGTCTCGCTGAACCACCACGACGTCTGGTCCCTGCGCGGCATCGGGCTGCCGGAGGAGCGCCTGCCGATGATCATCGGCTGCGACGCCGCCGGCATCGACGACAAAGGCAACGAGGTCGTCGTCCACGCGGTGCTCGGCGACCCCGACTTCCCCGGCGGCGAAATCGTCGACCCCGGCCGCACCCTCCTCTCGGAGCTCCACCCCGGCACCCTCGCCGAGCGCGTCGCGGTCCCGCGCCGCAACCTGGTGCCGAAGCCGGAGTCGCTCAGCTTCGAGGAGGCCTGCTGCCTGCCGACCGCCTGGCTGACCGCCTACCGCATGCTCTTCGACCGCTCCGGCCTCCACCCCGGCCAGACCGTCCTGATCCAGGGCGCCGGCGGCGGCGTCGCCAGCGCCGCGATCCCGCTCGCCCGCGCCGCCGGCTTCCGCGTCTGGGTGACCAGCCGCGAGGAGCGCAAGCGCGACTTCGCGATCGAGTGCGGCGCTCACGAGGTCTTCGAGTCCGGCGCCCGCCTGCCGCGGAAAGTCGACGTCGTGATCGAGACCGTCGGCAAAGCCACCTGGGGACACTCCCTGCGCTCGCTGAAGCCCGGCGGCCGGATCGTCGTCGCCGGGGCGACCAGCGGCATGGACCCGTCGGCGGAGCTGAACCGCGTCTTCTTCAAAGAGCTCGAGGTCGTCGGCTCGACGATGGGGACGCTCGAGGAGCTCGGCCGCCTCGTCTCGATGCTCGACCTCACCGGGATCCGCCCGCGGATCGACAAGGTGCTGCCGCTGAGCGACGTCGCCGAGGGCCTGCGCGCGCTCGCCGAGGGCGACGTCCTCGGCAAGATCGTGATCAATCCATAGTTCGGGGGTAGTGAGGGCATGGATATGAGCCCGAAAAAGAAGATTTCCGCTGCCCTGGCCCTCGTCGCGCTGCTCGCCTGCGCGCTCCTCCCCGCCGCCGCGAGCGCCGCCACCGGCCGCACCGTCGCGGTCACCGCGAAGGCGACGATCAAGCTGCCGAACGACACCGCGACCGTCGGCCTCGGCGTCAAGCGCGAACGGAAGACCCGCGGCGACGCCCTGCAGGAAACCGCCAAAGGCCTGCGCAAGGTGATCGCGACCGCCGAAGCGTTCCCCGGCGTCGAAGCCGGCGACATCCGCACCGGCCGCATCAACGTCCGCCCCGTGCACAAGGGCAAGGTGACGGTCTATCGCGCGACCGAGGGCATCAGCGTCACCCTCCACGAACCGGCGAAGGCCGGCGAACTGATCTCCAAAGGCCTCGCCGCCGGCGCCACCGGCGTCAGCGGCCCGAGCTTCTCCGTCGGCAACGAAGAAGAAGCCTTCGGCAAGGCCCTCGCCGCCGCCTTCGGCAAGGCGAAGGAACGGGCCTCGATCCTCGCCGGCCAGGCGGGCGCGAAACTCGGCGAGGCGCTGACGATCGAAGAAGGCGAAGGCGCCGAATTCATCGGGCCGCGCTTCGCCGAGACCGCGGAAAGCGAAGGCGGAGTCGAGCATGCAGGGGCGGTCGAGAAGACCCCGGCGCCGACGAAGCCCGGAACCTCGACGGTCCGCGCGACCGTGCATGTGATCTTCGAACTGGCGTAGCCAGGGGAGGATCGAGGGACCCCTCCCTCACAACAGCGGGAGGTTCGTCCGGGGTCCCTCGATCCTCCCCTCACCGGTCAGTGGGTGACTTCGACGGGGGTCCCGTCCACGGCGATGTGAGAAAGCCAACGGACCCTCGCGTTGGGGACGCGGATGCAGCCGTGGGAGGCCTTCGAGCCGAGGGGGTCGGCCAGGAGGGGGCCGGCGCGGCCGTGGATGGCGATGCGGCCGGGGCCGCCGCCGTAGTCGTCGAGGACGCGGGAGTGGGCGGTGAGGAAGAGCGCCCAGGGGCCGAGTTCGGAGCCGGCGGGCTGGCGGATCGGCTCGTCGATGGCGAAGAGGCCGCGAGGGGTCGGGGTCGAGGGCTTGCCGACGACGGCGGAGAAGCTGGCGACCCGGTGGCCGGCGCGCTCGACCGTGAGGCGCGCTTCGTCGGTGGAGATCAGGATCCGCCACGGCGTGGTCGAGACCCGGGTCACGTCGGCGCTGATCCAACCGGTGTCGTTGTTCGGCCGTTCCGGCAACCTGACCTCGAGCCAACGGCGGCCGTCGACCAGCTCCGAGCGCAGCACCAGGTACTGCACCTCGCTTTCGCCCCATTCCGACAGCGGCGAGACCTTCATCACGGTCCGCCCCGCGCCCGGCGCGGCCCGCGCCACGGTCGGCGCGACGACGCGGGCGACGTGAGCGAGCTCAGGCGTCAGCGCGAAGGGATCACCCTGCGGCGACGCGGGAGCGGCGTGCGCCGAGGCGACGAAGGCGAGTGAGGCGACCGCGGCCGCCGCGAATGCAGCCAGGCGCCGTGGAGCGAAACTCGGCCATAGACCGAGTTTCTCTCCACACCTAACCGGTGACACCGCCGGGTGCGCCGCCGAAGACCGGCTTGATCCGCACCGTCGCCGAGGCCTTGCGCGCGCCCTTGGCGTTGGCGGCGCTCGCGCTCGCCACGTTCTTGGCACGGCGCGCCGTGAAGCCCTTCACCGCCCGGGCCATCAGGTGCAGGCGCAGGACCTTGTGCGCGGCGACGTAGTGCTCTTTCCAGCAGGCTTCGCCGTTGACAAACGCGGCGCCGGCGGCCTTGACGAAGACGAGCGCGGCGGGCAGGCGGTCGCAGACCTTGGCTTCGGTCAGCGCCGTCGCGCCGTTGTGAAGGGTGATCGTGAAGCCGACCTTCTGGCCGCCGGGGACGACGGGCCGCGACGCCTTCTTCGACAGCGTGAAGTTCGCCTTCGGCGCCTTCACGTGCACGCCTTTCACCGCGTGGTTGTTGGAGGGCGCCTTCTCGCCGTTGGCCGCCATCGCGCTCGCCGTGTTGCTGAGCGCGCCGGTCGATTCGGCGACCACCGAGTAGGTGATGTGGACGGTCTTGCCGACGGCGACGCTCGGGATCGTGCATTCGATCTTCGAGCCGACCGCGTTGCACTTGCCCGGCCCGGCGTCGATCGAGACGACCTTCACCGGCCCGCTCAGCGTGTCGACGACCTTCACGTTCTTGGCGTCGGCGTCACCGGAGTTGGAGATCGCGACGTCGTAGTTGAAGGGCACGCCGACCTGCGGGGTCGAGGTGTCGGCGGTCTTCACGACCTTCAGGTTCGGGGTGCCGCCCGGCGGGGCCGGGGTCACCGGCCCTTCGACCGCGCTTTCGTTGTTCGACTTGTCCGGGTCGGGCTCGGGGCCTTCGACGCTGGCGACGTTGCGGATGCTGCCGGTCGCGGTCGCCGCGACTTCGACCGTGATCGACACCTGCGCCGACCCGCCCGAGGCGAGCGCCCCGAGCTGGCAGGTGACCGTCTGGCCGCTCGCCGAGCAGGTGCCCTGGCTGGGCGCCGCCGACTTGAAGGTGGTCCCGGCGGGCAGCGTGTCCTTGACCGTCACCGCGCTCGAGGCCGACGGACCCTTGTTGGTGATCGCCAGCGTGTAGACGAGCGGCTTGCCCGCTTCTGCCTTGCCCATCGTCTTCGTGATCGCGAGATCGGCGGCGGGCCCGTCGGTCGTCGTCACCGTGCTCTGGTCGTTTTTCGATTCCGGGTCGGCCTGTTCGCCTTTGACCGTCGCGGTGTTGACGAGCGGCTGCCCGGCGAGCGCCAGCGGCGCCTTCACGGTGACTTTGTAGTCGCGTTCTTCGCCGACTTTCAGTTCGCCGACTTCGCAGGTGATCGTGCCGCCCGCTTCGGTGCAGTCTTCGCTGGCGGAGACGAACTGGGTGCCGGCCGGAAGCGGGTCGGTCACTTTCACGCCGGTCGCGTCGGAGGGGCCGTTGTTGACGACGTGGAGCCCGTAGGTGATTTCACCGTCGGCGGGGACCGTTTCCGGCGCCGTCTTGATGACCGCGAGGTCGGCGGCCGGTTCGACCGTCACATCGGCGGTGCTTTCGCCCGGCGTCGGATCGGTCGGCGAGAACTCTTTCGCGGTGTTTTCCACCGGCGCGCCGCCGGCCGGGATACCGATCGCCTTGACGGTGACGTGGATCACCGCTTTCGCGCCCGGGATCAGCGTCCCGAGTTCGCATTCGATCGTCGGCGCGGCCGGTTCGCAGGTACCCGTGTCGGTTTCGACTTTGAGCGCTTCGACTTCGCTCGGAAGTTCGTCTTCGACTTTGTTTTCGAGGGCGTCCGAGGGCCCTTCGTTTTCGACTTCGAGCGTGTAGACGAAGGTGCTGCCGAGCAGGACGGGCGCGGTCGGGCCGGTCTTGTGGATCGTCACGTCGGCTTCGGTTTCGACCGTCGTCGTCACTTCCGATTTCGGCGGTCCGCCGGGGCTGCTCGGATTTTCGGTCGGCGTCGTGATCGTCGCCACGTTGGTGATCGAGCCGGTGGTCGAGGGCAGCACTTCGAAGCTGATGTCGAACGAGTGGCCGGGACCGTTGACCGGAACCGTGCCGAGTTCGCAGACGACTTCGGTCCCGCCCGCCACCGGTTCACAGGGAACGTCGGCGGAGACGAATTTCAGCCCGGCCGGAACCGGATCGTGAAGCGTCACGTCTTCGGCTTCCGAGGGGCCCGGGTTGTTGGCGATGAGTTCGTACTCCACGAGTTCGCCGGCGACGGCGGTGGCCGCACCGACTTTTTTCTTTTCCAGCGTCAGGTTCGCCTGGCGTTTGACGAGCAGCGAGCCTTCGTCGGTTTTGGGCGCCGATTCCTGGGCCGATTTGACGGTCGCGTTGTCGACCAGGACTTTGCCGTCGGGGATGCCCGGCGAGAGTTCGACCGGGATTTGGACGATCACGGTGTCGCCCGCCGGGATCGACGCGATCGTCCAGTTGACTTTCGTTTCGCCCGTGCCGACCGGTTCCACGCCGGTCTCGGCGAAGCCGGCGGCCGGTTCCGCTTCGGCGCTGCCCGCCGTGTAGTCGTTGCCCGCACCGAGGACGTCGGAGACTTCGACCGCGGTCGCTTCGGCGGTCCCGCTGTTGACGATTTCGAGCGTGTAGAAGGCCGGTTCGCCGGCCACCGCGTCGGCAGCGGGTTCCGGCACGTCGGGCTTCTTGGTGATGTTGAGCCCCGGCGTTTTCAGGATCGCTTTGGCCGTGTCTTCAGCTTCGTAGGGCCCTTCGGCGCTGGCGGAGGCGCCCGAGCTGTCTTTGCCGGTCGCGACCGCGGTGTTCACGTAGGTGCCCGGTTCGAGCGCCAGGGCGAGCGTCGGAAGCGCTTCGAAGTTGAGGGTCGTCGACGGTCCGTTCGCGGGCAGGGCGGTGACGTTTTCCCAGGTCAGTACTTCCTGGCCACCGACTTCGGTGATCGTCGGGTCGGCCGTCGTCGTCCCGGTGGTCGAGCCCGCCACGTATTCGAAGCCTTTGGGCAGGGTGTCGACGACTTTGACGCCGAAGAGGCCTGCGACCGGTGATGCGTTGGTCAGTTTGAGGTGCCAGGTGAGCGGTTTGCCGATCTGCGCTTCGACTTCTTCTTTGCTTTCCGGCCCGACCGTCTTTTCGAGTTCGAGTTGGGGCAGTTCGGTTTCCAGCGTCACCGTGTCTTTGGGATCTTCTTTGTATTCGCGGAAGCGAGTCAGGCCTTCGGCTTCGCGCTGGGCTTTCGGCGCGCCGAAGTAGAGCGGGACGTCGGCGACGTTTTCGACTTTGTCGCCCTGGTGAAGTTCGCCCGAGGGGGCGAGTTTCGCCGTGTATTTGAGGTTCACCGAAGCGCCCGGAGCGATCGGCCCGGGGATTTCCCATTCGAGCGGATCGCCTTTGGCCCAACCCGCGGGGAGGAAGGTCGAGCCTTCGTTCCCCAGCGCATCCACTTCGCGCAGCGCGCCCTGCGGGTTGTTGTCTTTGACGACGACGTCGTAGGCGGGGGCGTCGCCGTGGTTGGTGACGGTCAGCGTGTAGGTGTAGGCGTCGCCCGGCTGCGTTTTCGGCGCGGCGGTGGCGCCGGCGACGGCCTTTTCGATCCCCAGTTCCGGCTCTTTGACTTCGACTTCCCGGTGCGCTTCATTCGTGTTGTTGGTGAATTCACCACGCGCCGGCGGTTCGGTCGGGACCGCTTTCAGTTTCGCTTCGCCGCTGTAGAGGCCGATCGCTTTGTTTTCCAGCTTGTCTTCGTCGCCGACTTCCACGCCCGGTTCGAATTCCTGGGTGATGTGGGCGGTGTAGGTGATCGTCACCGTCCGTTCGACCGCGGACTGTTCGATTTTCCCGAAGTACCAGCCGAGCAGTTCGCCACCGCCGGTGCCCGCGGGCGTCAGCGTTTTCGCTACCGTTTCGACCGCGCCGCACCCGGGCGCACAGGTGATGCCGGTGGTTTTGTCGTATTCGACGCCTTTCGGCAGCTGGTCCTCGACCGTGGTGTCGAAGAAGGTGATGCTCGGCGGCAGGTTCAGTTTCAGCGTGTAGGTCAGCGGTGAGCCGATCGTCGGATCTTCCGGCGCTTTCACCGCCTTTTCGAGCGTGGCGTCGTTCAGCCTCGCTTCGTCTTTGGCTTCGGCTTCGTAGCCCGCGTGGGAGGCCGAGGCGGCGGTCCGCTCACCGGCCACCGCGCCCGCCAGGCTGGTCGTTTTGATGACCGCCGAGTTTTTGAAGATCGAGCCGGCGTTGGCGGGTTCGTTCACGCGCAGTTCGTAGTGCAGCGCTTTCGTCGCGCCGGGGGCGAGTTCGGCGATCGTCCAGGTGATCGTCCGCGCCGCTTCGTTCCAGATCCCGTTCTCTTCGGCCGGGCCGACGACGCCTTCATCAAGAACTTTGACCCCGCCCTTGAAGGGGGTGAGCCCGGCCGGCACGGTGTCGACGACGGTCGATTCGTTGGCGGTCGAGACGTTGGTCCCAGCTTTGTTTTCGGCGGTCACCGTCCAGGCGCGGATTTCACCCGGTTTGACGACTTCGCCGCCGGCGTGGGACTTTTTGATTCCGACGTTCGGCTCGACCACCGTGGTCGTCACCTGGGCCGCTTTCGATTTCGGCGTCAGATTCTGGTCCTGCCAGTTGAGCGTCGCGACGTTGGTGATGCTCGCCCCGGTCGTGCGGTTGTTTTCGGCGACGTCGGTCACCTTGGCGGCGAATTCGAGCGTGACCGTCGCCGCGCCTTCGCCGGGCGGGTTGGTGAAGGTCGGCGGGAAGCTCAGCGCCGGGTTGCCGGCTTCTTCGGCGGCGAGGAAGCCAGCCGTCGTCGTGTTGAAGGGAATTTCGGTGGTCGTCGCGCCGACTTTGACTTTGCCTTTCACCGATTCCGGGACCAGCGCCAGTCGCGTGCCGAGCGGGTCGGTCAGTTTCGGCGTGCCGAAGAGTTCGCTGCCCGCGGGCACGCTGGCTTCGATCACGTAGTTGACGGTCTCGCCGATCGTCGCCTGCGATTCGGCGTTGTTCCCGGGCAGCTGGGTGACCGAGGTGGTCCGTTTCTTGACCAGGCCGACTTCTTCGGTCGACACCGTCGCCGGATCTTTGATTTTGCCGGTGTTCGGTTTGTGTTCGGCTTCGATCGTCGGATCGATGTTTTCGGCCGGGTAGTAGGTGAACGGCGTGCCGGTGTTGGTCGGGCTCTGGAACTGACGGACGCCCGCCGTGTTGACGTAGGTCTGGTTCGGTGCGACGTCGGTCGGCAGGGTCACTTCGTAGGTGACCGACGGGATTTCGCCTTCCGCCGCGACTTCCAACCCGGTCCAGACGATGATGTTCCCCGGTTCGCAAGCGCCTTTGTCGGAGATCGAGCCGCCGACCACGTCGGAGCATTCGATCCCGGCCGGCAGGCGGTCCCAGAGTTCGATGTTTTCGGCGACCAGGTTGCCGACGTTTTTCAGGTCGAGGCGGTATTTGACTTTTTCGCCGCCGTGGGCGCCGGTCGCGTTCTGGTCGGGCCCGTTTCCGCCGATGGGCACGCCGCCGACCGAGTAGACGCCCTTCGTCAGCTGCAGGTCAGGTTCTTCGCGTTCGATTTCGGCGCGGTCGCGAAGCGGGAACGTCTGCCCGATGGTGTTCGAGTACACGAACTTCATCAGGTTGCCGGTGATGTCTTCCGGTTTGCTTTCCACCGAGGTGCCCATTTCGGTGGCGAACCGCCACTCCCAGACTTTCGCCCCGGAGGCGACCGATTCGCCCAGTTCCCATTCGAGCGCGCCGCCTTCGGCTTCGGTTTCGATGAACGTGGAGGCGACCGTGTTCGGCGGTTCGACCGGCATCGCCGTGCCGGCGAGGTATTTCTCGTTCGGCGGCAGGAAGTCGGTGACGGCGGGGGTGCCCGCGAAGAGGTTGGCGGCGAAGTTGACCCGCAGCTGCCAGCAGATTTTGTCGCCCGGCGCGTAGAGCGGCAGCGGCGCCGCGGTGCCCTGGACGTAGGTGCCTTCGCAGTCGACCGGGACGGCGCCTCCGGTGTCTTCGCGGACGGTCTTGTCGATCGTTATGCCGCCGGCTTCTTGCGAGGCGCTCGAGGCGTCGATGACTTCTTTGCCTTGTTCCTCGGTGGTAGGGATCGTCGGTTCGCCGAGTTTGCAGGTCGGGACGTTCGGCACGCAGCGGGCGAAGTTTTCGCCTTTGATATCGACGCCGTTGGTCCAGGAGTCACCGGTCAGCACCGGTTTCGCCAGGTTGTTTTTGAATTCTTTCTGGTAGTAGGTCCGCGTCCTCGTCGGGTACGAGATCACGAACGTGGTCGACGGCGCCATGTGTTCGAGCTCCGGGACCGACGAGTCGTTCCAGAGGATTTTCCAGGTGCCGTCGCTGTTCTCCTGAACCGAGGAGTATTCGGAGGTCGGGAATTCACCCTTCGGTTCGCATTCTTCCGTCAGTTCGATCGGCATTTCGTAGTTCACTTCGCCGACCGGGCAGAGGCCGTTGGGGAGCGAGTCTTCGATCTGGATGCCGTTGACGTAGCGGTACTCGGAGGTCTCGATTTCGAACGTCCATTTGCTCGGCTGGTTCTCGGCGATCGTGTCCGGTTCGACCGACTTCTGGATCGCGAGGTCCTCGGCGGTGCGGGTGAGCGAATCTTCGTCTTCGACTTCGATTTCTTCGTTGCCTTCGAAGAAGCCGTGGACGGTCGAGTAGTTGGTCAGCGCCTCCTCATCGAACGTTTCGCTGCCCGCGTTGTTGTCGAGGTTCGCCGCCTGTTCGAGGCTTTTCGGCGTCGGCGCCGTGCCGCCCGTCCAGGTCATCGTGTTTTCGCGGATCGGGATCGCGGCCCGGTACTGGATTTCTTTTTCGGCACCGGGCGCGAGGGCACCGAGTTCCGACCAGACGACGTGCGTGTAGACGCCGAATTCGAGCGGGCCTTCGGCGCCGTCCGGATCGATTTCGACGGTTTCGACTTCGGTCGGTTCGACGCAGCTCGGCGCCGCCGGATGGTTGCCGGGGAAGATCGCGCCCGACCCCGCGTACTCTTCCGCGGTCCCGGTGGTCGGCGAGTTTTTCGTGTGGTCGACCGTGCCGCAGCCGAGGAACTCGAGGCCGGCGGGCAGGTAGTCGTCGACGCCCACTTCGGTCGTTTCTTTGATTTCGTTGTTGCGAAGGTGGAGCGTGTAGGTGACCTGGTGTTCGTGGACACCACGGAGGATCTCGCCCTCCGGGCTCAGCTCTTCCTTTTCGATTTCGATCGCCGTCAGTTTCGTTTTGGCTGACGCGGCGGCGGAGCCTTTGAAGGATTCTTCGCCCTGGATCACTTCGCCGTTGGCGTCAAACTTCGGCTTGTAGCGCGCCTTGCGGCTGACGTAGGCGGTGGCTTTGTTTTCGAATTCGCTGTTGAGCGTGTCGGCCGAGGATTCGGGTTCGACTTCGTAGGTCAGCCGGTATTCCGAGTTCTGACTGAGGTCGGAGACGTTTTCGATCAGCAGCGTCGTCTGTTCCCCGGGCGGGTTCGGCAAGTTCGGGAGGACGCGGACTTCGATCGGTTCACCGTTCGGACCCTTCGCCGAGTTCGCCACGTATTTGACGCCTTTGGGCAGAAGGTCGCGGAAGCTGAGGTTGTAGCCGCGTTTTTCTCCGGCCGGGTTTTTCGTGACCAGCGT
>DAIQOT010000310.1:297-3788 GCA_036787695.1 Solirubrobacterales bacterium | reverse complement strand
GTCACGAAGCCTCATCACTTCCCGCACTCCCGGCCGTCTCGGCCACGGCCACAGCTTGCCCGGGCCCGTGGCCGAGATGGCCGCGTCCCTTTCAGCCTCGGGCGCCAGCTTCCGGCGCTCGATCCGCGCGCAATGCCACCACTTTCGAGCGAAGGTGCGCCACTTTCACAAATCTTTGTGACGCCGCTTGAAATGGGGGTTTGGGGGTGCTTCTATCGGCCGATGCCGATGAGTGATGAGAAGCGGATCGATCGACTGGAGACGAGGATGGACGGGTTCGAGACGAAGATGGAAAACGGGTTCTCGGAGATGCGACGGGAATTCGCGGCGGTCCGAAGCGAGACCCGTGCCGACTTCCGCACGCTGCTCGGGGTTCAACTGACCACGATCGTGGCGATGATCCTCGGCTTCGCCGGGATCATCCTCCAGCACCTCGGCTAGCGGGCGGCCCAGGAGTCGGGCTCGGCGGTGAGGGCCTCGACCTCTTTGGGGAGGTCCTTGCCGACAAGGTCGGCGAGGGTGACGTTCTCGAGGACCGAGCGGATGTTGGCGCGGACGGCGATCCAGACGTCGCGGAGGGCTTCGGCGTTGCCGGCGTATTCGATCGTCTCGGGGGGCATGGACTGGACGTTGGCGATCGGGCCCTCGACCGCGCGGACGACGTCGGCGACGGTCACCTCGGCGGCCGGACGGGCGAGCCAGTAGCCGCCTTTGGCGCCGCGGCGGGCGCGCACCAGACCCTGGTGCTTCAGCTCGAGCAGGATGTGCTCGAGGAACTGGAGCGGGATGTCCTGGGACGTCGCGAGGCGCTCGCCCTTGACGGGTTCGCCTTCCCCGGCGGCGGCCAGCTCGACGGCGGCGCGGACGGCGTAATCGGCCTTGGCTGAGACACGCATGTCACGAAGTAAAGCAATCGGCCTGGCGCGAACGGCGCTCAGGTCACCGTTTGGGCGGCTGCTCGCGCTTCCCGTTGTACTTCTCGGCGGTGCCGTTTGTTGAGGTAATGAGGGGCGTAGAGGACCGCGCCGAGCAGCACCGCGGCGACCCCGGCGGCGATCGGCCAGACGGTCGAATCGCCCTTCTGGATGGTGACGATGCCGGATGCCATCAGGACGATGCCGAGGGCGATCCGGATGAAGCCCTGCGGCGCTTTGTCCGACAGAGCCGAGCCGATGATCACGCCTGGGATCGAGCCGACGAGGATGTTCCCGGCGAGGCCGAAGTCGACGTTGCCGGCGACGATGTGGGCAAGCCCGGCGGCGGTCAGGAGGACGGCGGCGTGGACGATGTCGGTGCCGACGACGCGCTTCGGCGCGAGCCGGTAGACGGCGATCAAGAGGATCGCGATCACCGTGCCCGAGCCCGCCGAGGTGATCCCGATCACGAATCCGGTGGTGGCGCCGATCACGACGGCGGCCACTTTGTGGCGTTTCTCGACCTCGAAGCGGTCGCGCTCGTCGATCAGCCCGCGCAGGATCAGCGCCCGGGTCAGCGTCACCACGCCGACCATCAGAAGCGTGCCGCCGAGCACCGCGTAGACGAGCGAGTTCAGCCGGTCTTCGGAGATGTGGTCCTCGAGCACCGAGATGAACGCGACGCCGGCGATCGCCGCCGGGACGCTGCCGAAGCTCAGCCACTTGACCAGCTCCAGGTTGACCGTCCCCCTCTTCAGGTGACGCCACGAGCCGACCATCTTGGTGATCGCCGAGTAGACGATGTCGGTGCCGATCGCGGTCGTCGGCGAGGTGCCGAAGATCAGGATCAGGAGCGGGGTCATCAGGGATCCACCGCCCATCCCCGTCATGCCGACGAGCACACCGATACACAGTCCGAACAGGACGATTGCCGGGTCCATCTGTTTCCTTTTCCTTTGCCGGGAATCCGCACGGGTGCTTCTCGACTTTCTCGACCTTGCGGGTCGAGAGTGCGGAGTACGGGAGGATAACGGCGTGAGCGTCGTCGCGCGAGACCTTTCGCACTCCTACGGCGAGCTCCGCTCGCTGGAGCGCATCGACCTCGCGGTCGGCGACGGCGAGGTCGTCGCCCTGGTCGGCCCCTCGGGCTGCGGCAAGTCGACGCTGCTCGAGATCGTCTGCGGGCTGCGGGAGCCGAGCGCGGGCGAGATCGCGGTCGAGGGCGACACCGGCGCCGCGGGACGCCTCTCCCATTGCGCCTACATGCCGCAAAAAGACCTGCTCCTGCCGTGGTTCTCGGCACTCGACAACGCCTCGCTGGCGCTCCGCAACCGCGGCGTCGCCAAGGCCGCGGCGCGGGCCGAGGCGGGCGCCCTGTTCGAGCGCTTCGGCCTCGCCGGCTTCGAGGGCTCCGCCCCCCAGGAGCTCTCCGGCGGCATGCGCCAGCGGGTCGCCTTCCTCCGCACCCTGGTCGCGGGCAAGCCGGTGCTGGCGCTCGACGAGCCGTTCGCCGCACTCGACGCGATCAGCCGGGGGGAAATGCAGGAGTGGCTGGCGGGAGCGCTCCGGGCCGAGGCGCGGACTGTCCTCCTGGTCAGCCACGACATCGAGGAGGCGCTCTACCTCGCCGACCGGGTCGTCGTCCTCGCCGCCCGCCCCGGCCGGATCGTCGCCGAGCTGGCGGCCCCCCACCCACGCGCCGAGGATCGCGACCACGCCGTCACCGACCCGGCCTTCGTCGCCGTCAGGGAGCGGGCGCTGGTCGCCCTCCGGGAGGGCACCGGATGAGGACAGCGAGGCGAATCCTCCTCCCCGCGCTGCTCGTCGCGGCGCTGATCGCGGCCTGGCAGATCGCCGCCTCGACCGGCTGGCTGGCCGAAGAACTGGGGCTCGAATCGTTCCTCGTCCCCTCCCCCGCCGAAGTCGCCGAAGCGTTCTGGCACGGCCGCTCGGTGCTCTGGGAAAACACCTGGGTGACGCTGCGCGAGATCCTCATCGGGCTCCTCGTCGGCGTCCTCTTCGGCCTCGGACTGGCGGTCGCGATGCGCTTCTCGAACCTCCTCCGCGACGCCGTCTTTCCGCTCACCGTCGCCCTCCAGGCGGTCCCGATCGTCGTCCTCGCGCCGATCCTGGTGATCTGGTTCGGCTACGGGATCTGGCCGAAGGTGATCATCATCGCCGCCTCGGTCTTCTTCCCGATCGTCGTCGCCACCCTCGACGGCCTGCGCCAGGTCGACCCCGAGGCGGTGAAGATGATGCGCACGCTCGACGCCTCGCGCTGGGCGATCTTCCGCAGGGTCGAAGCGCCGACCGCGCTCCCCTCCTTCTTCAGCGGCGCCAAGATCGCCGTCGCGATCACCCCGATCGTCGCCATCTTCGCCGAGCTCGCCGGCTCCAACTCGGGCCTGATGCTGCTCATCCAGCAGGACAACAACAACTTCAAGGAGGGAGAGGTCTTCGCCGCGGTCGCGATCCTGGCCCTGATCGGCATCCTCCTGGTCGGCCTGACGACCCTCGCACAGCGCCTCGTCGTCACTTGGCGGTAAAACCTGAGGCAATGAAGCCCCTCACCGCCCG
>DAIQOT010000310.1:0-287 GCA_036787695.1 Solirubrobacterales bacterium | reverse complement strand
GGCGAGACCGACGAACAGCGCGGCGGCGACGAGCCCGGCGAGCACCGGGGAGCGCAGCGCCCGCGCCGCGGCGCGGCGCTCCTCCGCGCCCGCGCCATGGGTGTGCGGGGGTGCCGCCCGGCACACCGCCAGGGTGCCCGCGGTCGCCCTCGCCCTCCTGATCCTCGCCCTCGGCGTCGCCGCCTGCGGCTCCAAGTCCGAGAACACGAAGGGCGAAGCCGAAAAGCTCTCGCTCGATCTCGACTACGTTCCGAACGCCGACCACGCCGGGATCTACATGGCCGAAA
>DAIQOT010000104.1:0-12294 GCA_036787695.1 Solirubrobacterales bacterium | reverse complement strand
CCGGTTGGAGAGCGACTTCAGCGTGTAGGCGTCGACCTGCGGATCGACGATGCTCGACCGCGGCGTGTCGACGACCACCTCCGCCGAGGCGCTCGCCATCCGCAGCGATTCGTGGCCGACGCGCAGCGGCGAGAGGCTGATCCCCCAGACCACCTGCACGGTGGCCAGCCCGGCGACCAGGCAGGCGACGACCAGGCCCAGCTTGTGGCGCCACAACTCCCGCAGGTAGAGACCGATGAGCATCTCCCCCAAAAACGGCTGGGGGACCGCCTTTCTTGCGGGACTAGTACGGAGCCCGGATTTAGCGCTATTAGCGAAATTCGTACGGACGTCCACTTAGTAATCGACTAAAAGTCCACTCACAAAGGATTAACCATCTATTCGTTGGGTACGGCTTAAGTACTGGCCAGCGGCAGTCGAAGCGCAGGGGGAAATGACCTCGACCGACCTGGACAGACACGAAACCTCGGACCCTGGGGAGGGCGCCATGAGAGTTGAACGATTCAGGCTGCCTGCTGCGGCCATACGTCTCACCATCGTCGCGGCGAGTGTCGCCGTCTTCGCCTTTTTCGCGATCGCCGCGCACGCGGCCGCCGCCGGGTGCTTCGCTACGCCGAGCGCCTGCGGCTATCCGGACGCGACCAACACCGGCGTGCCCGCCGGGACCGCGCTGACCACGGTCAGCAGCGTCACCCTCGGCGCCGGACAGACCCTCGAAGGGAAAATCGTCACCAACGGCGTCCGGGTCACCGGCGCCAACGCGACGATCCGCAACTCGGTGATCAAGACCTCCTCGGGCGGCAACGGCACGACCGCGATCGAAATGGGGAACGGCGCGAACAACTTCACGATCGAACACTCCGAAGTCACCGGTAACGGCTCGAAGACGAACGCGCCCGAGTCGAACGTCTGGAACCACTACGAAGACTCCGGCTTCCGGGTGATCGACTCCTACCTGCACGGCGTGCCCGACAACATCGAGGGCGGCGTCGCCGAAGTCCGCGACAGCTTCATCGCCGTCGACGCCGAGTATCCGGCCGCCCACAGCGAGAACATCTACCTCTGCGGCGGCACCGCCAACGTCCAGCACTCGACGCTCTACAACGAAAGCGGCGAGACCTCGCTGATCTTCGGCGACGGGATCTGCGGCAAGGGCAACACCGTCACGGTCGAAAACTCCTTGCTGGCCGGCGGCGGCTACATGCTGCAGCCGAACTCGAAGGGCGTCTCGGCGCCGGTGCGGATCGTCAACAACCGGGTCGGCCGCTGCGTCACCGCCGCCCATCAGGACTCCGGCGGCGGCTACGTCTGCGCGAGCGGCAAGGACGCCAACGGCTTCTGGCCGCGCGGCGGCCAGTACGGGCTCGACACCGAACTCGGCAGCTCCGCGGTCTGGTCCGGCAACGTCTGGGACGACAACTCGCAGCCGATGTGCCCGACCGAAAAAGCGGGCTGTGGCAGCGTCACCCCGCCGGTCGAAACCCCGCCCGCCGAAACTCCGCCGGCTGAAACCCCGGTCGAAACGCCGCCTGCCGAAACCCCGACCAAAACGCCGCCCGCCGAAACGCCGGCCGAAACCCCGACCAAAACGCCCCCGACGACCGGTGGCGGCGGCAAGTCCGAACCGGAAGGCGGCAACAAGGCCCCGACCAAGCCGACGAAGCCCGGCAGCGGCACGAAGCCGGCGGTCGCCGAATCGGCGGCGGTCTCCACCCCGCGCGCGAACGCGGCGGCTGGAACGACGGCCGACGTGGTCGATTCCACCCCCGGCGTCGCGTCGGGCGGGGCGGGCGGCCCCGCCAAGGCGATCTTCCACAGCCCGAACGCCCGCGTCGGTGGGCACGTGATCCTCGACGGGACCGACTCGATCGCCATCGGTCATGTCACCTGCACCTGGATCGTCGAAGAAGGCTCAGGCAGAAAGGCGCGCAAGGTCAAGAAGAAGGGGTGCCAGGTCGATTACCGATTCCACCGCGCCGGCACCGCTCACGTGACCTTGGTCGTGCGCGGCTCCGTCGGGCGCCCGTCCCGCCTGAGCAGGACGCTGGTCGTCGGCTCCGGTCAGAGCGGCCAGCTGCGCGTCAGCAAGGCGGCGCGAGCTTTCTGAGCGGCGGGGTTTGAGGCGTCGTCCGCCGGCGTGGCATCGTCGGCGGACGGCGCGTCACCGTCTCCACCCTTGCCGTTCCCGCCCGCTTCGGCTTCCTCTTTGGCGAACTGCTTCCAGCTTCTGGCGAACCAGGAGCCGCCGACGACCGCCGCGCAGCCGATCAACGCCAAGATCAAGGCGACGCCGAAGGCGAGGCTGTGCGCGACGCCGCGGGTCGCGGTGGTGACGGTCGGCGAGCCGAACTGACGCACGACGAGCTGGCGCGCCGCCGGGATCCGCTGGGTCGTCGCGACCGCGGCCAGGTACTTGCGCAGGTTGACGACCGTCGCCAGCGCGAGCTCCCGCGCCGTCTCGGAGTCGGGCGCTTCGGCGACCACGTGCAGGATCGGCAGCGTGTCGTCGGTGGAGAAGGTCAGGGTCGAGCGTTCCGACTTGGGGACGTTGACGCCGCGGCCGGTCTCGACCGGCGCCGGGGCGACGCCCGGTTCTTCGGCGTTGCCGGGCGGCACGACGGCGAGCTTTTCGGGGCTGACCCCGGCGGCCTCGGCGATCGTGTCCTTCAGCGGCCCGGTCACCATCAGGTTGCCGAGCAGGTTGGCGCGGCTGGCCAGGGTCGACAGTTCGGGCCCGTGGCCGCCGACGTCGACGACCTGCGAGTTGCGGGTGTCGATGAGGATGTCGGCGGAGGCGATCGCCTGCTGGTACTGGCGGCTGTGCGGCGGGAGCCCGGGCTTGAACGCGAGCAGGAAGCCGATCAGGGCCGAGATGAGGACCACGACGATGACCCAGATCCGGCGCCGCTTGATCTCTTGGAGGATCTTGAAGAGCTGCACGATTAGTGAACGACGGAGGCCGCGCGATTCTTCCGGCCGCGTACTAGTTCGTTTTCGACCCGTTCGCCGCGGAACCACGCACCTGCCGAACTTTTCTCACCGCCGGTCGGGCGGCCCGGCGCGCGCCCTCGGCGGCCCGGGCGGCGCCCCGGCCGGGGCCGCTGAGGAAACGCGAGCCCTCGCCGCCGAAGGCGATCGGGCGACAGCGCCGCGCGCGCAGGGCCTCGACCAGCTCCGCCGCCGTGGCGCCCGGCCCGACGTCGATGCCCATCGCCAGCGGGAAGAACTGGCGTTGGGTGTGGAAATCGAGCCCGAAGAAGGGGATGAGCGAGTGGCGGTCGGCCAGCTCGGTGCCGACCGGGCCGGGCGCCCAGCCGTCGTACTTGCGGTTCCAGACCTCGACTCCGGCGAGCGCCGCGAACGATTCGGGGTCCAGTCGCTTCCACGCGTCTTTGCGGCCGGGATGGGCGAGGACGGCGACGGCGCCCGCCGCGGACGCCGCCGCGATCAGCTCGTCGCTCGGCCGGCCCGCGCCGAGGAAGGGAGTGTCCACGCCCCAGACCGGGACGTGGACGACGTTGTCGGCGTCGGAGTACTCGATCCCCGCGACGACCGGGATGCCGACCGCCTCCGCCGCGGCGGCGCAGGCCTCGCGGTAGCGCTCCCAACGCTCCGGGTCGAAGGTCCGGTCGTGCTCGGCGGTCAGCACCGCGCCGTAGCCGCGCCGCTTCAGCTCGGCGACCAGCGCCTCGAGCTCCCAGCTGCCGTCGTAGGACCAGTCGGTGTGGACGTGCGCCGCGGCGCGGATCACGGGGCCGCGCTCTTCGGCTTGCGTTTGCGCAGCGTCGAGACGGTGTCGTCGAACAAGAGGGGCAGGTCGGCCCGGCGGCCGCTCCAGTTGTAGAACCGGTCGCCCCGCCGGAAGCTGAAGACGTCGCGCAGGGTCCGCGTCCGCGATGGCCACGGCACCGCGGCCGAGCGCGGGCCGCGCATCACGAGCAGCGCGTGTTTCAGCTCGCGTCCGAGGTGGCGCGCGCGCAACCCGGCGACCGGCGGTGACGACGGCAGCTCGCCGAGGTCATCGCCCAACGCCAGTCGCGCCGCCCACGCCGGGTACTCGAGGCCGCCGGCCCGGGCCAGGGCCATGCTGCCCCACGCGCGCCCGTTCAGCTCGATGAACCACGGCGCGCCCTCCTCGTCGCGCATCAGCTCGACCATGAAGATTCCTTGCCAGCCGATCGCCTTGAGCATGGCGGCGACCCGATCGCGGAGGTCGGGGTCGGGCACGGTCGATTCGCAGGCGCTCGATCCGGACCCCGCGGGGTTCATCATCCGCAGCCTCCGGTGGCTGCTCCAGGCCCGCACCCCGGCCGGGGTCACCAGCCCGAAGAGGCCCTCGTTGGAGCCGCGCAACTGCGGCTGGGCCATCAGCACTTCGCCCTCTCCCCTGCCCTCCAGGCATCGGTCGAGCTCGGCGCGGTTCGCGCAGGTGGTCGCGCCGGGGGCGGAGCCGAGCGTTCCGGCGCCGGCCGAGACCGCCGCCGCGGGGCGGACGACGAGCGGGAACTCGAGGTCGGCGGGCACCGGGCCGCCGTCGAGGAAGACGGTGGCGGGCACGTTGAGACCGGCCGCGCGGGCGGCCTCGATCTGCAGGCGCTTGTCGAGCGCGACCTCGGCCTGCCGGCCGCGCGGCCCGATCAGCTTCACCCCGGCGTCGCCGCAGGGCCCTTGGCAGAGGGCGAGCGCGATGTCGTCGAGCGGCATCACGGCGTCGACCGCGACGGCCTCGAGCAGCGCCCC
Organism: Solirubrobacterales bacterium; assembly: GCA_036787695.1. GTDB lineage: Bacteria > Actinomycetota > Thermoleophilia > Solirubrobacterales > 70-9 > VAYN01. Next base: position 7,554 of record DAIQOT010000104.1, on the reverse strand, counting down.
CAGGTCGGCTTCGGCGGCGGCCCGGTCGAGCTCGGGCGGCGTCAGCTCATGTACCTGGACCGATCCCGAGCGGCGCAGCGGCGGGCGAGTGCCGCGGCGGGCGAAGGCGACCACCTCGAAGCCCGCGCCCTCGAGGCTCCAGGCGCTCTCGATCGCGGCGAGCGCTTCGGCGAAGCCGACCAGCACGCGCGGCCGGCGCGGTGGCGCGCTTGCGAGGGTGGGGGCGATTTGCAAAGACTGCTCCATCTTGGGCGTTTCCTTGATACGCCCCTCCATCAGGGGCTCTCACCCATGTCAACGCCCGTCCTCAACCTCACCTTCCACGGCATCGGCGAGCCGCCCCCGGCGGTGGGCGTCGACGAGCGCGACGTTTGGCTCTCCGAAGCCGATTTCCTCGCGGCCCTGGACGCGATCCGGGCGCTGCCCGAGGCCACCGTCTCCTTCGACGACGGCAACGCCTCCGACCTCCTGATCGCCTTGCCGGCGCTGCGGGAGCGCGGCCTCGGCGCCACCTTCTTCGTCGTCGCCGCGCGCCTCGGCCAGCCCGACTACCTCTCCGCCGAGGACCTGCGCACGTTGCGCGGCGAGGGCATGACGATCGGCCTTCACGGCATGCACCACCAACGCTGGCGCGGCCTCTCCGACGACGAGCTCGACGAGGAGATCTCGGGCGCGCGCCGCCGGCTCGAAGACGCGGCGGGAGCGCCGCTCGACGCCGCCGCCTGCCCCTTCGGCGCCTACGACCGCCGCGTCCTCGGCCGCCTACGGCAGGCGGGCTTCACCGCGGTTTTCACCAGCGACGGCGGCTGGGCGTCGCGCGGCGCCTGGCTGCAGGCGCGCAACACGCTGCGGGCCCGCGACGGCGCCGCGGCGGTCGCGACCCTGGCCGCCGACGACGGCGCCGCGGCCCGCTCCAAGCACAAGCTCAAGACCCTGGCGAAGCGGTGGCGATGAGCGAGCGCCCGGAAATCTCGATCATCGTCGTCAGCTACAACACGCGCGAGATGACGCTCGAGTGCCTGCGCTCGGTCGTCGCCGAGACGCGGCGGACCGACTACGAGCTGCTCGTCGTCGACAACGCCTCCTCCGACGGCAGCGCCGCCGCGATCGCCAGCGAGTTCCCCGACCTCGAGCTGATCGCCCTGGAGGAGAACATCGGCTTCGCCCGCGCCAACAACCTCGCCGCCGGCCAGGCGCGAGGCGAGCGCCTGCTGCTCCTCAACCCGGACACGGTCGTGCTCGACGGCGCCCTCGACCGCCTCGTCAGCTTCGCCACCGCGCGACCGGGCGCCCGCATCTGGGGCGGCCGCACCCTCTTCGCCGACCACAGCCTCAACCCGACTTCGTGCTGGGGCGCGATGAGCGTCTGGAGCCTCTTCTCCCGCGCCGTCGGCCTGACCGTGCTCTTCCCCGACAGCGAACGCTTCAACCCGGAGCCACTCGGCGACTGGCAGCGCGATTCGGTCCGCGAGGTGGACATCGTCACCGGCTGCCTGCTCTTGATCGACCGCCCCCTCTGGGACGAGCTCGGCGGCTTCGACGCGCGCTACTTCATGTACGGCGAGGAGGCCGACCTCTGCCACCGCGCCCAGACGCGCGGCGCCGCCCCGGTGATGACGCCGGAGGCGACGATCGTCCACTACGGCAGCGCCTCCGACACCGGCAACAAGGCCGCCGCCGTCGCCGCCGCGCGGATCACGCTGATCCGCGAGCACTGGAGCCCGCTCGCGCGGCGCGCCGGCGTCTTCCTCTCCTGGGCCTCGGCGCTCACCCATCACGTCGCCTACGCGACCGCGACGCGCCTGCTGCCCGGTCGGGCCGGCCTGCGCGAGCAGGCGCGGATGCACGGCGGCGTCTGGCACGAGCGCAAGCGCTGGCTCGCCGGCTACTGAGAAGCGCGTTCACCCCGAAGCGCGGTCGGCGGTCCACCCGTGGAACGAAGTCCACCCGCGGAACGAAGTCCACCCGTGAAACGAAAAAACCCGCCGGCTCCTTCCCCATAGGAACCGGCGGGTCGTCCGTCCCCCGAAGGGACGAAGCTGGGCGGCGAGAGCTAGACGGCGACCGTCTGCCGCCGGGTCCGCGCGCGGACGTCGTCGGCGGAGCGGACCTTCACCGGTTCGCCCTTCGCGTGGAGCGAGCGCTCCAGCGCCTCGAGGGCGAAGACGACTTCGAGGCCGAGGCGCGGGCTCGAGACCGGCGCCGTGCCCTCGCGGATCGACTTGGCGAAGTCCTGCAGCTCCAGCCCGAGCGGCTCGGCCGGGCGGATCTGCGGGGTGACGATGTCGCCGCTGCGGTAGGTGAGCTGGTACTCGCCGAAGGTGGCGGGCGGCTCGGAGAAGTCGAGCCCGCGGTCGTAGATCCGCACCGCTTCGTCGGCCGAGGTGTCCTCGTAGCGGACCATCCGCTTGCTGCCTACGACCACCATCTCGCGCATCTTCCGCGGCGCCAGCCACGAGATCTGCACGTTCGCCTGGGCGCCGTCCTCGAACCGCAAGGTGAGGAAGGCGGTCTCGTGGACGCCGTCCTGGAAGACGCTGCGGCCGTTGGCGCTCACCTCGACCAGCTGTTTGCCGAGCCAGTAGAGGAGGATCGAGAGGTCGTGCGGGGCGAGGTCGAGGACGACGCCGTCGCGCTGGTAGAGGCCGAGGTTCATCCGCGAGGAGGTCGCGAAGTAGATCTCGCCGAGGACGCCCTCGTCGATCAGCGTTTTCACCTTGTTGACGGAGGGGCTGTAGAGGAAGGTGTGCCCGGGCATCAACACCCGATCCACTTCTTCCGACAGCGCGACCAGCTCGGCCGCCTCGCCGGCGGTCCGGGCGAGCGGCTTCTCGACCAGCACCTGCTTGCCGGCTTCCAGCGCCTGGCGGACCAGCGCGTAGTGCGTGTGAGGCGGCGTGGCGATCGCGACCGCCTCGACGTCGGGGTCGGCGAGCGCCTCCTCGAAGCTCTTGATGCAGCGGATGCCGGGAGTTCTCTTTTCGAACTCTTCGATCCGACCCTGATCGCGCTCACAGAGTGCGATCAGCTCGAATTCCGGCCGCTCGTTGACGTTGCGGACGATGTTCGGCCCCCAGTAGCCATAGCCGACGACCACCGTCCCGATCGGTGCGTTGGTTCCCTCTTTAGCGGACATACATCACAAACGCGAGGGCCCGCCTGAGACTTGCGGCCCCCCGCCCCGGAGCGGAGGAAAAAAGTACGAGTGAGGGAGGAGCTCAGCCGCTAGATGCGGCCGAGCGCCTTGGTGACGAAGCGGACGCCCGCCTGGCAGGGCCCGTCGGCGCGCAGCACGCGCCCTTCGCTGATCCCGGTGATCACGGCCGTTTTCTGGTACTTGACGCAGTAGCCGGTCTTGCCGCCGAGGTCGACCTTCGTCGACTTGCGCGCTTCCTTTTTCAGCTGCTTCACCGAGTTGGTTTCGACCGCCAAGGTCACGGTCCGCCCCGCGTTCGTGTAGACGCAGGTCGGGCCCTGGGGCCGTTCGACGGCCTTCGTACCCTTGCCGAGGATCGCCGTCGCTTCCTTGCGGGTCACCAGCCGGCACGGTTCGACCGGTTTCGCCCCGGTCGACTGGACCTCGTCGTTGTCTTCGCCCGTCGGGACGTCCCGCGGTTCGATCGTCGCCGCTTCGGCGCCTTCGCTGACCGGATCTTCGGCCTGGACCGCGGTCTCGATCGATTCGCCGCCGGGGACCGTCGACTTGGTCACCGAATCCCCCGAGGAGGACGAACCGGACGATCCGGACGAGCCCGACGATCCGCCGGACGAAGCCGAGGCCGAGGCCGCGGCCGCGCCGCCGCTCGAGCCCGAGCCCGAGGAGCTGCTCCCGCCTCCGCAGGCGGCCACGGCGGCCACCACGAAGACGAGCATGGCCAGGATGAGAAGCTGATTTCGAAGCGATTTCATGGCTGACCTCAGGGCGTGAAGATGACGTCGACGAAGTAGTTGGCCGACCCGAACGATGAGTTCGGGAAGGTGAGCGTACTGCTGTAGGTGTAGAGGCCGTTGGATTTAGCGCCGTCGGCAACACCGGTCAGCGGCCCGTTGGTCACGGCGGCGGCGAACCCTCCGCCGGTCACCGAGTAGTGGCCTTTCGGCGACAGGTAGCCGGCGACGTAGTCGGTGTTGGCGTTGATCGTCACCGGCGAGGCGAAGAGGACTTCCTGCCATCCGGATTCGGTTTCGCTGGTCGCCGTCGCCGAGGCGAGGACGCCGCCGCTGGTGTCCCAGAGGGCGACGGTGTGGGGACCAGTGTTGGCGGCCGCCTTGTAGAAGCGGACCCCGTAGATCTTGCCCGCGACGCTGCTGTTGAAGCGGACGCCGAGGACGACCGGGCCGGGATCGTTGACGTCGGCCGTGGCCGGCGTCAGCTGTTCGAGCAGGGTCAGCCGTGGCATCGCCGTGTTCGAGGTGGCCGAGGCCGCGCCGGTGCCGACCGCGTTGGTCGCGGCCACCTTGAAGGTGTAGCCGACGCCGTTGGTCAGCGATTCGACCGTGGTCGAGGTGCTCGACCCGGAGACGGTGGCGAAGCCGAGTTCGGTCGCCCCTTCGAAGGCGGTGACTTTGTAGCCGGTGATCGGGCTGCCCCCGTCGTTGGGAGCGGCCCAGCTCACCACCACCGCGGCGTTGCGCGGCGAGGCGGTGACCGCGGTCGGCGCCGCCGGTGCGGTGGCGCCGCTCGGGATCGTGATCGGGCTCGACTGGGCCGAGACCGCCCCGCTCCCGCTCACGCCCGCGGCCTGGACGGTGAAGGTGTAGCTCGCCCCCGCCGTCAGCCCGCTGATCGTCGTTTCCGTCGCCGGGGGAGTCCCGGTGATCGTTTTCGGAGTCTGCGCGACGCCCGCCTTGTACGGGGTCACCGTGTAGCTGGTCGGCGCGCCGCCGGTGGTGGGCGCCGTCCATTTGATCGTCGCGGTGCCGGGGTTGGCGGTCGCCGTCACGCCGGTCGGCGCGCCGGGCACGCTCGGCGGCGCGGGCGGCGCGAAGAGCACGTCGACCCAGTAGTTGGTTCCGTTGAACGATTCTTTCGGGAAGGTGACCCCGGCGCCGTAGGCGTAGACGCCGTTGCCGCCGGTGCTGCCCGAGGCGATCGCGTGCAGCGGCCCGTTGCTGACCGCCGCTTCCAGCGACGGCCCGTTGTCGGAGTAGTGACCGGCGGGCGCCAGGTAGCCGGCGACGTAGGTCGTGTTGGCGGCGATCGGGACCGGCGTGGCGAACTTCACCTGCTGCCAGCCGGAGGCGGTCTCACCGGTGAACGTCGCTTCGGCGAGTTTTTCGCCGGTCGAGGTCCACAGCGTGCCGACGTGGGTGCCGGTGTTGGTGGCCGCCTTGTAGAAGCGGATGCCTTCGATCGTCCCGGCCGTTTCGCTGTTGAACTTCACCCCGAGCTCGACCGAGCCACTGTCACCGGAGTCGACGGTCGCCGGAGTGGCGAGGTCGAAGATCGTGTCGTAGGGGGTGACCGACGCGGACGCCGCCGATTCGGCGCCGGTGCCGAGCGCGTTGATCGCCGCGACCCTGAACGTGTACGCGGTTCCGTTGGTGAGCCCGGACAGGGTCACGCTGGTCGCCGTGGCCGAGGCGGTCGTCGCCGTCTGCGGCGTGCTGCCGATGTACGGCGTGACCTTGTATCCGGTGATCGCGCTGCCGCCGGTGGTCGTCGGCGCGGTCCAACTGACCTGGGCGCCGGAGCTCTTGCCCTGGGCGGTGACGCCGGTCGGCGCCCCCGGTACCGAGGTCGAGGTCGGGACCACGGCGTTCGACTGCGCCGAGGCGGTGCCGGTGCCGGCCCCGTTGGTCGCGGCGACGGTGAAGGTGTAGCTGGTGCCGACGGTCAGGCCGGTGATCGTGGCCGAGGTCGCCGAGGCTTCCGCGGTCAGCGCCGTCTGCGCCACCCCCGCTTTGAACGGGGTGATCTTGTAGCCGGTGATCGCGCTGCCGCCATTGCTGGCGGGCGCCGTCCAATTGACGGTCGCCGCGCCGGACCCGGCGGTCGCGCCGACCGCGGTCGGCGTGCCGGGCACGGTCGGGTTGCTCGGCGTCACCGAGTTCGATTTCGCCGATTCGGGACCGGTGCCCGCTTCGTTCTGCGCGGTGACGGTGAAGGTGTAGGCGGTGCCGCCGGTCAGCCCGGTGATCACCTTGGAGGTCCCTTCGGCGACGATCGGCGTCTGCGCCGTCGATCCGATGTAGGGGGTGATCTTGTAGCTGGTGGCGGGCGCGCCGCTGGTGGGCCCGGTCCAGTTGACCGTCGCCGAGCCGACCCCCGCGGTGGCGGAGACGCCGCTCACGGCGCCCGGCGCTTCGGCGGGCGAGAAGCTGACGTCGACCCAGTAGTTGTCGGCCCGATAGGTGCCGGTCGGGTAGGTCAGCGAGGTGCCGTAGGCGAAGACCCCGTTACCGCCTTCGGTGTCGGCGACGATCCGCAGCGGCTTGTGTTCGAGGATCGTCGGGCCGACCGCGGCCGGGCTGTCCGTCTGCCACTGGGTGTCCGAGTAATGGCCTTTCGGCGCCAGGTAGCCGGCGACGTAGGTCGTGTTGGCTTTGACCGCGACGGGTTTGGCGAACGTCACGCTCTGCCAGCCGGTCGCGGTTTCGCCGGTGAAGGTCGCTTCGGCGAGCGGTTCGCCGGTACCGCTCCAGAGACCACCGACGTGGGTGCCGGTGTTGGCGGCCGACTTGAAGAAGCGCACCCCGTTGATCGTGCCGGAGACTTCGCTCTGGAACTTGATCCCGACCGTGATCGAACCGGTGGCGTCGCCACCGTCGGCGACGGCCGGCGTCAGCCCGCCGAGCAGCGAGCAGGGGCACATCACGTTGACGACGTCCGGAGCGCTGGCGACGCCGAGGTTGGCCGAGTCGTCGATCGCCCGTGCCTCGATCGTCGCGGTTTTCGAGCCGCTGGCGTTCCAGGCGTAGGTCCAGCTGGTCGTGCCGGTGGCCGGGTGCCAGGTTTTGCCGCCGTTGGTCGAGACTTCGACCGCGGCGACGACGCCGCCGCCGGTGTCGGCCGCGGTCCCCGAGACGGTGACCATTTCACCGTTCTGCACGGTCGAGCCGGCTTTCGGCGTGGTGACCGTGGCGGTCGGCGGGGTGTGGTCGGCGGTTTTGGTGCCGGCGACGAGGCCGGTTTCGAGCGTCGACGGCTGTACGCCCATTTCGGCGAACAGATTCACCGTCGCCTGCTCCATGTTCTTGTCCGGCGGGTTTTCCGACGGATCGGTGAAGAAGTTGCCCCAGGCGTTCACGTTTTCGAGGCCCCAGGACCACTGGACGGTGCCGGCGCCGAACACCAGGGCGCCGCTCGGCGCCCTGTAGAGCGAGAGGCTGTGGGTGGCGACCGACGGTTCGACGACTTCGGTGCCGTAGTCCTTGAAGGTCTGCACGCCGCTGACCGTGGTCGAGGAGAGCGGGATCCGCCCGGCGGGCCGGAAGCCATTGTCGGCGTCGACGTCCCACTCGTAGCCGAGCGTTTCGCCGCCGGGGTCGAGCGTCAGCGTCTGCGACGAGGTCAGCGATTCGACCTGGGTGTGCTTCCAGAACCGCAGTTTG
>DAIQOT010000309.1:0-3798 GCA_036787695.1 Solirubrobacterales bacterium | reverse complement strand
GCCGTCCGGCGACGAGGCCGACGCAGGTCGCGCAGATCGGCAGGAGGTCGGGGCTGACCGCCATCGCGCCGACGATCAGGATGCCGTTGGAGACGATCACCCCGACCGCGGCGATCACCGCGGCGACGTTGATCAGCGCGATGTAGCGGGCCAGCGGCCACGAGTTGGCCCGCGCCGCACCCATCACCTCGACCCATGCGAGCCCATCGATCGCCCGGTGGCCGGTCAGGTGCAGCCGCTGCGGCGCGACCACGTCGACCCGCGTCAGGACGTAGTCGTCGACCCCGATCCCCATCCCCTCGATCGCCTCGACCAACTGATCGGCCGCCGAGGGCTCGACGTCGGCGACGAACACCGTCTGCGTCTCCTCACAAGATTCGTCCGGATGTCGAACCACCCGCCGCACCCCATCCAACTCCCGCAACAGCGCCGCGAAGCCCGGCTCCCGCCGCTCGTCCAGGGATGCGTGAAGCCTCAGCACCCGCCCATCATGAGAGCGGCGGCGGCGTCAGCCCGGGAAGGTCACTCCTTCAAGCCCGACCTTCGCGACGGGCGTCGCCTTCACCCGGAATTTGAGCGGATCGAACCCTTCCTTCGGTGACAGGCTCTTGCTCAGAGCGTAGACCGAGAAGATGTACGTTTCCGGCTTCGCGTTACGCGGGCAGAGCGACCATCCTTTGGCGCCTGAACTGGTCTTACCTTGGATCGCGCCCGCTGGCGCCAGGCCCGGCTTCAGTCGAGTAACACTCGGGTCGATCCCCGCGAGGGCCCCGTCGAAGTAGAGCTTGCCCTTCACGGGCTTTACGCTGACGGCGAACACCGCCACTTCCTCGGTCCCGGGTGGGACCTTTGACCAGGAGATTTCGGGAGGGGTGTTTTTCCCCTTGCAGGTATTGGCCGTGGTCAGGCCGCCGGGGATCGAGACTTTGAGGTTTACGGTGGGAGTCGTTTCCTGCTGGGCCTTCGCCGGTTCCGGTTCAGGCTTCGGGGTCGACCCGGATGCGGCGGCGTTGTCGCTGGCGTCCTTGGTTTCCGCGCTCGTGCTCGCCGTGCCCGTGTGTTCGGAGGACGAGCCCCCGCCGCACCCACTGATCACGACGGCCATCGAAATCGCACAGAGCAGTGCGATCCATGCGGTCCCTGGCTTCATCCTCACGACCTGCCTCCCTTCTCCCCGTCTACGGTCAACCTCTTCGGGCGACTCTCGACCAGGGATCGAAGGGCGGCAACAAACCGCCGTCGGTGTTTCTTATCTCTCGGACGCCCTCGGCCGGGAAGGGCCTCCGGGCTAGCCGACGAGCTTGATGACCTTGAAGCTTTTGGTGCCGCGGGGGGTCTCGACGTCGACGGTCGAGCCGACCTCGGCGTCCATCAGGGCCTGGCCGATCGGGGACTCGGCGGAGAGCTTGCCTTCGGCGAGGTTGGCCTCGGTCGAGCCGACCAGGGTCCAGGTGACGTTCTCGCCTTTGCCTTCGTCGAGGACTTCGGCGGTCTTGCCGAAGGCGAAGGTGCGGCCGTCGCCACTGTCGTCGGCCTCGACCACGACCGCCATGCGGAGGCGGGACTGCAGGCGCTTGATCCGCGTCTCCATCAGCGACTGATCGTCTTTCGCCGTGTGGTAGTCGGCGTTCTCCTTGAGGTCGCCGAGCTCACGGGCGACGCGGATGCGATCCGCCATTTCGATCCGGCGCGGGCCTTCCAGCTCCGCCAGTTCGGCTTTGAGTTCTTCGATGCCGGCGGCCGTGATCGGCTCGCCGCCGTTGTTTTGATTAGCAGGACTCATCCCGAAAGGTTGTCAAAAACGGCCATGGGACGACTATTCGCGGGGCGCGCGATCAGTCACCGCCGCCGCTCTTGGCCCCCGCGCCACCTTCGCTCTTGGAGCCCGAGCCGCCGCCGCTTTCGCCCAGCAGTTCCGGCGCGAAGGTCTTCGTCGTCTTGTCGCCCGCCTTCGCCATCTGGGTCAACCCGAACAGTTCCTCGCTCGAGCGCAGCAGCGAGTACGGGTTGTAAGGAGCGGCGTCGTTGGAGCCCTTGGTGATGAACTTCGACACCAGCACCGCGCCGGTCTTCAGCGGATTCGGCGCCGCGGGCGGCGGCGTTTCGCCTTCGGCCACCGGGGCGGGCGGATTGAGCCCGCCGAAGGTGACGATCAGCAGCCCGTCTTTTTTGTAGGCGGGGGATTCGAGGATCTGCGGGACGATTTCGGCGAGCCATTCGTCGGCCGCCGCGGGCCCAGTCGGCGCGCCTTCCGGGCACTGTCCCGTCACACCCGCCGAGCAGAGATCGGGAGAGATGTAGGAGAAGTTCGGCGTGTTCTTTTCGACCTTCAGGTCCTTCTTCAGTTCCGTGATCGGCACGTCCTCTTCGGCGCATTCGCCCACGTCGAGCAGGGAGTGGAAGTGCGTGAAGGGGTTGAGGCGGTTCGAGTAGCCGCCGAGTTCGACTTTCTCTTCTTCTTCGGGACCCTGGTAGACGCAGTTGGCGGGTTCGCCGGTGGTCGGGTCCGCCATCCCTTCCATGTACGCCCTCCAGGTGAAAGCGGCGACGGAGAGCTGGCCCGCGAGGGTGTTGGTCGCGACCGGCCAGACGCAGCCTTCGCCGGCGAGGATCCCGGCTTCACTGGTCTTCGCCGTCGGCGGGAATTCGGTCAGCGTCGGGCAGTCGGTCTTGGTCGCCGCGTTCGGTGGCTGGCCGCTGATCGTGGCGATCCCGTTCGGCGTCGTCGCTTCGCTCAGTACCGAGTAGTTGCTCAGCAGCAGGCCCTTGGGACGCAGCGTCCCGTTCAGGTAGGGCATCGTCGACCCGGTCGTCCCGAACGCCGACTGGTACCCGGAGCTGACCAGCGAGATCAGGAAGACGTGCTTGATCCGGCCCGCTTCCGGTTTCGGCGGCGGCGCGGTTTCTTCTTCTTCGGGCGCTTCTTCGGGTTCCGGTTCCGGCGCGGGTTCGGGCGCCGGTTCTTCCGGGATGAAGACGGGTTCCGGTTCGGGCGTCGGGATGAAGGTTTCTTCCGGCGGCGGGGTCGATTCGTTGGTGACCGATTCGATCGGGCCCGCTTCTTCCACGGGTTCGGGTTCGGGTTCGGGCGCGGGGGCTACCGCGACCGGGGCGTTCTTGGCGGCGAGGGCGCGGCCGAGGAGCGTGGCGGCGGCCTGGCTCGATTCCGGCCCGTTGGTCGCCGCCGCGGCGACGATCGCCGAGGTCGCCACCACCGAGGAGGCGACAAGCAGGCCGAAGCGTTTGCCGGTCAGCGTCGCCGCCGCGGCGAGCGCGGCGCGGAACCGGGTGGCGAACCAGGCCATCACGCGCCCGCCCCCGAGGGCATCAGCGGCGTGCCGCACTGAGCGCAGAAGTGGACCGCGGGCCCGTATGGCGCGCCGCAGCTGGGGCAGAGGCCGGCGGCGTCGGAGCGTTCGAGTTCGAGCGTCCGCTCGACCGCCAGCAGCTCGGCATCGACCCGCTGCAGCTCGGCCGCCTTACGGGTGAGGACGTCGAGCCGCACGTGGTCGCGGATCGCCATCTCGTAGAAGGCGCCGCCGAGGTCGGCCTGCATCACCGTGAACTTCTCCAGCAGGCGATCGCGCTGGGCGATCAGCTCGGCGCTCTCCTCCTCTTTCAGCTCGGCCTCTTTGACCGCCTCCTCTTTCGATTTCGGCTTCGGCGGCGCGAGGTCGTTCTTGCGCCTCCCGGGAATCGGGAAGCGGGGAGGACCGACCGGCGGGCCGGCCGCCGGCTTCGGAGCCGCGGGCGGCGCGGGGATGCCCGTCGCCGGCGTCGGCGGTTGCGAAGCGGGCA
>DAIQOT010000015.1:23450-30906 GCA_036787695.1 Solirubrobacterales bacterium | reverse complement strand
GCCCGAGGAGGTCGCCTGCCTGGACCGGGATCCGGGCGGGGAAGTTGTTGACGGTATTGACCGACAGCAGCCCCGATTCGGACTTGCCGACGATGTTGAACTTGTTCGTGCCCGCGGGCTGGACGACGAAGAGCTGGGTGTAGAAGCCCGGCGGCGCCGGTTCGGCTTCAAACCCTCCTTCTTCGCTTTCGAAGCCGAACAGGCCGACGTTGACCTTCCATTCGGTGATCACGCCCGAGGTCGGGGCCGCGACGGGAAGGGGGCTGCCGGCGCCGTGGCCGGTCGAGATTTCGCCGCTGCCGCCGAAGCGCCCGGTGGCGCCGCAGCCGCTGCCGAATTCGGTCGCGGCCGAGGCCTGCGACACACTCGCGAACCCGCAGACGGCCAACGCCGCCGCGAGGGTCAAGCACACACGTTTCTTCATTTCTCTCCTTGAGACTGAGTCCGGAGCGCCTCACCTTACGAGAAAAGAAGTCGAATGAACGACGAAAATTAAGACAATGATCTCTATGGGGTCGCCGGCGCGAGCCAGCCGTCGTCGATGTGGGGGAGGAGGTAGGTGAGTTTGTCGGGGTCCGTGTGGGAATCGGAGTGGCCGCCGGGGCGGACGATGAATTCGAGCGGGAAGCCGGCGGCGCGGACCGCGGCGATCTCGGGTTCGACTTCGCCCAGTTCGTAGGTTTCGTCGTTCGCGTGAGCGAGGTGGACGATCGGGAACTTCGTCGTCGCCGCGCCGAGCAGTTCGGCTTCGCTGGCTTCGGTGTCGCGGAAGGGCGCGCTGTTCTCGATCAGCAGGCCAGCGAAGGTCGAGGAGTGCTTGAAGGCGGTGCGGTACGCGAGGTCGCCGCCGGAGGAGTAGCCGCCGAGGATGATCCGCCGGCGGTCGACGTTGAAGTGGGTCTCGAAGTCGGCGATCGCCGCCATCACCAGCGGTTCGGTTTCGGCCAGCGGGTTCCAGCAGCCGCCGTCGCGGCCGCCGAGCGAGAGGGTCATCCAGTCCTGCGGCACGCCTTCTTCGGCTCCCGGGTCGACGACCCACGCGTCCCCTTCGGCTTCGCCGCCGCACCCGTGCAGCCAGACGAACAGCGTCGTCGGCGTCTGGTTCGTCGCGTCATACGAGCGCGGGATGAAGGCTGCGTATTCCGCCCCGCCGCCGGCGTGGAAGAACGGTTCGGCGACGGGGTGCGGGATCGGGTCGGTGGGGACGGTGGAGATCGCCGGCGGCGCGATGTCGTTGCCGAGTTCGGCGGGGGCGGGGGCCGTGCCGCCGGTTGGCGCCTTGGGACCGGGTGCCGCCGGTGAGCCGAGATGGCGTCGCTGCCAGTCGTTTTCGACGGTCAGAAGTCCGATCGTCCTGCAGCCGTCCGCGACGCAGGCACGGATCGGCTGTCGTTCGCTGCCGAATTCGTCGGAGACGGCCGCCGAGATCCGCACCCGGTGGGAGTCGGACGGTGAGAGCGACGGGATCGTCACGCGGCTCGGGGTCCAGATGACGAGGACCCTGGAGGGTGGCTCGCCGCCGCGGACCCTTACCTTCGCGACGGTCGGGACCGATCGGGTCCCGCCGCGATTGGCGATGACGAACCACCCCGTGAGCTTGCCGCCGACCAACCGCGCCGAGCCCTTCGCGACGACGAGTCGAGCGGGCTTCGCGGCGGAGGCAGCCGACGCGCCGAGCAGCGCGAGCGCGCAGACGGTGAAGACGAGGACGAGGCGCCGCATGGGCGCCAAAGACTAGGCGTCGGCGGGGGGCTCGGCGGCCGATTCGGCCCGGGCGTCCAGTGAGCGCCAGGCCCCGGTCGCGTCGGCGACGCCGACGATCAGGCTGCGGTCGCCGGCGGCGAGCTCGATCGTGCTGCCGCCGACGGTGCCGATGATCAGGGCGCCGAGGGCCTCGAGCTCGGCGCGGTCGCCGCTGAGGACGAAGCCGCCGGTGCCCTCGCCGAAGAGCGCCTCCTCGGGGGTGCAGCCGCGCTCTCTCAGGTCCTGGAGATCGGCGCGAAGACCGATGCCGGCGCCGATCGAGCACTCGGCGAGGGCGCTGGCGAGGCCGCCGTCGGAGACGTCGTGGGCCGAGGCGACGCGCCCGGCGCGGACGGCGTCGCGGACGATCCGGCAGGCCTCGGCGACGCCTGCGACATCGGGCTCGGGTAGGCCCGCCTCGAGCTCACCGCGCTGCTTGGTCAGCTCCGACCCGTGCATCGTCGGCGCGAACGGGCCGAGCAGGGCGATCGCGTCGCCCTCTTGCCGGAAGGAGGACGGCGCGGTCTTCGCCGGGTCGGGCAGCTCGCCGACCATCGCCACCACCGGGGTCGGGTAGATCGGCCCGTCGGGGCCCTCGTTGTAGAGCGACACGTTGCCGCCGACGACCGGCACGCCGAGCTGCTCGCAGACCGACGCCAGGCCGCTGATCGCGCGGTCGAGCTGCCAGGCGGGGACCGGCTTCTCCGGGTTGCCGAAGTTCAGGCAGTTGGTCAGGCCGAGCGGCTCGGCGCCGACGCAGGCGAGGTTCTGGGCGCACTCGAGCACCGCCTCGACCGTGCCGTTGAAGGGCTCGCAGGCGACTCGCCGGCCGTTGCCGTCGATCGAGACGCCGATCGCGTTGCCCGACTCGGGCAGCTGCAGGACCGCGGCGTCGGCGGCCTCCGGGCGGCGCACCGTGCGCGAGCCGACGACCTGGTCGTACTGCTGAAAGACCCACTTCTTCGAGGCGATCGAAGGCGCGGCGAGGAGGGCGAGGAGCGTCTCCGCCGAGTCGGCGTCGCGGTCGAGGGTCCGCTTGTTGCCGTAGATCCAGGCGGCGGGCGCGGCGGGCGCGAGGTCGTACAGCGGGCAGCCGTCGACCAGCGCCTCGACCGGCATGTCGCCGACGACCTCGCCGGCCTTGAGGATGCGGACGTGGCCGGAGTCGGTGACGACGCCGATCTCGGCCGACCCGGTCTGCCACTTGTCGCAGATCGCCCGCACCGCCTCGACCTGGGACGGCTCGACCACCGCCAGCATCCGCTCCTGCGACTCGCTGACCATGATCTCGAAGGGCTCCATGTCGGCCTCGCGCAGCGGCACCGCGGCGACGTCGATGTCGATCCCGACGCCGCCCGCCGAGGCCATCTCGCCCGCCGAGGAGGTGAGCCCCGCGGCACCGAGGTCCTGCAGCGAGACGAGCAGCCCCTTCTCGAGCAGCTCGAGGCAGCACTCGAGCACCTTCGACTCCTCGAACGGGTCGCCGACCTGGACGGTCGGGCGTTTCGCGTCGTCGCCCTCGCCGAGCTCGGCCGAGGCCAGGACGCTCGCCCCGCCGATCCCGTCGCGCCCGGTCGTCGCGCCCATCAGCACCACCGTGTTGCCGATCCCGGCGGCGGCGGCGCGCACCATCTCCTCGGTCTTGGCGAAGCCGATGCACATCGCGTTGACCAGGCAGTTGTGCTCGTAGGGCTCCTCGAAGTAGATCTCGCCGCCGACGTTCGGCACCCCGATCGAGTTGCCGTAGTGGCCGATCCCGCGCACCGCGCCGTCGAGCAGGTGCCGCGAGCGGACCGAGTCGAGCTCACCGAAGCGGAGGCTGTCGAGGATCGCGATCGGCCGGGCGCCGATCGCGAAGACGTCGCGGAGGATCCCCCCGACCCCGGTCGCCGCGCCCTGGAACGGCTCGACCGCGCTCGGGTGGTTGTGGGACTCGACCTTGAAGGCGACGGCGAAGCCGGAGCCGACGTCGACGGCGCCGGCGTTCTCGCCCGGGCCCATCACCACGCGCGGCCCGTCGGTCGGCAGCTTGCCGAGCAGCTTGCGGGAGTGCTTGTAGGCGCAGTGCTCGGACCAGAGCAGGGAGAACATCGCCAGCTCGACCGTGTTCGGCTCGCGCCCCATCTTCTCGACGATCAGCTCGAACTCGGAGTCGGTGAGGCCGAGCTCGCGGTGGGCGGCGGGGGCGCTCACGAGGCGAACCCTTCCAGCGCTTCGAAGACCTGGCGCCCGTCGATCGAGCCGGTCAGCGGGTCGACCGCGTGCTCGGGATGCGGCATCAGCCCGACGACGTTGCCGCGCTCGTTACGCACCCCGGCGATGTCCCGCACGGACCCGTTGGAGTTGTGCCCGTCGGCGTAGCGGTAGGCGACCTGCCCGTTGGCTTCGAGCGCGTCGAGCATCTCCTCCGGCGCGTAGTAGCGCCCTTCGCCGTGCTTCATCGGGATCGAGAGCGTCGCGCCCTCGCTGTCGAGGAGGTCGGCCTGCTTGCAGATGAAGCGGAGCTCCTGGTTTCGGAGCAGGGCGCCGGGGAGGAGGCCCGCCTCGCAGAGGACCTGGAAGCCGTTGCAGATCCCCAGCACCGGGCCGCCCGCCGCGGCGAGCTCGGCGACCGCCTCCATCGCCGGCGAGAAGCGGGCGATCGCGCCGGCGCGCAGGTAGTCGCCGTAGGAGAAGCCGCCGGGGACGACGACGCCGTCGACGCCGGAGAGGTCGCGCTCTTCGTGCCAGATCAGCCGCGCCTCGCCGCCGACCACTTCGCAGGCGTTCAAGGCGTCGCGCTCATCACAACTCCCAGGAAATTGTAAAACGCCCCAGATCATTGAACGGCACCTCCTCCGCTTCGCGTCCGGGGGTGCCTGACCGCTGCGCGACTCACAGCGGCTGGATCTCGTAGTCCTCAATGAGCGGATTGGCGAGCAGCTTCTCGCAGAGCTCGCCGAGCTGCTCGAGGTCGTCGGCCTCGAGCTCGACCATCCGGCCGACGTGGACCTGCCCGATCCCCTCGAAGCCGAGCGCGGGCAGCGCCCGCTCGACCGCCTTGCCCTGGGGATCGAGGATCCCCTCCTTGGGACGGATCAGCACCCGCGCCTTAGGCATTCGACATCTCCTTCATCAGAAGCTCTCCCCGGTGATCCGCTCGTAGGCCTCGACGTATTTCGCCCGCGTCTGCTCGACCACGTCGGGCGGCAGCTCCGGCGCCGGCGGCAGTTTGTCCCAGCCCTGGGCGGTCGCCCAGTCGCGCACGTACTGCTTGTCGAAGGAGGGCGGCGTCTTGCCCGGCTGCCAGCGGTCGGCGGGCCAGAAGCGCGAGGAGTCCGGCGTCATCACCTCGTCGCCGAGCACGACCTCGGCGCCCGCGTCCTTGCCGAACTCGAACTTGGTGTCGGCGAGGATGATCCCGTGCTTGGCCGCCTGCTCGGCGCCGCGTTCGTAGACCTCGATCGAGACCCGCCGCAGCTCCTCCAAGAGCGCCTGGTCGCCGACGATCTCGGCGGCGCGGGCGAAGTCGACGTTCTCGTCGTGGTCGCCGATCTCGGCCTTGGTCGCGGGGGTGAAGATCGGCTCCGGCAGCTTGTCGGACTCGAGCAGGTTGGGCGGCAGCTCGATCCCGCAGACGGCGCCGCTCTCCTTGTATTCCTTCCAGCCCGAGCCGGTCAGGTAGCCGCGGACGACGCACTCGACCGGGTACATCTGCAGCCGTTTCACCCGCATGCCGCGTTCGACGACCTCCTCGGGAACGTCCTCGGAGATGAAGTGGTTGGGGACGATGTCCGCGGTCAGGTCGAACCAGAAGACCGACATCCGGTTCAGCACCTTTCCCTTGTCGGGGATCGGCGTCGGCATCACGACGTCGTAGGTGGAGATGCGGTCGGAGGCGACCATCAGCAGGTCCCCTTCGAACTCGTAGATCTCGCGGACCTTGCCGCTGGAGATCAGCTTCACATCGGAAAGCGCGGGCACCGCCTCAGCCTAGCCAAGCCGGGGGCCGGACCGCGGCCTGTCGACGGTTGCGCCCTTCCGTGGCATGATCGGACCGTGCCGCTGCCGCCCGAACTGCCGCGCAGCCCGCTCTGGCAGACCCTCGCCTGGAGCTTCCGCCCGCTCGCCTTCATGGCCCGGGGACGGGCGGAGATCGGCGACGCCTTCAGCGTCAGCTTCGTCGGCTTCGAGCGGCCGATGGTCCTGATCTCCGACCCCGTCGCGGTGAAGGCCCTATATACGGAGCGCCGCAACGGGCTGCCGCCGGGGCGCAGCTTCCAGCTCGAACCGGTGCTCGGCGCGCGCTCGGTCCTGCTGCTCGAGGGCGAGGAGCACATCGCCCGCCGCCGGCTGATGCTGCCGCCGTTCCACGGTGAGCGGATGCGCTCCTACGAGGGCATCGTCGAGCAGATCGTCACCGCCGAGATCGACTCCTGGCCGATCGGCACCGAGTTCCCGATCCACGCCCGGATGCAGGCGATCACGCTGGAGGTGATCCTGCGCGCGGTCTTCGGCGTGGCAGAGGGGCCGCGGCTCGACGCCCTGCGGGGGATGCTCGGCAACCTCCTCGTCGAAACCGGATCGCCGACGATGATCCTGCGCGCGCTGGTCGCCCGGCGCCGTGGCCGCGATCCGCTCGCCTCGGTCCGCACCCGGCTCGACCAGGTCGACGAGGCGCTGATGGCCGAGATCGCCGAGCACCGCCGCCGGCCCGACCTGGAGCAGCGCGACGACATCCTCTCGATGCTGATGACGGCCAGCTTCGAGGACGGGACTTCGATGGACGACCGGGAGCTGCGCGACCAGCTGATGACGCTGCTGCTCGCCGGGCACGAGACGACGGCGACGGCACTCGCCTGGACCTTCGACCTGCTGCTCCGCCACCCGGTCGAGATGGGCCTGCTGCGCGGCTCGCTCGAAAACGGCGAAGACGCCTACCTGAAGGCGACGATCGCCGAGTCGCTGCGGCTGCGTCCGGTGGTGCCGCTGGCGGGACGGCGCCTCGCCGAGGACCTGGTCACCGACGACCTAGAGCTGCCGGCGGGCACCGACGTCACCGCGGCGATCTGGCTCACCCACACCGACCCGGGCCTCTACCCCGACCCGTTCGCCTTCCGCCCCGAGCGCTTCCTCGAGGCGGCGCCGGAGACCTACGCCTGGATCCCCTTCGGCGGCGGCGTCCGTCGCTGCCTCGGCGCCGCCTTCGCCGAGTTCGAGATGCGCATCGCCCTCCGCGAGATCCTGCTGCGCTGCGAGCTCCACAAGGTCGACCCGCGCCCCGAGCGCACCGGCCGCCGCAACATCACCTTCTCCCCGAAGGCAGGCACTCCGGTAGTCCTCAACTCCCGCCGCCCCGCTCGAGAGCCGGCGTTGACTTAGCTCGCCGACTTGGCGCGGCTCGCGGGGTGCTCCTTCGCCCACCGGGCGATCGAGCCGGAGCCGGAGACGACCTCGCCGTCGTCGAGGACGAGGATCGGCACCTCGTCGGTGCCGCTCAGCTCGCGCACCTTGGCGCGGTCCTCCTTGCGACTGCCCCACGTCCACGGCATCAGCCGGTAGCCGCCGACCGTCTTGAGCTCGTACTCGTAGCCCGCCGCGTCGAGCGCCTTCCCGGCTTTCGCGCAGGGATGGGCGACGCCGGGCCCAGCAGTCTTGGTGCCGCACGTGTAAAGGATCACGCCCGGCAGCGTACCCGAAAAAAGAGCCCCCGACTCCGGCCTGAGCCGGGGTC
>DAIQOT010000015.1:0-23440 GCA_036787695.1 Solirubrobacterales bacterium | reverse complement strand
GGGGGCGTCGGGACGGCGCTCTCGCGTCGCCTTACTTCTTGACCAGCGTCACCGTTTCGGTGGTGGTCTTCTTCGTCCCGCCGGGCCCGGTGAACGTGATCTTCACCTGGACCGTGACCTTGCCCTTCTTCTTCAAGGTCTTCAGGGCCGAGCCCTTCGCCTTGATCAGGACCTGGACGTTGCCGGGGGCCGTCGCGTGGCCGGACACCTTGACGATGTCCGGGCCGGTGACGACGAGCTGACCCGGGGTCGGCACGGTGACGGTCAGTCGGACCGTGCCCTTCTTGGTGTTCTTCACTGCCTTGCCGGTGGAGATCGGCGTGGCGGCGAGCTTCGCCGCTTCGGCCTCTTCCTTGGCTTCCTTCGCTTCCTTCTGGGCCGCTTCCGCCTTCGTTTCAGCCGCCTTCACGGCGTCTTCGGAGGCTTTCTTTTCGGCGGCCTTTTCGGTCGCTTCCTTGGTCGCGGTTTCTTCCGCGGCCTTGGCACCGGTTTCCGCGGCCGACGTCACCACGGGGACCGTGATGTCGTTGGTCGTGACCTGGCCGGCGCTGTCGGTGATCGTCGCTTCGAGCTGAACCGACGAGCCGATCTCCGCCGCCGTCGGCGTCCAGCTGAACGCGTAGGGGGCGATCGCCTTGGTGCCTACCGTGACCCCATCGACCTTGAGGACGACGGAGCGGACCCCGTAGTCGTCTTCGGCGGCAACCACCGGTTCGACCGCCACGCCCGCTTCGACGGCTTCGCCGCCATCCGGGTTGACGATGTCACCGACGGGTGCCAGGTCCGTCTGCGTGCCGATGACCGGGACGGCCGTGGCCGCTCCGAGCACCGGGGTGAACAGGACCGACGGGTTGGTCGCCGCGTCGGCACCGGAGACGCCCTCTTCACCCGTGGGGGTGTAGACGAATTCGCCGGTTTTGGGTTCGGTTTTCACGACGACCGAGGGACCTACGACCGGCGTGCCGGCCGTGCCCCAGAAGTCGTTGGTCGCCGTGGCAGGAGCGCCTTCGCGCACCAATTCGTTTTTGGCTTCGGCGTTGAACAGCCCGTAGCCGTTGCCTTTGATCGTGGATTTGCTGAGCGTGAAGCCACCGTTCAGCGTTTCCGCGTCGGTCAGCAGGACGCCGACCGATTTGCGCTGTTCGAGGACGTTCAGGTTGTTCGCGATGGTGCTGCCCGTGATGTGGGCGATGGCACCGCTGGCGACCTGGATCCCGGTCTGTTTGAGCGTGGTGCTCTGACCGGAGCCTTCGATCAACGTGTTCTTCACGTATCCGACCTGATTCATGCCGGACCGTTCGGTGTTGGTGACCGCACCGTCGGCTTTGCCCTTCGAGTCATCGAAGAGGACGCCGCCGGTTGCGTAGCCTTTGATTTTGCTGTTTTCGATCGTGACCTGACGTTCGGCGGTGCCGAGCGTCCCCTGCTGCGAGTTCGTCATGACCACGCCCCAACCGTTTCCGTTGGCGGCTTTGATCGTGCCGATTTCGCTGTTGGCGATCCGGCCCGAGGCGTTGAAGAAGGCGACGCCCGCTTCAGCCGTGGTGTTGCCGGATTCGATCTTCACGCCCGAGATATCGACGTAGTTCTCGTCGTATTCGGTCGAGCCGAGCGACTGACGCGACACCGTGACGACGTTGCCGCCGCCGTCCCGCAGGGAGCCGGTCGCCCCGCCGAGGGTGGTGAGCGAGGTCGCCGGGCGGATCGTGACCTTGTTGGCCCCCGCGCCGATGATCTTCAACGGCTTGTTGATCGTCAGGCCGTCTTTCTCGCCTTCCACGAGCACCGGGTTCAATTCACTGTTGACCGGCGTCGAGGATTCGTTGTAGATGCCCGGGCACACGACGATCGTGTCCCACGGACTCGCGTATTCGACTGCTTCCTGGATGTGTTCGAACTCGGCGTTCGGGCACTGCACGCCATCGTCGTCCACGGTCCACACGTTCGCACCGGGGACGGTGGTCACGTTGGGGATTTCGTAGCCGCCGTCGGCACGCTTGTACGTGCCCTGCGCGAATTCGGTGGCCGGGTTCGGGCCGCTGGTGATCCCAGAGGTGCCCGGACCGTTGCCTTCGGTCGTTTCGAGGAACACGTTCGAGTAGCCGGTGGCCGGCTGCTCGAAGCGCACGTCGGCGAGCTGGATCGAGCCGGAGCTCGGCATGCCCGGTTCGCCGAACCGGAGTTCCAGCTTCCGCAGCGAGCTCAGGTTCACACCCTGTTCGGCGAATTCCGCAAGCGGAACGCGCAGGTCACGGAGCATGACGTGGACTCGGTCGGAGGTCGACCCGAGGGTCTGCTGGGTCGCCGTGCCGAAGTCGGGGTTGTCCGCTTCGACAGTGGCTTCGTTGCCTTCCGCGTCGGTGACCGCGATGGTCCAGTTCTGCGGGGCGTACTCCGGGTTCCACAGTCCTTCTTCACCGCGCGAGGGATTGCGCGGGTCGAAGAAGTTGACCGCGGTCGCCATGTACAGGGCCTTGTAACCGCTGACGTTGCTGTCTTTGGCCGGGATGTCGACGCCGAGGTCGGCTTCTTCTTCCCAGGCCAGCGCCAGCTGGCGGCCGTAGGACCCGTTGACCGGGGCGTTTTCTCGCGGTTCGGCGGTTGATTCCGCACCGGGAGTTTCGTTCTTGCCCTGTCCACCGAGCGTGTGCGCAGCGGGCTGCGGGCACGACTTGGCGGCGGTCGGGAATTCCCCTTCTTTCAGCTGGCCAGGTTCCTGCTGCTTCGGGTCGGGGTCACACCAGTCGATGCCGTTGGCGGTGGTCGCCGGCCGCGGCTGGACGCCGCCGCTCTTCGGGTACGGGTTGGCGAAGCCGGAGGCTTCGATCTTCGTGCCCAGCGCATCGAGCGTCGTCGGGTGTTCGGTGTCGGGACGGAGGACGTCCAGGCGTTCGTCCGCGGGCGCCGTGTAGCTGTCGGCGACGCGGTCGATGCAGGGGATCCGCATCCCGGCTTCACTGGTCGGGCATGCCGACTGCGGGATCGACGGCTCACCTTCGGCCGCGAGTTCACCCGTCAGATACGGTTCGAACGCACCCTCACCGCCGACGTAGCGGCGGAAGAACGCGGCCACCGTGGCCAGGCCCAACTTCTCCTGGTCACCCATCAGGGCCGGGTCACCGGACATCCGGGTGTTGACTGCTGGATTCAGCTTGGTTTTGCCTTCGGGGAATTCAGCGGTTTTTTCACCGTTGCCCCAGCGGTACGGCTTCGTTTCGCCGGTGACGGCCTCGAAATGTTTGCCGGCTTCGCCGGAGAGGCGGATGTTGTGCGGGTCTTCGGTGTTCAGGGTGCCGAGGACGTTTTCCGGCGAGAACACGCCCGGTTCGGTTTTGCTTTCCGTCGGGACCTGCCCCTTGGAGCCTTTGGCATCGGGACCGCAGGCCGCGTCGGCCTGGCTCGAGTCGTCGCCGTCGGCCTGCCAGACGGTGTTGTAGGCATCGTGGTTGCCGCCCACCTGGACCACCTGGAAACTGGGGTACGGGTTCTTGTTCGTGTACTGGCTGCGTTCGTAGAGACGGGCGCCCTGGAGGTTCGAGACGTCACCGTCGCAGCTGCCGAACACGGTCATGTACGGGACGCCGTATGGAGCGTGGCGTTCGTAGTCGACCGGGGCGATCGAGACGACCGCGCGGAGCGGGAAGCGTTCCCCGACCGGCAGCGTCTGGTTGTAGAGGACGAAGCTGGCGACGGCGTCACCACCGCGGGAGTGGCCCATCAGGCCGATCCGCGTCATGTCGAGCTTGCCGCCGAGCAGGGCCGCCATTTCCGGGTTGGCCCCCGGCAGGACGGTGCCTTCGCCGGCCGCTTTCAGGTCGTCGAGCATCGCCATGATCAGCAGGCGGCGGGCGTGCATGCCCTTGCCGAGGCTGTCCTGGCGGTTCATCAATTCGTCCTGGTCGAGCGAGACGACCGTGTAGCCCCAGCTGGCGAGGTTTCTCGCCATGTAGGCGTAGCCCTCGTCGTTGCGCTTGTAGATTTTGCAGATCGGCAGGGTCCCCGTCGGTTCACCGGAACTCAGGTCGCATTCGCCGTGGTTGCCGTGGACGAAGAGCAGCAGAGGCGCTTTGTTCGGGTCGCCTTCGGGCAGCCACATACTGCCGCGGACGGGGAGTTCGATCCCCGTGTTGGAGCCGGTCGCGGCACCGCCTTTGGAGTTCGGTTCCTGGATCGTCGTTTTGCCGAAGACGGCCGGGTTCACTTCTTTCGGGGTGTATTGCCCGTAAGCGAGTGGGTCAGGCAGTTCGCTGTACTTGGGCGGTCCGGAGGACGCGCCACTCGCCGTGGAGGCGAGCACCACCGCTCCGAGCAGGCTCAAGGCCGCCAGGAGCGGTAGCAACTTCCTTAAAAAGGATGAGGGGATCAAGGATGTATCTCCCGATGCCGAGGTGGATAGGTGAGGAGGCCCGCCAGGGAAGGCGGACCGCAAGGCACCGGAATCTAGGTCCGCCCTGCCGCTGCGGATAAGGCCCACTGGACAGCGTGTGGAGGGGGCGTTTTATCCCCCGGTACAGCCCGCTCCAAAAGTCACAGAACGCGGAGTGAATTTCCCTGTACACCCGGTACAACGGGTGCGCGACGGGGCAGGGGAAAGCTCACCACCCGGTCCAACGAAGGTCCCCGAGCGCTCAACCGCGCTGTGGTTTCTACTCAGTCCTGTAGAGCTTCGAGGCGCGCGAGGATCTCGGGCACGTGCGTCAGGTACGCGCCGTAGTCGAAGACCGCGTCGAGGTCCAGCTCCGGCGCGGCGGCGCCGATCAGGTCGCGGAATTCGGTGCCGGTGTCCCAGGCCTTCTGGGCGTTCTCCTGGACCACACGGTAGGCGTCGTCGCGGGCCATCCCCGACTCGACCAGGGCGGTCAACGCGCGCTGGCTGAAGAGGGCGCCGTGGGTGATGTCGAGGTTGGCGCGCATCCGCTCGCGGTGCAGGGTCATGCCCTGGGCGACGCCCTCGCCGAGGCCGTGCATGTAGTCGAGCAGGATCGTCGAGTCGGGCAGGATCACCCGCTCGGCGCCGGAGTGGGAGATGTCGCGCTCGTGCCAGAGGGCGACGTCCTCGAAGCCGGTCTGGGCGTAGCCGCGCAGCACGCGGGCGAGCCCGGTGATCCGCTCGGTGCGGATCGGGTTGCGCTTGTGGGGCATCGCCGAGGAGCCCTTCTGGCCGGCGCGGAACGGCTCCTCGACCTCGCGCACCTCGGTTTTCTGCAGGTTGCGCACCTCGGTCGCGAAGCGCTCGAGGCCGGCGCCGGCGAGCGCCAGCGTCGCGGTCAGCTCGGCGTGGCGGTCGCGCGGGATCACCTGGGTGGCGACCGGCTCGATCCGCAGGCCGAGCTTGTCCATCACCCGCGCCTCGACCGCCGGCGGCACCGACGCGTAGGTCCCGACCGCGCCGGAGAGCTTGCCGAAGCGCAGCTGGTCGAAGGCGGCTTCGAGGCGCTCGAGGTTGCGGTGCGCCTCGAAGGCGAAGCCTGCCAGGCGCAGGCCGAAGGTGGTCGGCTCGGCGTGGACGCCGTGGGTGCGGCCGACGCAGAGCGTGTCGCGCTCCTCCAGCGCCCGCGCGATCAGCGCGTCGCGGTAAGCCTTCGCGCCGGTGACGAGGATCTCTCCCGCCGCCTGCAGCTGCAGCGCCAGCGCGGTGTCGAGCACGTCGGAGGAGGTCAGCCCGTAGTGGATCCACTGGGCGCCCTCGGGGCCGATCGAGCCGGCGACGACGTCGACGAACGCCGCCACGTCGTGGTCGGTGACCTTCTCGCGCTCGTCGACCGCCTCGACCGTGAAGGCGGCGCGATCGCGCGCGGCCGCGGCGACCTCGGCCGGGACGACGCCCTCTTCCGCCCACGCGTCGGTGGCGGCGAGCTCGACCCGGAGCCAGGTCTCGAGCTTCGACTGCTGGGTCCAGACGGCGCCGATCGCGGGGCGCGTGTAGCGGGGGATCATGCGTTGATTATCCGCGCGGCGAGCACGCCGGCGTTTTCGGCCCCGTCGATGGCAACACACGCGACCGGGGTCGCGGCCGGCACCTGCGCCGTCGCCAGCAGCGCGTCGGATCCGTCGAGTCCCTCGCCGGCCAGCGGCACGCCGATCACCGGCAGGTCGGTATGGCCGGCGGCGATGCCGGGCAGCGCCGTGCTCATGCTGGCGCCGACGATGATCACCTTCAGCCCGTTGGCGCGCGCGGCCTTGCAGTAGTCACCGACCTCCTCGGCGCCGTCGATCACCCGGACCTCGGAGTCGATGCCCCCTTCGGAGAGGTACTCCTCGGCCGGGAGCATCCGCGCCAGGTCATCGCTGGACCCCACCAGGATCCCGACCAGCGGGCCGGAGGCGGCGAAGTTCTCCTCGATCTGCTCCAGCTCGGCATCGACCTCGGTCTCCGGCTCGGGCAGCTCGGCGGTACCGATCTCGGGAGGATTCGGGTCGGCGACGTCACTCATGGGTGTTCCTCTCGGGGCGGTTGGCTCAGGGACTGGAAACTCGGGCGACCGCGCGGGCGGCGATGTCGCTGCGGACCTGCATCCCCTCGAAGGAGATCCGGCTCGCCGCATCGTACGCGCGATCGCGGGCCGCGGCCGGGTCGGGGCCGATCCCGGTCACGCCGAGGACGCGGCCGCCGGCGGTGACGATCTCGCCGCCCGCGGCGGCGGTCCCCGCGTGGGTGACCTCGGCGATCTCGCCTGCCTCGGCGAGGCCGCGGATCACGTCGCCCTTCGAGGAGCTCTCCGGGTAGCCGGCCGAGGCGAGCACCACGGTCACCGCCCAGTCGTCGTCGAACTCGGCGCTCATCCCGGCGAGGCCGCCCGGCTCGCGCGCGGCGCGGAAGAGGTCGACCAGGTCGGAGTGCAGCCGCGGCAGCACCGCCTGCGTCTCGGGGTCGCCGAAGCGGACGTTGAACTCGATCACCTTGGGGCCGTCGGCGCAGATCATCAGCCCGGCGTAGAGGATCCCGTGGAAGGGGGTGCCGCGCGCGGCCATCGCCGCGACGATCGGGCGGTGGACGGTGTCGACGATCTCCTCGACCTCGGCCGCGCCGAAGCCCGGCACCGGCGAGTAGCTGCCCATGCCGCCGGTGTTCGGCCCCTCGTCGCCGTCGAAGATCCTCTTGTAGTCCTGGGCGGGGGAGAGGGGGACGACGTTCTCGCCGTCGCAGAGCGCCAGCAGCGAAAGCTCTTCGCCCTCGAGGAACTCCTCCATCACCACCGCGGTCGCGCCGAAGCGGCGCTCGGTGAAGTAGACGTCGAGCGCCTCGCGCGCCTCGGCCTCGTCGGCGGGGAGGATCACGCCCTTGCCCGCGGCGAGGCCGTCGGCCTTCAGCACGGTCGGGTAGCTCGTCTCGGCGAGCGCCGCGATCGCCTCCTCGTGGGACCGGAGGAGGACGTGGGACGCGGTCGGCACCCCGGCCTCCGCCATCAGCTCCTTGGCGAACGCCTTCGATCCCTCCAGCTCGGCCGCCGCCCGGGTCGGGCCGAAGGCGGGGACGCCGGCCGCCTCGAGCGCGTCGACGACGCCGACCACCAGCGACGCCTCGGGGCCGATCACCGCGAGGTCGACGCTCCGCTCGGTGGCCAGGGCGACGATCGCCTCGACGTCCTCGACTCCGACCTCGGGGAAGACCTCGGCGTCGGCGGCGATCCCGGCGTTGCCCGGCGCGCAGAGCAGCTCCGGCGCCGCCGCCGAGCGCGCCAGCGCCCGGACGATCGCGTGCTCGCGACCGCCACTGCCGACTACGAGTGCCCTCAAGCCGAGAGGTCCGCCGCGGGCATCGCGGTCAGCGTGCGACTGGTCATCGTGCCGCGCGACCCGAGCTCGACCGAGATCCGCGCCATCGTCTGCTCGTCGGGCGCCTCGATCACGGTGACGAAGTCGTACTCGCCGAGCGTCGTGTACTGGGCGACCACTTTGCCGCCCATCTGCTCGACCTCTTTGTTGACCTCGGTCACGCGACCAGGGTTGTTCTTGAGGGTCCGCAGCCCCTCGGCGGTCAAGTTGGTGAGCATCAGATAGGTAGTCATGACTCCTCCTTTGACCAGGATAGTGCCCGATTGCTCAGCGCACTAGTACCCGGCCGGGTGCCGTACGACAAACCCTTGCGGATAGGGCGGTTCGGCGTGCCAGCGGGGGCCGGTGCCGTTGGCGTCGCCGACCGTGTCCCAGCGCAGTCCGCCGATCACCATGTAGGTGTGCTCGGCGTTGGCGTAGATCGTGATCCACTTGCCGGGGCCGGGTTCGCCGTAGCTCTCCAGCCCGCCTGAGGTGAGCGGCGTGTCGAGCAGCCCGGCGCCGTAGAGGGCGAAGCTGACCGCGCCCGAGCAGTCGTAGCCGTAGGAGTAGAAGCTGGCGTGGCCGCCGCCCCAGACGTAGGGGGTGGTGGCGATCGAGTTGGCGGCGGCGATCGCTGCCTTGACCGCGGGTGGCGCGGAGGCCGGCGCGGCGGCGAGGCCGTTCGGCTGGATCACCGCTTCGGCGCCGGCGACGGTCGTTTCGGCGGCGAGCGGGGAGACGCGCCAGTCGACCCAGGAGGTCTTGCAGCCGCCTTCGATTTCTTCGGCCTCGCCCATCACCTCTTCGACGTACCAGGCGGCCTGGTTATGGGCGAAGACGCCGGCTTCGAGCGAGCCCTTCGACCAGATCTCGCGGGCGAGGGTGAGGGCGGAGTCGAAGATGTCGGCGTGGCGGATGTGGCCGTCGTCGTCGCCGTCGACGCGGAACTGCTTCCACTCGCTCGCTTCGAGGCCGAGCGGGCCGGTCACTTCGAGCTGTTTCTTGGACATCCCGCGGCCGAAGTTGGACTCGAGCCGGGCGATCGCGGCGAGCGCCCAGACGCCGCGCTTGCCGAGTTCGTAGCGCGCGGCGGCCCCCTCGAAAGCTTCCAGGTATTCGGCCGGGATCTGCTTCTTCCAGCCCGCCGCCGCCTGGCACTTCAGCACTTCGATCTGCGGCGTCAGGCCGGCGGCGGTGAAGGAGGTGTCGCCGACTTCGGCGGCGTAGCAACCGGCGTCGGCGAGGACCTCGGAGACGTACCAGTCGGCGTGGTTGTAGGCGTAGATCGCGCCGTAGGTGTCGGCGGGCATCCCGGCGGCGGCGAGGTAGCGGGCGGCGGAGAAGATCGCGTCTTCGGGATTGTCCGGGTCGGCGACCCCGTCGCCGTTGGCGTCGACTCCCCATTCGCTCCAGGTCGAGGGCATGAACTGCATCCAGCCCTCGGCGCCGGCCGAGGAGGGGCCGAGGTTGGTGCCGAAGCCGGTCTCGACCGCGTTGATGCCGGCGAGGACCGCGGCGCCCTGCGGCCCGAGCCCGTACTGCGCCGAGGCGCGCTGGTAGATCGGCACGAGCTCCTGCGGCACGGCGGCGGCCGCGCACGCGGAGGCGCTGAGCGCCGGGATCTGCAGTGCCGGCGCTGCCTTGTCGCCCCCTTCGGCGGCGACTTTTTCAGCCGCTTCATCGGCTTCCAGTTCCGATTCCGCCCCTTCGAGTTCTTCTTCGGCAGGCGAAATCTCTTCGGCGGTCGTCCCGCCGCTGGCCGGCGGCAGATTTGGATGCCGGACCGCTTCCCCTTCCGGAGCGAGCGGCGAGTTTTCGATGACGCCGTCGTCGCTCGCCGACGTCGAGCCGTCGCCTTCGGCGTCCGGCTTCGCTTCGCCGGTCGCGGCTTCGTTCGTGCCCGCTTCGGTCGATTCCGTTTCGGTCCCCGCGGCTTCGGTCGCCGGCGCGGGCGGACCGGCCGACGTCGCTTCGCCCAGCGTCGCGCCGCGGACCGGCTGGCCGGATTCCGCCGCCGCGGCGACGCCGATCGGCAGGGCGAGCGCGGCCGCGACGGTGGCGGCCGCGGCGAGGGCGCGGAGCTTGCGGTGACCGTCGCGCATCAGCCGAGGACGTTGGTGACTTGCCACTTCTTGCCGACGCCCTGTTCGAGCTCGAGCCGCAGCTCGCTGGTCGCGCCGACCCGCAGTAGCGAGACGCTGACCGGATAGACGCCGTCCTTCGACGGCCCGGCGACGACGTTGACGACCTTCGCCCGCGGCACCTTCACCGCGGCGGGCTGGCGCGGCGGTCGATGCAGCAGCGCGCGGGAAAGCTGTCTGGTCGAGGTGTGGCGGAACTGGCTGCGGACCTTGCCGTCGACGCCGCCGACCTCGTAGACGACGAATGCCTGGGCGAACCGGCGCGCCGTCCGCTTCGCCGCTTTCGGCGCGACCGGCCCGACGACCTCCGGGCCACCGTCGCCCTTTTCGGCGAGCCCGACGCTGGCGCCCGTCGCGTCAAGGGCCTGCACTTGTTCGTTGGCGGAAGCGCTCGCCTGTGGCGTCGCCCCGATCTTGGCGGAGGACGCCGCCGCATCCCCGGCGCCGGTCGCGTCGCTCGCGGTGGCAGCCGCGTTGTCGCCGCGGGCTCCGTTCGCATCCGCACCCGAGTTGCCGCTCGTCGCCTCGCCGCCGCCCGAGGTGCCGCGCGCGGCGGGTGCATCGCCGGTCGTCGCAGTCGCCGATTTCTTCGCGTCCTTCGCGACCGCTTCGCCGCCGCCGACGCCGGCCTTCACGCCCTTGGCCGGCGAAAAGTCGGGCGCGGCGCCGTGGAGCGTCGGCCCGGCCGGCTTCGCCGGAGCCTTCACCTTGGCCTTCGGCTTCGGCGCGGGCGCTGACTTGACCACCGGCGCCGGTGTCTGCTTGACCACCAGCGCCTCGGTCGTCCCGCCGCCTGAGCCCGAGCCACCACTCGTCGCCACGATCACCGCCGCGATGACTGCGCCGAGCGCCACCGCGCCTCCGCCGAAGATCCCGATCCGCGCCCGACGGTCGAGCCCCCCGACCTTGTCCTCGGCCGGCCAGAGCACGCGTTCGCGCGCGAGCCAGGCGGCGTCCTCGACACCGTCTCGGGTTCGCTCCAGGCCGTCTTTGGCCGCGTCCACGCCTGCCCGCAGGCGTCCGGTGCCCTCGGTCTCCGCGTCGATCGCCTGCCGTCGCTGATCGCGCTCGTCCATCTGCTTCTTCAACCAGTGTAAGCGCACGTTCCGAGAAGAAGTTTCGGCATCCCAGAGCGCTTTCCTGAGTTTGAAGGCCCCCACCTTGGCCGCCCTTCCCCGACTTCCCCCAAATCCGGTTGTAACGGATACGTAAAAGTGAGGAGGGCTGGCAAGAGGCACGAAGACCAGAGAACGTCACGGTTTCTCCCGCCCTCAGAGGATCCTCGATGTTGATGGGCCGAAAACCCGCCTATATCTCCGGTTTTCGGCCCATCAACATTGCGTACGCACGGAAGGGTGACGAACGTGCCGAACTCTGGACCTTCCCGGCGAAACCCTCACGTCCCGGGCGTCTCGGACGGCCGATGCGGCCGCGAACCCCCGTGCGTTCGCACTTCGCCGCGGTATGCGGGGGAAGTGCGAACGCGGGGCCGTCAGGCCGCGGCGTGGGTGTCGGCGGTGATGCGGTCGAAGACAAGGGTGCCGTCGAGGGTGTCGACGCGGACGGTGTCGCCCTCGCCGAACTCGCCCTCGAGGATCTTCAGCGCCAGTTTGTCGACCAGCTGCTTCTGGATCACCCGCTTCAGGGGGCGGGCGCCGTAGACCGGGTCGTAGCCGAGGTTGCCGAGCAGGGTGCGGGCGTCCTCGGTCAGCTCGATCGAGATGCCGCGCTCGGCCACCCGGCCGACCAGCTGGTGGACCTGGAGCTCGACGATCCGGCCGATGTCCTCCTTCGAGAGGCGGTGGAAGATCACCGTGTCATCGATCCGGTTCAGGAACTCAGGCTTGAACGTCGACGCCAGCACCTCTTCGATCGCCGAGCGGATGCCCTCGTCGACCTGGTCGCCGACGATCCGCTCGGAGCCGACGTTCGACGTCATGATGAGCACCGTGTTGGTGAAGCTGACCGTGCGCCCCTGGCCGTCGGTGAGCCGGCCGTCGTCCATGATCTGCAGCAGCGTGTTGAAGACGTCGGGGTGCGCCTTCTCGATCTCGTCGAGCAGCACCACCGCGTAGGGGCGCCGGCGCACCGCCTCGGTCAGCTGGCCGCCCTCCTCGTAGCCGACGTAGCCGGGAGGCGCGCCGACCAGCCGCGACACCGTGTGCTTCTCCATGTACTCGGACATGTCGAGCCGGACGATCGCCGCCTCGGAGTCGAACATGAACTCGGCCAGCGCCTTCGCCAGCTCGGTCTTACCGACCCCGGTCGGGCCGAGGAAGAGGAACGAGCCGATCGGCCGCCCCGGATCCGACAGCCCCGCCCGCGAGCGCCGCAGCGCGTTGGACACGGCTTCGATCGCTTCCTGCTGGCCGATCACCCGGTCGTGCAGGCGCTCCTCCATGTGGATCAGCTTCTCGACCTCGCCCTCGAGCAGCCGCGTGACCGGGATCCCGGTCCATTTGGCGACGACCTCGGCGACGTCTTCGTCGGTCACCTCGTCGGCGAGCATCGTCCCGCCGGACCCCGCGTGCAGCTCACTCAGCCGCGCTTCCGCGTCTTTCACTTTCCCCTCCAGTTCCGGGATCAGCCCGTACTGGAGTTCGGCGGCGCGCTGCAGGTCGGTCTCGCGATTGGCCTGCTCGACCTGCACCTGCGCTTCGGCGAGTTCGGCCTTCGCCGCCTTCATCGCCTCGATCGGCTCTTTCTCGTTCTGCCAACGGGCGCGCAGCTCGGTCTCCGTCTCACGCAGGTTTGACAAGTCCTCGCGGAGCGCCTCGAGGCGCGCCTTCGAGGCGTCGTCGGTCTCTTTGCCGAGCGCCGTTTCCTCGATCTGCAGCTGCTGGATCCGCCGCGCGACCTCGTCGATCTCGGTCGGCACCGAGTCGATCTCGATCTTCAGCCGCGAGGCGGCCTCGTCGATCAGGTCGATCGCCTTGTCGGGGAGGAAGCGGTCGGCGATGTAGCGCTCCGAGAGCGTCGCCGCGGCGACGATCGCCGAGTCGGTGATCCGCACGCCGTGGTGCTCTTCGTAGCGCCCCTTCAGCCCGCGCAGGATCGCGATCGTGTCCTGCATGTCGGGCTCGCCGACCAGCACCGGCTGGAAGCGCCGCTCCAGCGCCGCGTCTTTCTCGATGTGCTTGCGGTACTCGTCGAGCGTCGTCGCGCCGACCGCCCGCAGCTCGCCGCGCGCCAGCATCGGCTTCAAGAGGTTGGCCGCGTCGACCGCGCCTTCGGCGGCGCCGGCGCCGACGATCGTGTGGAGCTCGTCGAGGAAGAGGACGATCCGGCCCTCCGCCTCCTGCACCTCGTTCAGCACGGCTTTCAGCCGCTCCTCGAACTCGCCGCGGTATTTGGAGCCCGCCAGCAGCGAGCCGATGTCGAGCGCGATCACGCGGCGGTCGCGGAGGCTCTCCGGCACGTCGCCGTCGACGATCCGCTGGGCGAGCCCCTCGACGATCGCCGTCTTGCCGACGCCGGGGTCGCCGATCAGCACCGGGTTGTTCTTGGTCCGCCGCGACAGCACCTGGATCACGCGGCGGATCTCCTCGTCGCGGCCGATCACCGGGTCGAGCCGGCCCGAGCGCGCGTCGGCGGTCAGGTCGCGGCCGAATTTCTCCAGGGCCTGGGCGGTCGTCTCGGGATTGGCCGAGGTGACCGGGTTGGGACGGACCTGGGCGACCGCGGCGTCGAGCTCCTCGCGGCTCGGCAGGATCTGCCCGACGTTCGGGTCCTCGGTCAGCGCCCGCAGCAGGTGGTCGGTCGAGATGAAGTTCGATCCGTCGCGCCCCATTTCGCGCTCGGCGACGCGCAGGGTCGCGGCGAGGCCGGGGGAGAGGCGCGGTTCCTCGGCCTCGGTGCTCAGTTTCGGCAGCGCCGCGACGGCCTCGTTGGCGCGCGCCGCGATCGTCGCCGTGTCGGCGCCGACCCGCTGCAGGATCGGGACGGTCAGTCCCTCGGTTTCTTCGAGCAGCGACACCAGCAGGTGCGCCGGGGTCGCCTCGGGATTGCGATGGCCGCGCGCCAGCTCGAGCGTCGCCGCGATCGCTTCCTGCGATTTCTGGGTGAACTTGTCCGGCTGCATCAGACCTCTTTCCTTCCTTCCAGCTCTCTCACTCTCTCTTTCAGTTGCGCCACCTGCTCTTCCAGCGCCAGCACCGTCTCGACCCCGACCAGGTTCAGGCCCTGGTGGGTCATCTCCTGGATCCGGCGAAGCCGTTCGACGTCGCGGCGGCTGTAGAGGCGGGTGTTTTTCGGCGAGCGCTTCGGCGCGATCAGCCCGCGCGTCTCGTACATCCGCAGCGTCTGCGGGTGCATCTCGGCGAGTTCGGCGGCGACCGAGATCATGAAGACCCCCTGCTCGTCGTCGAAGTTCGTTTCCACGCGCGTCACGCGTCGGTAGGAGGCCATCAGACCCCCGCCTTCCGCAGCAGGTCGGCGCGCGGGTCGTGCCCGTTCAGCGCGCTCGCCAGCTCGTCGACCGCCTTGCGCTGCTCGTCGTTCAGGTCTTTCGGGACGTCGATCTCGAGCCGGTAGCGGATGTCGCCCTTGCCCTTGCCTTTGGACTTCGGCGCGCCCTCGCCGCGCAGGCGGGAGATCGCCCCGTGCTTGGTCCCCGGCGCGACTTTGATCTTTTTCGTGCCGTGCAGGACGGGCACCTCGATCGTGCCGCCGTTGACCGCCTCGGGGATCGAGATCGGCACCGTCACCTCGAGGTTGCCGTCGTCGAGCCGGCGGAAGACCGGGGACGGCGTCACTTTCGTGGTCACGTAGAGGTCGCCGTTGGGACCGCCACGCGGGCCCGCCTCGCCTTTGCCGGCGAGCCGGATGCGGGTGCCGTCTTTGACCCCCGCCGGGACGTTCACCTTGTAGCGCTTGCTCTGCTGGGTGGTGCCGGAGCCCTTGCAGGTGGGGCAGGGGGTCTCGATGATCTCGCCGCTGCCGCCGCACTGGGGGCAGGGCTGGGAGATCGAGAAGAACCCCTGGTTCTGCGGGTCGATGCCGCGGCCTTCGCAGCGCGGACAGGTGACCGGCGAGGTGCCGGGCGCGGCGCCGGAGCCGTGGCAGGTCTCGCAGCGCTCCTGCTTCGGCACGGTGACGCTGATCTGCGTGCCGTTGATCGCCTGGTCGAAGCTGAGGTGGACCTCGGTCTCGAGGTCACGGCCGCGGACCGCCGCCGGGCGGGCGCCACCGCGCCCGCCGCCGCGGTTGAAGATGCCGCCGAGGATGTCGCCGAAGTCGGCACCGAAGCTCCCCGACTGCGCGCCGCCGCCCTGGCCGAACGGGTTGCCGCCGCCGAACGGGCTGCCCCCGCCGGCGCCGAACCCGCCGAAAGACGGCCCCGCGTCGTACTCCTTGCGCTTCTCGGGATCGCCGAGGACGTCGTGCGCGGCCGAGATCTCCTTGAACTTTTCCTCGGCGGCTTTGTCGTCGGGGTTTCGGTCAGGGTGATATTTGCGTGCCAGTTTCCTGTACGCCTTCTTGATCTCGTCCTCGCTCGCGTCCTTCTTGACGCCGAGGGTCTTATAGAGCTCGTCTGCCACTTCTCTCGTCTTCTTCCGTCAGCTGCTTCTCTGCTTCGTCTTCTCTAAGCGGCTACCACGACCATCGCGGGGCGGATCAGCTGCCCCTCGAACCGGTAGCCCTTCTGCATCACCTCGACCACGACTCCCGCCTCGGTCCCCTCGACCTGCACGGTCGAGAGCGCTTCGGCGAAGTTCGGGTCGAACTTCTCGCCTTTCGGGTCGACCACCTCGACCCCACTGCGGCCGAGCGTCTCCCGCAGGTTCCGGAAGACGAGCAGCACGCCATGTGCCAACCCGTCCTCCGAGTCACCCTCGGGATCGAGCCCGGCGGCCTGCAACGCCCGCTCGAGGTCGTCGAGCACCGGAACCACGCCCCGAGCCACCTCGACCTTCCCGCGCAGCGCCGCGGCCTGAACCTCAGCCGCCATCCGCTTCCGATAGTTCTCGAAATCGGCCTGCGCACGGCGGGCCAATTCCAAGTACTCGTCCCTTTTCGCTTCGGCGTCAGCCAGCAGAACGCCGAGATCTCTCTCGACGTCCTGCTCAGCGGCCTCTCCCGCGGGTGGCGCGGGATTGGGGTCTTCGCCCGCAGCTTGCGAGGACGAGGACCCCATTCCCGGGACAGGACCCGCGGGCCGGGGCTCCTCAGCGGGCACGTCCTCCGCTTCGCGTCCGGGCGTGCCGGGCGAGTACTCGGGGCGCTCGGTCATTACTTGTCCTCGTCAACAACTTCGGCGTCGACGACTTCCTCGTCGTCAGCCGTAGCGCTCGGGCCACCGTCGCCGTCGGCACCGTTCGGCGCCGCCTCCGCCTCGGCCTGAGCCTGGGCGTAGAGGGATTCGGAGGCTTTGGTCATCACCGCGGTCAGCGCCTCGGTCTTGCCTTTCACCTCGTCGAGCGAGCCACCGTCGAGCGTCGCGCGGACGTCTTTGACGGCCGTGTCGATCTGGTCTTTGGTGCCCTGATCGAGTTTGTCGCCGGCGTCGGAGACGGTTTTCTCCGCCTGGTAGGCCGCGTTCTCGGCGATGTTGCGGGCCTCGGCCAGCTCACGCTGTTTGCGGTCCTCCTCGGCGTGCGACTCGGCGTCGGAAACCATGCTCTGGATTTCGTCGTCGGAGAGCCCGGAGCCGGATTTGATCTCGATCTTCTGCTCGGTCCCGGTGCCTTTGTCCTTCGCGGTGACGCTGATGATGCCGTTGGCGTCGATGTCGAAGGTGACCTCGATCTGCGGGATGCCGCGCGGCGCCGGTGGGATGCCGGTGAGCTGGAATTTGCCCAGGCTCTTGTTGCCCGTCGCCATCTCGCGCTCGCCCTGGAGGACGTGGATCTCCACCGAGGGCTGGTTGTCGTCGGCGGTCGAGAAGACCTCCGACTTCTTCGTCGGGATCGTCGTGTTGCGCTCGATCAGCTTCGTCATCACGCCGCCTTTGGTCTCGATGCCGAGGGTCAGCGGGGTGACGTCGAGCAGCAGCACGTCCTTGACGTCGCCGGCCAGCACGCCTGCCTGGATGCCGGCGCCGATCGCGACGACCTCATCCGGGTTGACGCCCTGGTGGGGCTCCTTGCCGGTCAGCTCTTTGACCTTGTCGCGGACCGCCGGCGAGCGGGTCATGCCGCCGACGAGGACGACGTGGTCGATCGACGCGTCGGCGTCGGACAGAGCCTGTTTCACCGGCCCGACCGTGCGGTCGAGCAGGTCACCGGTCAGCTCGGTCAGCTTCGACCGGCTGAGCTTCAGGTCGAGGTGCTTCGGCTGCCCCTCGACGGCGGTGATGAAGGGCAGGTTGATCTGCGTCTCCTGGGTCGAGGAGAGCTCGATCTTCGCCTTCTCCGCCGCCTCGTAGAGACGCTGCAGCGAGTTTTTGTCGGCCGCGAGGTCGACGCCCTGGTCGCGTTTGAACTCGGCGACCAGCCACTCGACGATCGCTTTGTCCCAGTTGTCGCCACCGAGGTGGTTGTCACCGGCGGTCGCTTTAACCTCGAAGACGCCGTCGCCGATTTCCAGCACCGACACGTCGAAGGTGCCGCCGCCGAGGTCGAAGACGAGGATCGTCTGGTCGGTTTTCTCTTTGTCGAGCCCGTAGGCCAGGGCGGCCGCGGTCGGCTCGTTGATGATGCGCTTGACCTCGAGCCCGGCGATCTTGCCGGCGTCGGTCGTGGCCTGGCGCTGGTCGTCGTTGAAGTACGCGGGGACGGTGATGACCGCGCTGTCGACCGGCTCACCGAGCTTCGCTTCGGCGTCCGTCTTCAGCTTCTGCAGGATCATCGCGCTGATCTCCGGCGGGCTGTACTGCTTGCCGCGCACGTCGACGCGCACGTCGCCGTTCGGTCCGGCCTCGATCGAGTAGGGGACGATGGTCTCCTCCTCTTTCACTTCGGACTCCTTGCGGCCCATGAAGCGCTTGATCGAGAAGATGGTGTTCTCGGGGTTCATCACCGCCTGGCGTTTGGCGACCGTTCCGACCAGCCGCTCACCGCCCTCGGTGAAGGCGACGACGGACGGGGTGGTGCGTCCACCCTCGGCGTTCTCGAGAACCGTAGGCTCTCCGCCCTC
The DNA here is from genome assembly GCA_036787695.1 of Solirubrobacterales bacterium. Classification (GTDB taxonomy): domain Bacteria; phylum Actinomycetota; class Thermoleophilia; order Solirubrobacterales; family 70-9; genus VAYN01. The sequence continues at coordinate 5,465 of DAIQOT010000015.1, read as the reverse complement.
CATAACGGCGACGCAGGAATTGGTCGTTCCCAGGTCGATTCCGATCGTTTTTGCCACTTTTGCTGCTCCCTCCAGGGGTTTCGTTACATATGCCTAAGAAATCTAAGTCGCAGTATGGCAGATGTTGTGGGAGGTAACAAGGGGTAGGTTGAGATCGGGAGGCGCCTCGCAAACACGGCTCGGCAGAGCCGTCGACCATGGAGGACAACTTGATCCACGCCCATCCGCGCCTGCGCCTTGCCGCGCCGGCGCTCCTCGGTGCCGCGCTGCTCGCGCTGGGGCTGATCGTCGCCGGCAGCGCGACGGCGAAGCCGAAGGCGCCCGCGCCGAAGCCGACCGACATCAAGGTGATGACCCGCAACATCTACCTCGGCGCCGACCTGACGCCGGCGATCGAAGCGAAAGGCGTCGGCGCCTTCACCGAGGCGACCGGGGAAATCCTCCGCCAGGTCACCGCCAACGACTTCCCCGTCCGCGCCAAGGGCCTCGCCAAGGAGATCATCGAAAAGGAACCGGACCTGGTCGGGCTGCAGGAGGTCGCCGAGTGGCGGACCGGCCCTCCCGGGCTCGAATCGCTGCTCTCCGGCACCCCGCCGAAAGCGACCACGGTCCGCTACGACTACCTCACGGAACTGCTGAAGCAGCTGAACAAGGGCAAGGACCGCTACCGCGCCGCGGTCGTCAACCCCGAGTTCGACTTCGAAGCCCCTGCCGATGAGAACGGCGTCGCCGGCGACGGCCCCAACAACGTGATCCCGAACGCCGAGATCAACGCCCGGCTGACGATGCGCGACGTGATCCTCGCCAAGGTCGGCGACGAAGTGAAGACGAGCAGGCCGACCAAGGGCCACTTCAAGAGCCTCTTCTCGGAGGAAATCTCGGGGGCGAAAGTGATCGTCACCCGCGGTTGGGCGGCGGTCGACGCGACCGTGAACGGCTCGACCCCGTTCCATTTCGTCGACACCCACCTCGAATCGTTCGACCCGCAGACGGTCGTGCCGAGCATCCGCGCCCAGCAGGCCGCCGAACTGGTCGCCCCCAGCGGCCCGGCGACGAACCTGCTGCCGGTGATCCTGGTCGGCGACATGAACTCGGACACCAAAACGGCGGTCCAGCCCGGCGATGGCCAGGCCTATGAAGCGCTGGTCAAGGGCGGCATGCGCGAACGCAGCACTTACGAACCGCTCGGCTGCTGCCTCGACACCGCCCTGCTCCCAGTGGCCGACGGCGGCGCCGCCTCCCAGTTCGACCACAAGGTCGACCACATCATGACCCGCGACCCGAGCCAGATAAAGCTCATCAAGTCGTCCGTAACCGGCCGCAAGCCCGCGAACGGCTTCTGGGACTCCGACCACGCCGGCCTCTTCAGCGAACTAAAGATCCTGCCCTAGCCCAGGCTCCATGTTGATGGGCCGAAAACTCCAGCCAGTCTTGAGTTTTCGGCCCGTCAACCACTGGGTGCGGCAAAAGGCCGGCGCTCTGGCCGCCGCGGCCGTCCGAGTTGCGTCCCGGGCGTCTCGTTGCGGCCCGGGCAGGCTGTGGCCGCCACGAGACGCCCGGGACGTGAGGGAGATTCAGGGAAGGTGCGGGGTTCGTCGCGATCTCCGCTCTTCCGTCACAGGTTCACATCAGGCGGAAACGCGCTGCATGAATAAAGGGGGCTATAGGCCCCAAAACTCATGCAGCGCGTTTCGGGGCGATGGAGTTCGCGGAGGTTCCATGGGTCTTCGTCACGGGATGCGCGCAGATCGTGGACGAAGCCGCACGCTCCTCGGCGCCCGTCACGAAGCCTCCTCACTCTCCCCGCACTCCCGGCCGTCTCGGCCACGGCCACAGCCTGCCCGGCCGTGGCCGAGACGGCCGCGTCCCTTTCCCTCCGGGCGCCAGCTAACTAGACAGCGAAGAGGCGGCTCAGCCGGCGCCGGCGGTGGCGCCGACGAATTCGGCGACTTCTTTTTGCTGCTCGGCGTTCAGGATCGCCGGGGGCATGCGGCCGGGCGTGTTGGAGTCGACGCCTTCCTTCTCCGCGTTCAGGACTCGTTCGGCGACGCCTTCGGCGGCTTCCGGCGTTTCCGCCTGGCCGGTCGGGGCGAGAAGTTCATCGAGGTCCGGGCCGTAGTTGCCGTCGGTGCCCGCCGCGTAGAGCGTGTGACAGGTGCCGCAGTTCGTCTCGAACAGGGCCTGGCCGGTCTTCAGGTTCGACGGGACCTTCTCGGCGCCCGTGTTGGCATCGCCGCTGCCACGGAAGGCCAGCCACGGGATGACCACCGCGAGGACGAAGAGAAGTGCGCCGAAGGTGATGAAAGTGCGTTTGCTCATGGAGAGGCGGCGCGGATACTAACTTGCGGCCCCCCAGGAGGCGGCGTCGTCAATCCGGAACGACCGCTTCGCGGTGGTCGAGATCCCGATACCAAGGGCACATTCGGCGCAATTCGCACTGGCCACAGCGGGGTTTCGGGCGGCAGATCGTGCGCCCGTGGCGGATCAGATTCAGGTGAAACTCGTAGACGTCGGCGGACGGGACGAGCGCCAGCATCTCGTCGTGAGCCCGCTCCAGCGAGGCCTTTTCGGGGAAGAGGCCGAGCCGCCCGCCGACCCGGTGGATGTGGACGTCGACCGGGATGTCGGGCAGTCCCCAGCTGAAGAGCAGCACGCAGGCCGCCGTTTTGCGCCCGACCCCCGGCAGCGACAGGAGGTAGGCACGCGACTCCTCGAGCGGGGCCGTCTCGGTCCAGTCGAGATTCGGCTCCTCGCCCAGTTCGCGCAGGATGTTCTGGATCCGCGGCGCCTTCTGCTGCGCCAGGCCGCCCGGCCGGATCGCGTCCTCGACCTCGCCCACCGGCGCGTCGCGGACTTCGTCCCAGGTCGGGAACGCCTCCTTCAGCGCCGCGAACGCCCGCCCGCTGTTGCGGTCATTCGTGTGCTGGGACAGGATCGTCAGCACCAGCTCGTCGATCGGCCGCCGGTTCGGCTTGTTGACCGGAACCCCGTACATCTCGCGCAGCCGTTCGCGGATCGCCAGCACGCGGCGGCGGGCCGGACGGCGCCACGGCTTGCTCTCGCGCTGCTTTGGAGGGGTCGTCGTCATCTTCTTCAGGCTGCCTGCTTAACGCGGGATTACAATGAAGGTTTCATGTCGCGTGTCCTGTCCGCAATCGGTGGCTGGCTTCCCAAAGGATGGGCGGACCTCGGACGCCAGATTCTGATCCTGGTCGGCGTCGACATCATCTACGAGCTCGGCCGCGGCCTCGCCGACGGCAGCAAAGCCGTCGCGATCCACCATGGCGAACAGGTCATCTCCTTCGAGCGCTCGACCCACACGTTCTTCGAGCCGGACCTGCAGAAGTTCTTCTTACCGGCCCACTGGCTGATCGAAGTCGCGAACTACCTCTACCTGAACGCCCAGTTCTCGGTCGCGATCATCTTCCTCTTTTGGCTCTACCTCTTCCATAACGACGCCTATTACTTCGTCCGCAACATGTTCGTGGTGGCGATGTGCCTGGCGCTGATCGGCTACGTCGGCTTCCCGACCGCGCCGCCGCGGCTCTTCCCGCAGGACGGCCTCACCGACACGGTGACCAAATACGCCGCCGTCAACAGCGACTCCTCGCTCGCCAAGGTCTTCATCAACCCGTACGCGGCGGTGCCGAGCATGCACTGCGCCTTCGCGCTGATGATCGGCGGGAGCGGTGTCGCGGTCTCCCGCCACTGGTGGTCGAAGGCGATCTGGGCCTGCTGGCCGATCCTGATCGCCTGGGTCGTGATCGTCACCGCGAACCACTACTGGGTCGACTGGATCCTCGGCTGGATCGTCGCGCTCGCCTCCTTCGCGATCGCCAAAGGGGCGCTGGCGCGCTGGAAACCCGAGGCGTGGGGCTGGCGCCCGGCGTCGCGGCGCCGCGGCGGGCCGCGCGAGGTCGAGGCCTAGCGGGCATTCCCGGGGCGCGTTCCGTGCGGGGCGCCCCCGGACCCTCTAGCCTCTTTCCTTGATGGCATCGACGGCGCCTCCAAGGGCACCCGACGGTCGCAATGGCCGCCCCGCCCCGCCCCGCAACAGCCAGGAGCTGCGCGCGTACGCCCGCGACCGCCTGATCGAGTCGCGGCTGACCCCGAACGCGATCTCGCTGATGGGGCTGTTCGGCAACCTCGTCGCCGCCTTCCTCGTCACCCAGCGGCTCTTCTTCCTCGCCGGGATCGCCTTCATCCTCGGCTCGGTGATGGACACGATGGACGGCCGCTACTCGCGGATGTCGGGCAAGGGGACGCTGTTCGGCGCCTTCCTCGACTCGACGCTGGATCGCTGCGAGGAGGGGATCGTGATCGCCGCGATCGCCGGCTACTTCGCCACCCGAGGCGAAGATTTCGCCGCCGCGATGTGCGTCGTCGCCGTCCTCGGCTCGCTGATGGTCTCCTACACCAGGGCCCGCGCCGAGGCCCTCGGGGTCGAGTGCAAGGTCGGCTTGGCCACCCGCCCGGTCCGCGTGGTGCTACTTTCGATCGGCCTGATCTTCGCGAAGGGAGCCGGAATCGGCAACTTCGAACTCCTCGCCCCGGTGATCTACGTGCTAGCCGGGCTGACCATCTTCACGGTCTTCCAGCGGGTCTGGCACGTGCGCAACGAACTCACCCGGTTGGACAAAGAAGCGGCCGACCGGGACGAGGGCGCTGCGGAGCCCCTGTAACCAGCAACGGCGCCGGGTGTCCTTTCTCACTCAGCGCGATCCACGGAGGAACCAAAGAACTTATGAGCGAGAGCAACGGAACGAACGGCGGCGAGGCCAAGGTCAAGGTCGCGATCGTCGGGGTCGGCAACTGCGCCAACTCCTTCATCCAGGGCGTCCACTACTACAAGGACGCCGACCCGACTGAGGAAGTCCCGGGTCTGATGCACGTCGAACTCGGCGGCTACCACATCCGCGACGTCGAATTTGTCGCCGCCTTCGACATCGACGTGGAGAAGGTCGGCAAAGACCTCTCCGAGGCGATCTGGTCGGGGCAGAACGACACGATCAAGTTCGCCGACGTGCCGCACGTCGGGGTCACCGTCCAGCGCGGGATGACCCACGACGGCCTCGGCAAGTACCTGAAAGAGAAAATCACCAAAGCGCCGGGCGAAACCGTCGACGTGGTGAAGGTCCTCAAAGACACCAAGGCTGACGTCGTCGTCTGCTACCTGCCGGTCGGCTCCGAGGAGGCGACCAAGTGGTACGTCGAACAGGCCCTCAAAGCCGGCGTCGGCGTCGTCAACTGCCTGCCCGTCTTCATCGCCCGCGAGGACTACTGGGACAAACAGTTCGAGGAGGCCGGTCTGCCGATCATCGGCGACGACATCAAGAGCCAGGTCGGCGCGACGATCGTCCACCGCCAGCTCGCCCGCCTCTTCCACGACCGCGGCGTCCGCCTCGAGCGGACCTCGCAGCTGAACGTCGGCGGCAACATGGACTTCTACAACATGCTCGAGCGCG
>DAIQOT010000103.1:0-12383 GCA_036787695.1 Solirubrobacterales bacterium | reverse complement strand
ACGACACGATCATCGTGTTCGACCGAATACGAGAGAACGTGCCGCGCATGCCGCGCGCGGCTTTCTCGCAGATCGTCAATCGCTCGATGAGCGAGGTACTGACGCGGTCGTTGGCGACCAGCTTCACGACGCTCCTCGCGGTGCTCTCGCTGTTGATTTTCGGCAGCTCGACGCTGCAGGACTTCGCCTTCGCGATGCTGATCGGGATCGCGTCCGGTACCTACTCGTCGATCTTCATCGCCTCGCCGGTGCTGACCGCCTGGAAGGAACGCGAGCCGGGCTTCATCCGCCGACGCCAGCGGATCGCCGAGGTCGAGGGTGGCCTCGTGCCCGCCTACGCCGACGACGTCCAGGTGGCGAAGCTGGCCGACGACAACGAGACCGAGGCGGAAATCGCCGCCGACATCGAGGCCGAAGCGCCCGCGTACGAGGCGGTCCCGCCGAAGGCCATCGAGGCGCCGGAGCCCGAGGGCGCGCCCGAAGCTGCGAGCGCACCTGAGGTCCAGGAGAAAGCCCCGAAAGCTCCCGCGCGGGCGGCCCGGACGACCGACAACGGCGACAGCGCCAACCCGGAGTCGGTCGAGCGGCGCAAACGCAATGAGGAGCGGCGGGAAAAACGGGCGCAGCGGCGCAAAGGACGGCGGCGATGAGCGAGGGGCGTAACTGATGGCTTTCCTGGTCTTCGTGACGATGGGCATCGCCCTCTGGCACTTCACCGTCTTCCTGCCGGACCGCTTCTGGCAGGGAATCGTCGGCGCCTTCCTCGGTGCCGTGATCGGCGCCCTCGCCTTCGGCACGGTCATTCTGCTGATCGACGGCCAGAGCGTCGGCAACACGACGATCGGCACCGCCCTCTCGGCGATCCCCGGCGTCGCGCTCGGCCTCGGCGTCATCTGGCTGCTGGGCCGCCGCGAACCGCACTTCGACTGACGCCGCCCGGGCGCGTTCGCACTTTCCCGCGAATGCCGCGGGTTTCTGCGAACGCACGGGCCGACTGCGTACGTTTCCAGGCATTTTGCGGACTGAATGCCGGCATTTCCCGCCGAGGGTCCGCCTAGCCTGGAAGACGTGCCGAAATCCGCCAAGGCGTTCGCCGCCTACCCCTATGACTTCGCCGAGGCCCGCGCCGTCGCCGAGGCGCTCGGCCTGAGCCACCCCGTCGCCGTGACCCTGGTCCGGCGTGGCTACCGAACCCCCGATGCGGCCCGCGCCTTCCTCGCCGCCGACGAGTCGCACCCGCCCGCGGCGTTCGAGGGGATGCACGAGGTCGCCGGGCTCGTCTGGGCCGCGGTCGAAGCCGGCGAGCGGATCACCGTCCACGGCGACTTCGACGTCGACGGGGTGAGCGCGACGGCGCTGATGATCTCGACCCTGCGCGACCTCGGCGCCGACTGCGACTGGCTGATCCCCGACCGGATCGCCGACGGCTACGGGCTGAGCGACGAGAACGTGCGGGCGCTGGCCGAGCGCGGGACCGGACTGATGATCACCGTCGACTGCGGGATCACCGCGGTGGAGCAGGTGGCGCTGGCGCAGGAGCTGGGGATGGAAGTGGTGGTGACCGACCACCACCAGGCGGGCGAGGAGCTGCCGAGCTGCTTGATCCTGCACCCGGAAATCTCGAACTACCCGTTCACCTCGTTGTGCGGGACGGCCGTCGCCTGGAAGCTCGCCTGCGCCCTGCGCGAAGAGGCGGGGGTCGAGGACGCGTCCGTCGCCGCGGAAAAGGACCTCGACCTCGTCGCCCTGGCGACCGTCGCCGACGTCGTCCCGCTCATCGGCGAGAACAGGTCGCTGGTGAAGCGCGGGCTGGCCGAGATGCGGCGGACCAAGCGGGCCGGCCTCAAAGCCTTGATGGAGGCCTCGAAATGCGACCCGAGTCGACTCGACGAGGGGGACCTGGCGTTCCGGCTCGCCCCGCGGATCAACGCGGCGGGTCGGCTCTACCGGGCCGACGCCGGGGTCGAGCTGCTGCTCACCGAGGACGAGAGCCGAGCCAGGCAGATCGCCGAGGAGCTGGGACGGGCGAACTCCGAGCGACGGGCGACCGAGCGCGAGGTCGATGCCGCGGCGGAGACGGCGCGACGCGAGCTGCCCGACGATCTGAAGGAAGCCAACGGGCTTGTCGTCGCGGGCGAGGAGTGGCACCCCGGGGTCGTCGGCATCGTCGCTTCGCGCATGGTCGAGCGGCACCACCGGCCGGTGGTCGTGATCTCGCTCGACGGGGAGGGAGGAGGCCGCGGCTCCGGTCGCAGCATCCCCGGCTTCGATCTGCACGCGGCGCTCGAGGCCTGCTCCGAGCACCTCGAGACCTTCGGCGGCCACAAAGCCGCCGCCGGGCTCTCGATCAAGGCCGACAACGTCGACGCGTTCCGCGCGGCCTTCGCCGCTCACGCCAACGAGGTGCTGAGCGAGGAGGACCTGAAGCGGACCGAGCGGATCGACGCGATGGTCGGTGGGGTGGGGCTCGGCCTCGACCTCGCCGAAGAGCTCGGGCAGCTGGCCCCGTTCGGGATGGGCAATCCCGGGGTGCGGCTGATGGTTCCCTCGGCTCGGGTCACCGATGTGCGGACGATGGGCGAGGAGGGCAAACACTCACGCTTCAGCCTCCACAGCGGCTCGCATCGCGCCCTGGGCGTGGCCTTCGGCCGCACCAGCTTCGGCGTCGGCGACGACGACATGCTCGACGCCGCCGTGCGCCTCGAGGTCAACCACTGGAACGGCGCGGTCGAGCCCCGCGTCGTCCTCCGCGAGGTCTACCCGCTCGACGAGGCCCCCGACGCCGTCTCCGCCCACCCCTGCGCGAGCGACGAAGCCGAATGGTGGGCGCGCTTCGAGGCTGAGCTGGGTCGCGACCTCGCCGTGGAGCGAAACCGGTCCAATGAGGCGGAAAGTCTCCACGGCAGCGCCGGTGGCTCGCGGCGCATGGTCGAAAGCCACGGCTCATCGCCGACCGCGACGATCGCGGAGCTCGTCTCGAGCGGCGCGGGCGTGCTCGCGGTCGCCGCCGACGCCTCGCGCCGGGCGGCGCTCGCAAACGGCGCCACCGGGCTCGCCCGCTTCAACGGGGGCGCCGCGCTGATCGCCTGCCACCGCTGCAGCGCCGAGGCGGTCGGGGGGCTGGCGGCGCGCGCATCTGGCGGACTGGCGCTCGTCGACTACGCGGCGCTCGCGATGGCTCCAGATCTCGCCGCGAAGTTCGAGCACGTCGTCCTCGTCGACGCTCCGCGGACGCCGCTCGACGTCGAGCGGGTGACGATGCCGTTTGGTGCCACGGACCCGTCCCCGGTCGGCGCGGGCCCCGCCGATCCACGCCTGGGAGCAAAGCCCGACAAGGCCGCGCTGCTGGAGATCGCCCGCACGGCGATCCTCTCGGTCACCGACCCGACCGTCGCGCCTCCCACCGCCGCCGAGCCGGCCGGCAGTGGCTTCGTCCACCCGCTTTACTCCGACGCCGGGCGGAAATTCTCGCTCGCCGTCCTCGGCCGCCAGGCGCCCTCGCGGGAGACGATCGCCGGGGTCTTCCGCGCGCTCCGCACGGTCGGCCAGGCATCGGGCCCGGAGCTGCGCGAGGCGCTCGCCGGACCGGGGCCGCATCCGCTCGATCCCGAGACCTCCGCGCGGGCCTTCCGAGTGCTGCGAGACCTGGAGCTCGTTGCGGGTGATACGAACCTAGGCACCGGTGTCGTCGGCGTCGTATCCTCTGCAGGGACGGATCTGGAGCGCTCGGCGGCGTTCCGCGTCTACAGCAAAGAGTTTTCGGAGGCACAGTCATTTCTGCAGAGCCCAAAATTTCCGTAGAGCACCAGGAGCTGCTCGGCGACCTGTTCTCGGTGATCGAGGAGTTCGACTCGGCGCACGAGGAGCAGCACCCGGCGCTGGCCGGGACCGCGGTCGCCGTCGCGACGATCGACCGCGACGAGATCGCCCGTGCCTTCTACTTCGCCTGCGCTCATCACGGGGACCAGAAGCGCTACAGCGGTGACGAATTCATCACCCACCCGGTAGGGGTCGCGCAGATCTGCGCCGGGATGCGGCTCGACACCGACACGCTGTGCGCGGCGCTGCTGCACGACACGGTCGAGGACACCAGCGCGACGCTGGACGAGGTCCGCGAGGAGTTCGGCGAGGAGATCGCCGCGCTCGTCGACGGCGTCACCAAGTTGACCGGGATGAACTTCGAGAGCCGCGACGAGCGGCAGGCCGAGAACTACCGCAAGATGATGGTGGCGATGGCCACCGACGTCAGGGTGATCCTGATCAAGCTGGCCGACCGTCTCCACAACATGCGCACGCTCGGCGCGCTGCCGAAGCAGAAACAGACGCTGAAGTCGCACGAGACGCTGGAGATCTACGCGCCGCTCGCCCACCGCCTCGGGATCCACGCGATCAAGTGGGAGCTCGAGGACCTCGCCTTCGCGACGCTCCACCCGCGCAAGTACGCGGAAATCAAACAGCTGGTCGCCCAGCAGCGCGACGAGCGCGAGTCCTACGTGACCGAGGCCGGCGCGTTCCTCTCCGAAGAGCTGGAGGAGGTCGGCATCGACGCCGAGATCTCTGGCCGCGCCAAGCACTTCTACTCGATCTACACGAAGATGGCGAAGAAGGGCCGCGAGTTCAACGAGATCTTCGACCTCACCGCGATGCGCGTGATCGTCGGCTCGGTGAAGGACTGCTACGGGGCGATCGGCGTCATCCACTCGCTCTGGAAGCCACTGCCCGGACGCTTCAAGGACTTCGTCGCGATGCCGAAGGCCAACATGTACCAGGCGCTCCACACGACGGTGATCGGGCCCGAGGGCAAGCCGCTCGAGATCCAGATCCGCACCGAGGAGATGCACAAACTCGCCGAGTACGGGATCGCCGCCCACGTCGCCTATAAAGAGGGCGGCCGCGGCGACCCGCAGCGCGAGAAGATGACCTGGCTGCGCCAGCTGGTCGAGGCCGAGGGCGAACAGGACCCGACCGAGTTCCTCGAATCGCTGAAGGTCGACCTCTTCGAGGACGAGGTCTTCGTCTTCACCCCGAAGGGCGAAGTGAAGAACCTCTCGGCGGGCTCGACCCCGCTCGACTTCGCCTACGCCGTCCACACCGACGTCGGCCACAGCTGCGTCGGCGCGAAGGTCAACGGCGCGATCGTGCCGCTGCATTACCAACTGCGTTCCGGCGACATCGTCGAGGTGCTGACCGCGAAGCAGAAACGGGCGCCGTCGCTCGACTGGCTGAAACTGGTCCGCACCAACCGCGCCCGTAACAAGATTCGCGCCTGGTTCAAAGAGGAGCGCCGCGAGGACGCCGAGCGCGACGGCCGCGAGGGCCTCGACGAGGCGCTGCGAAAGCGCGGCGTGCCGATGCAGAAGATGGCCGGCTCGCCGCTGCTCGCCGACGTGATCCGCGAGATGGGCTTCCGTAAAGGGACCGAGTTCTACATCGCCCTCGGCCAGGGCAAAATCTCGACCAAGACGGTCGTCAACAAAATCCTGCAGCGGCTGAAAGCGGGCGAGGCGGTCGATGCCGACGACCTACGGCCGGCGACCGAGCACTCCGACCGCGCCCGTCGCACCAAGGACGCCTCCAACTACGGGATCGTGGTGAAGGGCGTCGAGGACGTCGCCGTCCGCTTGGCGAAGTGCTGCCGACCGGTCCCCGGCGACGAGATCGCGGGCTACGTCAGCCTCGGCCGCGGGATCACGATCCACCGTGCCGACTGCAAGAACGTGAAGGCGCTGAAACGGGCGCCGGAGCGGTTCGTCGACGTCGGCTGGGAGGGCGACAACGAGGCTTCCTACCGGGTCGAAATCCAGATCGACGCCTACGATCGCACTCGCCTTCTCGAGGACCTCTCGCGCACGTTCTCCGAGGGCGGCATCAACATCATCGGCGCGACCTGCACGACCAACCCGCCGATGGTGAAGAACAAGTTCGTGATCGAGGTCGGCGACACCGAGCAGCTCAAACACTGCATCAGCCGCCTTCGCAATGTGGAGAGCGTCTTCGACGCGTACCGCATAACGCCGACCCAGTAACGCGCCCGGCGCGGTCGGCGCCTAAGCGATGATGGTCAGGGCGCCGGGGTCGATGCCCAGCGTGACGCTGGTGCGCTCGCCGATGTAGTCGCCGTCGACCTGAAGCTGGAAGCTGCGGGGTGCGCCGGAGCGGTCCTCGGAGATCGATTCGATCGTCGCCAGGGTGACGCCCTCGTAGCCGATGATCTGGCGGTGGCGGACCGCCGGCTTGCCCTGGTTGAAGAGGCGGGGGAGGAGGGTCGGCATGTCGCGCTGCGCGGCCCGCTTCAGCACCGCCATCGAGAGCGTGCCGTTGTCGATCGCGATGCCCTCGTTGACGTAGACCGGTTTGGTCGAGAAGTAGGTGAACGGGTCGGAGTTCTGGGTGATCGCGGTGACGCCCTCGACCGGCGGCTGATCGCCGACCTTCACCCGCAGCCGCACCGGGCTGACCAGGTAGCTCCGGTAGAAGGCCGAGACGGCACACCAGCTGTAGAACCAGGGGCCGAGGCGGGCCTTCAATTTCGGATGCGCGTCGACCCGTTTGACCACCGTCGCGTCGATCCCGACGCCGCAGGCGAAGACGAAGCGGCGCTCGTCGGCGCGGCCGAGGTCGATCTTGCGCGGCTCCCATTCGTCGGCGAGCGAGAGCAGGTGCTCGGTCGCGTCGACGACGTCGTTGGGGATGCCGAGGCTGCGGGCGACGACGTTGGCCGAGCCGCCGGGCAGGATCGCCATCGGCATATCGGTCCCGGCGAGCCCGTTGGCGACCTCGTTCAGCGTCCCGTCGCCGCCGAAGGAGACGACCACGTCGTAGCCGCCGTCGCGCGCCTCGCGCCCGATCTCGGTCGCGTGGTTCTGCGCCTGAGTCTGCACCGCCTCGACGTCGTATCTCCCCTGCAGCGCGTAGACGACCAGGTTCCGCAGCCGATCCGACACCGTCGTCGCGTACGGGTTGACGATGATCAACATCCGTTTCTTTGGCGATTTGCCGGCCCGCCGGGCGCCGAATGAGACCATCTGACCGTGCAGCGTAATGCGCCTGCGGCCGAAGGTGCGGCACGCCCCCGTCCCAAGTGCGCCGACGGGGTGGAAAATCGCAAATAGCAGCGATCAGGGACTAAAAACGACGGACTTACCGATATTCCGCGAAATCCTGGGGTATCAGCGCGTTCCCAGAGCAAGACCCGTTCATCCGGATCAGGTCCTGCCCGAGACATGGGAGTGTCCCGATGGCCAAGATCGGAAGAAGTCTCGTCACCCGCCTCGTCCTGCTTCTCTGTAGCGCGCTCGTAGTAAGTTCGTTTTCGTTCAGCGTCCCGGTCGCCGATGCCGGCCAGGCCGAAGGACTGCTCGGTCCGGTTCGGCAAGTGACGGAATCGGTGGAAGAAGTCGCAAACGGCGTCGTCCCGACCGTCCAGGGAGTGACCGAAGCCGTGCCTTCGCCGGTCACCGAAGTGACCGAAACCGTGACTCCGCCGGTCGTCGAAGCCACGCAAGCCGTCGTCCCACCCGTCAGGGAAGTCGCCGAAACCGCGACGCACGCAACCCAGGAAGTGGTCGCCAAAGTTCCCGCGCCCGTCGTCACGACGCCGAAGCTCCCATCCGTCCCCGCGGTCGATCCATCGGGGGAAACAAAAGCGGTCACCCCGACGGTGACTCACGACGTCGAAGGTGCGCTCGGCGCGGTGACCGGAGCCGCCAACGGCAGCCGATCGCCGGCGAGCGGAGGCTCGGTCGGCACGTCGAACAGCGGCGGCGGGGGGACGCGCGAAGCGCTCGCGCCCACCGAAGCCGCCCGCGCCAACTCGGCCGCGAGGGCGAGCGGTGACATCGACGGGATGCGCGACCAGAAATTCGGCGCGCCCGCGCCCGACGGCGCGATACGCGCGCCGCTGCCGAAATGGATGGCTTACGTATGGCCGGCGATCGCCTTGACCTGGCGCGACCTCGCGGGCGTCCTGACGCGATGGGAGCACGACGGCGCGCGCCTTTTGACTGCGAGCGACGGCGGGGCGGGCGGTAGCCAGGGCGTCGCGGGCGTCCATGCGTCCCACTCTGCCGGGGCCGCCTCGGACTCCTCCTCGTCGCCCCTCGCCCCGATCCCGGCGGCGATCGGCGGCTTCACGTCCCACGTCCCCGGGGAGGCGCTCGCCTACCTCGCGATCGTCGGGATCCTCGTCGCCGCCGTCTTCATCGCCGTCAAATTGGAACTCGCCCACCGGGGCCGCGGGTCGAGCTAGCGCGGCAAAGCGGCTCCGCCGGCTCAGGCCGTCCAGGTCACGTCGCGCACGTAGCGCGCGGGGGAGCCGGCGACGAGAGTGCCGGGGGCGACGTCCTTGGTCACCACCGAGGCCGCGGCGATGACGGCGCCGTCGCCGATCGTCACACCCTTGAGGACGATCGCCCGGGCGCCGATCCAGACGTGGTCGCCGATCTCGATCGGCGCGGCGATCGGTCCGGTCGAGGGGGTGATCGCGTGCGAGTCGCTGTCCAACACGACCACGTCGGGGCCGATGTGGGCGCCCTCGCCGATGCTGATCCCGGTGAAGCAGGAGATCTTGGCGCCGTTGTTGATGAAGCCACTCGCCAACCGCAGGTGCGCGCCGGATTCGACGATCACCGAGCTGCCGGTCATCAGACGGAAGCTGCCGTCGATCGTGCAGTTGCCGCCCGCCTGGACGACGAAGGTGGTCGGCAGGAAGACGCCCCCCGACCAGCGCGGCCCGACGGCCAGGGTCCCATTACCGGACACACTGCCCCGCACCCTGAGCTTCGCCTGGCGAAAGGGCACCACCGACGCTTCCGTGCGGTTCAACATCGCCGCCGAGCTCGCCACCAGCGACCGCTCCCGGAGCTGTCGGAGATTTGGTCTCACATCGCGAGAAACGATTCACGCGAGGTGATTCTTCCGTGCAATAAGACTTGAGGAGGATTCGTGAGGCGGGCGGGACCCTCAGGACGAGGCGACGGCTTCGAAGCGGATCACGCCGTCGTCATCGACCTCGCGGACGCGGCCTTCGTCCTCGAGCAGGTCCATATGGCCGATCACCTCGGAGAGAGTGAGGAAGGCCTGGGTGACGGCGATGTTGCCCCACATCGACTGGGCCAGCTCGTAGCCGGAGCGGGGGCCGTCGGCGAGCAGGCGCAGGAGTTTCTCTTTGCGGCGGTCGGTCGAGGCGAAGCGGGTGTCGATCAGGGCGCGGTGATCGTCGACCGGCTCGCCGTGGCCGCCGAAGAGGAGGCTGCCCTCGGGTAGCTCGCGGGTCTTCGCCATCGAGTCGAGGTAGGCGATCAGCGAGCGGGTGCGCCCGGGAGAGCCGTCGAGGGGACGGCTGATCAGCGGATTCGAGGAGATGTGGGGGAGGAGGTGGTCGCCGACGAAGCCGAACTGGCGCTCGGCGTCCCAGAAGACGGTGTCCATGACGCTGTGGCCGGGCCGGAACTGGACTTCGAGGCGGTGGTTGGCGAGCTCGACGACCTCGCCGTCGGCGAGCGGCCGGGTCACGTTGACCGCGGCGCCCCAGCCGCGGTAGGAGCCGGAGACGCTCTGCAGGGCGAGCGCGATGTCCTCGGGGATGCCGCTACGGAGCATCAGTTCGACCGCGAACTCGTCGTCGAGCTGCGCTTCGGCCTCGTAGTTGGCGAGCCGCTCCGCGGCGATCCCGAGCGCGCCCACCTCGGCGCCCGAGTGCTCGACCACGATCTGCGCCAGCCCCAGGTGATCGGTGTGGTTGTGGGTGAGGAGGATGAGGCCGATGTCCTCGATCGAGTGGCCGTGGGCGGCGATCGACTCGCTGAGGACGTCGAGCCCGCTGCCGTAGTTGGGCCCGCCGTCGATCAGGGTCAGCGGGTCGTCCTCGATCAGGTACGCGTTGACCTTGCCGACCGCGAAGGGGGTGGGGACGGCGAGGCGGTGGACGCCGGCCAACGCCGCCTGCTCGAACGCCTCCTCGGGGGTCGTCGTCATCCGCGGATCAACCCGAGCACCTCGTCGCGACGGCGCTCCATGTCCTCACGTGAGACCAGCGACTCGAGGTTCAGCCGCAGGAGCGGCTCGGTGTTCGAGGGCCGGACGTTGAAGTGCCACTCCGGGTAGTCGACCGAGACGCCGTCGAGTTCGGTGATCTCACCGTCGGCGTAGCGCTCGCGGATCTCGTCGAGTTTGCCCGCCTGGTCGGCGACCTCCGAGTTGATCTCACCGGAGATGAAGTATTTGGAGCGAAACTCGGACATCAGCTCGCCGATCGTGCGCCCGTCTTTCGACAGCAGCTCCAGCATCAGCAGCGCCGGGATCGTCCCCGAGTCGGCGTTCCAGAAGTCGCGGAAGTAGTAGTGGCCGGAGACCTCGCCGCCGAACGCCGCGTGCTCCTCGCGCATCCGCGCCTTGAAGAAGGCATGGCCGACCCGCGAGAGGCCGGAGCGACCGCCGTCGGCGGCGATCAGGTCGGGCACGGCGCGGCTCGAACGGGGGTCGTAGAGGATCATCGCGCCCGGGTTCTTGGCGAGGATCGAGCGGGCGAGCAGCGCGCAGACGAAGTCGCCGTCGCAGAACTCGCCCGAGCCGTCGATGAAGAAGCAGCGGTCGGCGTCACCGTCCCAGGCGATGCCGAGGTCGGCGCCGGTCGAGCGCACCCGGTCGATGATCAGCCGCCGGTTCTCCTCCAGCAGCGGATTCGGTTCGTGGTCGGGGAACTCGCCGTCGGGGACGAAGTACATCTTCTCCAGCTCGAGCGGCAGCTTTTCGAGGATCGGCCCGACCATCGGGCCGCCCATCCCGTTGCCGCCGTCGACGACGACCTTCATCGGCTTGACCTGATCGGGATCGATGAAGCCGAGCGCGTGGGCGCGGTATTCGTCCCAGATGTCGACCTCTTCGAGCGAGCCGCCGCCGGGCGCGTCGCCGAGTCCGGCCTCGATCGTCGCCCGGACTTCGGCGATGCCGGCGTCGCCGGAGAGCGGCAGCGCGCCCTCGCGGACGAGCTTCACGCCGGTGTAGGCCTTCGGGTTGTGCGAGGCGGTCACCATCGCGCCGCCGTCGAGGTTCCGCGAGCCGACCAGGTGGTAGAGCATCTCGGTGGCGACCATCCCGGCGTCGATCACCTTGGCGCCCTCGGCGATCATCCCGTCGCGCAGCTCCGCCGCCATCTTCGGCGCCGTCAGACGCATGTCACGACCGAGGCCGATCCGCAATTCGCGCGCCTGGATCTCCCGCAACCCCGCCAGCACGCGCACGAAAGAGCGGCCGATGTCGTACGCCGTGCCCTCGTCGAGCTCCTCGCCGTAGATGCCGCGGATGTCGTAGGCCTTGAAGATGCCCGGGTTCAGCTCCACGTTCCACCTTTCAACACCGAGTAGCTCTGCTCGATCGTCTGCGGCATCACTTTCGTGTCCGCGATCACCGGCATGAAGTTGTTGTCGCCCGACCAGCGCGGCACCACGTGCATGTGGATGTGGTGCTCGACCCCGGCGCCGGCGATCCGCCCCTGGTTGAAGCCGACGTTGAAGCCGTGCGGCGAGTAGACGTCCTCGAGCCGGCGGATCCCGCTCTGGGCGAGCGCCATCATCTCGGCGGTGGTCTCCGGCGGGATCTCCTGGATCGCCCCGATGTGCTCGTAGGGCGCGACCATCAGGTGCCCGTTCGTATACGGGTAGAGGTTGAGGATCACGAAGGCGCGCTCGGCGCGGTGGACGATCAGGTTGCCCTCGTCGTCATCCTGCGCGGGCTTCGCGCAGAAGATGCACTCCTCCTCTTTGTCCTTGGCTGCGTCAGACACGTAAGCGAGGCGCCAGGGCGCCCAGATCCTGAAATTGGCCACTCTGTTGAGCCTATGCGAAGCCGTACCCGGAAGCGGGCACCTTGCCTACAGCCAGCCGCGCCGTTTGAACCAGAGCACCATGCCGACGAGGATCACCAGCATGCCGCCGAGGACGATGAAGAAGGCGGCGAGGTTGTCCTGCCCCGGCACCTTCGAGTTCATCCCCCAGATGCTGGCGATCAGGGTCAGCGGCAGGATCACGACGCTGATCGAGGTCAGGACGCGGAGGATGTCGTTGAGGCGATGCGAGATCACCGACTCGTTGGTCTCCTCGAGCGCCTCGATCACCTCCTTGTAGTTCTCGAGCATGTCCCAGATCCGCTCGTGCGCGTCGACGATGTCGTCGAAGTAGATCTCGAGGTCGAAGTCGGGGGAGAGGTAGCGCGATTTCACTTTCTCCAGGTCGCGCAACACCGGGCGCTGCGGACGGATCACCTTGCGGAAGTTGATGATCTCCTGCTTCGCGTTGGAGATGTCGCGGACGATGTCCTCGGAGCGGCCCTCGAAGATGTCGTCCTCGAGCGCGTCGAGCTTGTTGCCGATCTTGCGCAGCATCGGG
>DAIQOT010000308.1:0-3827 GCA_036787695.1 Solirubrobacterales bacterium | reverse complement strand
CGTCTCCAGCGCCGCGCGCAGCTCCGGGTCGAGCGCGGCGAGCGCCGCGGCCGCTTCAGCCGGGTCGACCCGCACCGTCTCCATCTGGGCGTCGGGCGCGTCGTAGCGTTTGGTCAGGGCGAGGAGCGCCGCGTCGCCGCCTTCGCGGACCAGCGCGCCGATCGATTCGACCTCGACCGGCGGCTCCCCCTCGGCGCCCCAGGAGCGCACCGCGGCCGCCGTCACCGCGGCGCCCACCCACTCGAAGCGCTGGACCTTCACGCGCGGCTCGCCACGCGCAGGCGCGCGGTCAGGTCGTCGACTTCGCTCGCCCGCAGCTTGTGGGCGACGCGGTTGGCGACGAATCTGGCGGTGCAGTCGACGATCTCCTCGCGCACCTCGAGGTCGTTCTCGGCCAGCGTGCGGCCGGTGGCAACGAGGTCGACGATGCCGTCGCCGAGGCCGATCAGCGGCGCCAGCTCGACCGACCCCTTGACCTCGATCAGTTCGACCTGGCGGCCGGTGTCCTCGAAGTAGCGCTCGGCGATGCGCGGGTACTTGGTCGCGATCCGCATCGTCCCCAGCCGGCGGAAGGTCTCCCCCATGCGCTCGTCGCCGCGGGGCCCGGCCAGCACCATGCGGCACTTGCCGAAGCCGAGGTCGAGCAGCTCGTAGACGGTGCGGTCGGCCTGCTCGAGGAGGACGTCCTTGCCGGTGATGCCGACGTCGGCGGCGCCCGCCTCGACGTAGGTCGGCACGTCGGACGGACGCATCGTCACCAGCGTCATCTCGTCGGTGTGGAAGATCAAGGAGCGAGAATCGCCCCGCAGCGGCGAGGTGTCGACCCCGGCCGCGTCGAGCACGTCGAGCGTTTCGCCGAACAGCGCGCCGCGCGGCACCGCCAGCTTCAGCGGCCCGTCCGAGCGCGCTCCGCCCCCCGCCACGCCGGCCATCAGCTCGCCGTCCTCTCGGCGCGCCGCGCCTCCTCCTCCATCTGGGCGACGTGGACGCGCTCCAGATAGAGGGAGAAGCCCGCCGCGGGCAGGTCGGGGCCGAACTTCGAGAGGAAGCCGTCGTAGCGGCCGCCGCCGCCGAGGATGTGGCCGAGGGCCGGGTCGTAGACCTCGAAGATCGCGCCGGAGTAGTAGCCGAGGTCGCGCAGCAGGCCGAAGTCGATCTGCACGCGGTCGGCGGTGCCGCTCTCGAGGAGCTTCTCGTAGGTGCGCTGCAGGCGGGTGGTGGTGCGCTCGATCGCGTCGCCGCCGATCTCGCGGGCGCGCTCGAGCACCTCGGCGCCGCCGCGCAGCTGCGAGAGCGCGACGCAGGCCTCGGTCGCCGCGGTCCCGATCCCGGCTTCCGAAAGCTCGGCCTCGAGGCCGACCAGGTCGTGGGTGGCGAGCCGTGTGAGGATCGCGTCGCGCGCCTCCCCGTCGACCCCGAACTCTGTGAGCAGGTTGCGGTAGAGGTCGGCGTGGCCGAGGCCGATCACGGTGCGATCGAGGCCCGCCGCGTCGAGTGCCGCCTCGAGCACGCCGATCACCTCGGCGGTGCCGTCGGCGCCCGGGGCGCCGATCAGCTCGATCCCGGCCTGGACGAATTCGCGCATCTCGCCGCGCTGCGGGGTGACCGCGCGGTAGGCGGAGGCGAGGTAACAGAGGCGCAGCGGCTTCGGCGCGTCGGCGAAGCGGGTGGCGACGAGGCGGGCGATCGGCACCGTCATGTCGGAGCGCAGCGCGAGCAGGTCCCCGTTCTCGTCGAAGAAGCGGTAGGGCGAGGCGGCCTGCGGGCGCTCGCCGCGGGAGATCACCTCGTCGTATTCGATCGCCGGGGTCGAGACCTCGCCGTAGCCGGCCTCTTCGAAGACCTCGATCAGCAGGCGGTTGAGGCGCCGCAGCTCGCGCATCTCGTCCGGGAGGACGTCGCGCGTACCGGGTGGGATCGGGTGAATCATCCGCCGGACCTTAAAGGCTGACCGGTCGCGCCGGCGGTGGCTCGAGGGGCGGGCGCCGCGTGGTCAGTCGGTCGAGACGCGCTCGATGCGGGCGCCGAGGCCGCGCAGGCGCTCGTCGATCTGCTCGTAACCGCGGTCGATCTGGTGGATGTCGCCGATTTCCGAGCGCCCTTCGGCGGCCAGGGCGGCGATGAGGATCGCCATCCCGGCGCGGATGTCGGGGCTGGCGGCGCGCTCACCGTGGAGCCGGCTCGGACCGCTGACGATCGCCCGGTGGGGGTCGCACAGCGTGATTCGAGCGCCCATCGCGACGAGTTTGTCGACGAAGAACAAGCGGTTCTCGAACATCTTCTCGAAGATCAGGATCTCGCCGTCGGCCTGGGTGGCGAGGGCGAGGGCGATCGAGGTCAGGTCGGCGGGGAAGGCCGGCCACGGCCCGTCCTCGATCTTCGGGATCGCGCCGCCGAGGTCCGGTTCGATCTCCAGCTTCTGCCCGGCGGGGACGATCACGTCCTCCCCCTCGACCTCGGAGTTGAGCCCGAGGCGGCGGAACTGGCGGCGCACGTTGCGCAGGTCACGCGGGCCGGCGTCGCGGATCCGCAGTTCGCCGCCGGTGGCGGCGGCGAGCGCCATGAAGCTGCCGACTTCGATGTGGTCGGGGCAGATCGTGAACTCGGCGCCGCCGAGGGACTTCTGCCCGTTGACGATCATCACGTTGGAGCCGACCCCTTCGACCTCGGCCCCCATCAGGGTCAGCAGGCGCGCGAGGTCTTGGACGTGGGGCTCGGAGGCGGCGTTGGCGATCGTCGTCTGGCCGGGGGTCAGGGCGGCGGCCATCAGCGCGTTCTCGGTGCCCATCACCGAGGGCTCGTCCATGAAGATCTCGCAGGCGCAGAGGCCGGTCGGCGCGCTCAGCTCGATCCAGCGCGAGCCGTCGACGCGGGCGCCGAGGTCGGTGAAGGCGTCGAGGTGAGCGTCGAGACGGCGGCGGCCGATGAAGTCACCGCCGGGCGGCGGCATCTTCGCGGCGCCGAAACGGGCGAGCAGCGGGCCCGCGAGCAGGAACGAGGCGCGGATCTGACTGGAGAGCTCCTCGTCGACGACCGGGGCGTTGACGCCGGCGGCGCAGAGCTTGACGCTGTTGTCGCCGACCCAGTCGACCGTGACCCCGAGGTTCTCGAGCAGGGCGATCTGCGCCTCGGTGTCGCGGATACGCGGGACGCGGTGCAGCAGCACCTCCTCCTCGGTCAGAAGGCAGGCGGCGAGGATGGGCAGGGCGGCGTTCTTGTTGCCGGCGACGGTCAGCTCGCCGGAGAGCGGAACGCCCCCTTCGATGACGAATTTCTCCATGGGCGAAGCAGGGTAACGACCGGCCTCGGCGGCCCCTCCCCCACGCACCCCCACCTAAATTTTTGGGGGACGCTTGCAAAGTGACGGCCGTCACTCTACGATCCGCGACGCGAGACATGAGGGCCGTGGCGGCAGCCACACCAAAGGCCCGGAAAGGACGTCTCGCAAGATGCGCTTCTGGGGGTTCGCGGCGCTGCCACTATCAAGGCGGCGACCGCGACGTGCTTGGGGTCGGGACGCGATGGGGGTCGCTGTCTCCGGCCTCTCGCTGCGTGCACACGGTCGCCAATGTCAGCGTCCCCTAACAACCGCAAACTGCGGGAACACATGTTCGGTCAGCGCGATTGAAAGTCGCCATTTGCGGCGCTTTTTCGGCTCTACTGCAAGGTCCATTGCAGTTCCGACCATGCGTCCGAACACCCCCCTATTCTACGAACCTATGTTCGATTGCAAGCAAACGCTAACGACGCGTCTGGCAGACGCCGTCGACCTGATGATCGACTTCGCCACGCTCGGCGAGTACGGGCTTGAGCCCGTTGGGAGAACC
>DAIQOT010000102.1:4435-12403 GCA_036787695.1 Solirubrobacterales bacterium | reverse complement strand
CCGCCGCCGCCGATCATCGCGGACGAATTCGCGCTCGACGAGAGCAAATTCTTCACGCAGCACGAGCGCGCACCGTCGCTCACCGTCGCGATCGCGACCAACCTCGGCATGGTCACGTGCAGGCTCGATCCCGAGCACGCGCCGAAAACCGTCGACAACTTTCGCATGCTCGTCGGCAACCACTTCTACGACGGCCTCACGTTCCACCGTGTGATCCCTGATTTCATGATCCAGGGCGGTTGCCCGAAAGGCACCGGCACCGGCGGTCCCGGGTATACGTTCGAGGACGAGTTCAACCAGCACAAGGTCGTGCGCGGAGCGCTCGCGATGGCCAACGCCGGTCCCAACACCAACGGCTCGCAGTTCTTCATCGTCACCACCGGCGCGGCGCCGTGGCTCGACGGCAAGCACACCGTCTTCGGCGAGATCACCGACGGGATGGACGTTGTCGACACGATCGAGGCCTCGGAGACCGACGCCCGCGACAAGCCGCTCGAGGAGAAGAAGATCGAAAAGGTGGAGCTCGCCGACTAGTCGGCGAGCGCCTCGGGCTCGGCCGGTCCCGCCGGCTTCGAGCCCGCTTCCGCGGCGGCGCGTTCTTCGCGTCGTCGTTTCAGGCCGGAGCCCGGTCTCCACAGCGCGACCAGCCCGGCCACCAGCGTGACCAGGAAGATCTGGCCGATCATCATCTCCAGCCCGGCCAGCATCCGCCCGGGCTGCCCGCCCGGCACAAGGTCGCCGTACCCGGTCGTGGTCAGCGTCGTGTAGCTGAAGAAGAGGTAGTCGCTGTGGTGCAGGGTCGGGTGGCCTTCGAAGAAGGGCGCGCTTCCGAGCCGGCCGATCGCCTCGAAGCAGAAGGCGAAGAGGAGCCCCAGCACGGTGTAGACGCTGATCGCGCCGAGGATCGTGCGAGCGTTGACTTCGGCGGTGCCGACGACGCGGATCAGGACCGCGACCATCGCCGCCGTCAGTAGCGCGACCTGGACGATGCCGCCGACCCCGAGCCAGTCCTCCTCACCCGTGATCGCCGCGATCACCGCCAGCACCAGGCCGAGCAGGCTCACGTAGATCGCGATGTGGACCCAGTGCGGTTTGACGTGCGAGCTGGTCAGCGCGACGACCGAGGTGGTCGAGACGCAGAGCATCACCAGCACCGCCTCCCAACCCTTGTCGCCGACCAACGAGGTGACGACATAGGTGATCACCACCAGGGCGAAGACGAGCCCGAACGCGTCGTTGATCCGTTCGGCGCGTTTGAGCCAGCGTTCGCCCCCCGGGGCGCGGATGGCAGTCGGATCCATGTTCGGTCGGTTCGGGCGGCGGCCTCCGTTTCCTGCCGCCGGCGGCGCTCGCCCGCGGGATCTGGGCCCCGACGGCGACTCTCAAGCTTTGGTGGGAGGCGACCGATAGGGGATCGGAGAACCCGAGTGTTTCTGACGTAGTCGGTCGCAACGCGGCCCCGATCTTTCACTGGAGGCCGAGTTGAAATCGAAGTTCTGGACGGTGGGCCTTGCCTGCTTTCTCCTCTTCTGCGTTGCGCCGGCGAGCGCCCTGGCGAGCTCGATCAGCGGAGTCGTGACCGGCGAAGGCGCGGCACCGCTGTCCAGTGTCACCGTCTGCGCGCAGCGCATCAGCGGCGAAGAGGTGGTCCTCTGCCAGAACCAGACTCCGGCGAGCGGCGAATACGAGATCGAAAATCTCGAAGCGGGCGAATACTGGGTCGAGTTCATCCCGCCCGGCGGCGGCTACCTGGTCGAGTACTGGAACAACGTGCCCTTTGGGGGAACGCCGACGACGATCGAACTTGCCGAAGGGGAAGACCTGACCGGCATCGACGCCGAACTCGGCAAAGGCGGCGAAATCAAAGGCCAGATCACCGCGCTCGGCGGCGGTCCGCTCGGTGAGGCCGGGGTCTGCGCGACTCTGGTCGGCGGCGCGGGTGAATCGAGCTCATGCGCGCGGGTCGGCGAAGAAGGTGAATACGAACTCTCCGGGCTGATCCCCGGCAACTACATCCTCGAATTCGCCGGCCCGTCTTCCGGCCCGGCATTCCGCACCAGCTGGTGGCAGGGCAAGTCGACCGAAGCCGATGCCGAACTGGTCCCGATCGCCGCCGGACAGGTGTTCATCGCCAACGCGGCGCTGGAACCGGTCGAAGGCGTGATCGAAGGGACCCTGACCGCCGAAGGCGCCTCGTCGTTCCCCGATGGCAGCGTCTGCGTCTTCGCGTCCGGCGAAGAAGGCACTCCGCTCGAATGCGTCGAAGTCAGCTACGACGGGCATTTCGCCTTCGGGCTCGAAGAAGGCTCCTACGTCCTCCGCTACGAAGACCCCGGCCACACGACGCTCTACAGCGGCGGCGCGACCGCTTTCGACGCGGCGACCGCGATCCCGGTCACCGAAGGTCAGGTCAGCGCCTTCCCGGCCTCGATCGAACTGCACGCGCTCCCCGGGATCGGCGGCACCGTCACCGACGCGAGCGACAACTTCCCGATCGAAAGCGGCGAAGCCTGCGCCCTGGTGATGAACGAAGCTCCGGTCTGCGCGCCGCTCGAAGCGGGGGGCGCCTATTCAATCCCGGTCGGCCCGGGCTCCTACCAGGTGGAGTTCAGGGCCGGTGGGTACGGGATTCAATTCTGGAATGGCGCCGCGCGTGAATTCGAAGCCACGCCGGTCGAAGTCACCGACCGCCTCGTGACCGGGATCGACGCCGAGCTCGACGCGGCGGAAGCGATCTCCGGACACGTCACCGCGGCGACCAACGGCGAAGGATTGTTCGGCATCGAAGTCTGCGCGACCCCGGTCGCGGGCGGCAGCCCCAGTTGCCGGCTCGGCAACGGCGAAGGGTTCTACGAACTGACCGGCCTCAGCGGTGAATACGTGGTGAGTTTCAGCGGGTCTGGTTACGTCACCCAGTACTGGAACGGAGTCGAAAGCAAAGCCCAGGCCACTCCGATCACGGTCGACTCCGAACACAGCGGACACGCGAACGCGATCTTGGTCGAAGCCGTGAGTCCGACCAACACCACGCCGCCGACGGTGAGCGGGACGGGGAAGGTCGGCCAGACGCTCAGCTGTGGTGAAGGCACCTGGAGCGGCACCCCCGCGGTCTTCACCTACAAATACACCTGGCTCCGCGGCACCCAGACGATCAGCGGCGCGAAATCGAGCACCTACACGTTGGCGACCGCCGACGCGGGCCAGACGATCAAATGCAGCGTGACGGCGACCAACACCGCCGGCACCGGATCGAGCGTGAAAAGCAGCAACGGCATCGCCGTCGCCGCGCTTCGCAAACTCACCGTCACCAAGGCCGGCAACGGTTCCGGGACCGTCACCAGCGCCCCGACCGGGATCAACTGCGGTGCGACCTGCAGCCTTAATTTCAGCCAGGGCGAAGTGGTGAGCCTCACCGCCACCCCGGCCGCCCACGTGGAATTCATCGGCTGGTCCGGCGCCTGCACGGGCGTCGGCGCTTGCGAAGTGACGCTCGGCGCCACCGGCGCCGCGGTCACCGCGACCTTCACCAAAGTCACGCACGCGGTCTCGGTCGCGGTCAGCGGCGGCGGCTCCGTGAGCGCGGGCTCAGGCGCGATCTCCGGCTGCACCGAAGCCGGCGGACTCTGTTCGGGCACGTACGAAGAGGGCACCGAAGTCACCCTCGTCGCGACCCCATCAGCCCACCAGCAGCTCATCGGCTGGAGCGGCTGCACCGTGGCGTCGAGCGACGAATGCAAGGTGACGGTCGCGGCTGCGGAGAGCGTCACCGCGACCTTCGCCCCGATCACCCACACGCTGACCGTCACCAAGTCCGGCGAGGGCTCGGGCACGGTGACCGGCACCCCGGCCGGGATCGACTGCGGCACTCTCTGCGCCGCCGGCTTCGAAGAGGGCACCACGGTCACCTTGACCGCGGTCGCCGACTCCGGCTCGGAATTCACCGGCTGGTCGGGTGCCTGCACGGGTGACGGACCCTGCCTCGTCACCCTGGGCAGCGACCAGGCAGTCGTCGCCGGCTTCGCCATGAAGGCGAGTGAAGGTGGCGGCGCCGGGAGCGGCGAAACGGGCGGCGGTTCGAACACGCCCCCGTCGAGCGGCACGCCCACGTCCACCCCGCCGTCGAGCGGAACGCCCGCGCCCCCCCTGCCGACCACCCCTGTCACCAAGCCGGTCAAGAAGAAGCCGTTGCAGTGCAAGCGGGGCTTCCGCAAGCTGAAGCAGAAGGGCAAGGCGAAGTTCCGCTGCGTGAAGGTGAAGCCGAAGCACAAGGGCGCCAAGGCGAAGCCGAAGCACCCGTAGGGCAGGGCGGGGTCGCCTCACTCGAGGCGGCCCGTTTTCGCCGCGCGGCGCCGCGGCGGCCGACAAGCGGAGGGACTGGGATTCGAACCCAGGAGACGCCTAAGACGCCCAACAGCTTTCAAGGCTGCCGCATTCAACCGCTCTGCCATCCCTCCGGGGGCTGATTGGATGGTGCCATGCGTCGCGTCCTCTTGCTTGCCTCGGCGATGGTCTTCCTCGACCTCACCTTCTTCACGGCCATCGCGCCGCTGCTCCCGACGTACAAGCACGACCTCGGCCTGAGCACCGCGCAGGCGGGGATCCTGACCGCCGCCTACGCCGCCGGGACGCTCACCTTCTCGCTCCCCGGCGGCTACATCGCCAGCCGCTTCGGGCCCCGCCGCACGGTGATCAGCGGGCTCTTCGTCTTCGCCGTCGCGACGCTGCTCTTCGGCTTCCTCAAGTCGGCCTGGCCGCTCGACGGGGCGCGGTTCATCCAGGGCATCGCCAGCGCGCTGATCTGGTCCGGCGCACTCACCTGGCTGATCAACAGCTACCCCGAGGACAAACGCGGACAGGTGATCGGCAGCGCGCTGGGGACGGCGGTCGCGGGGTCGCTGCTCGGGCCGGTGCTCGGCTCGCTCGCCGCCTCGATCGGCACCGAAATCATCTTCGGTGGCGTTTTCGTCGTCGCCCTCGGCCTCGCCTTCCTCGCCTGGCGGGAGCCCGACACCGTCGTCACCGAGAACCAGCCGCTGCGCGAGGTCCTCCACTGCATGGTCGACCGCGAACTGATCGAGGCGGCGATCTTCGTCAGCTCGCCCTCGCTGATGTTCGGCGCGATCGACGTGCTGCTGCCGCTGCGGATCAACAACCTCGGCGGCGGCCACGCGCTGATCGCGGGCGCCTTCGTCGGCGGGGCGGCGATCGAGTCGGTGCTCTCGCCGATCGCCGGGCGGCTCTCCGACAAGGTCGGCCGACGCGCGCCCTACGTCCTGGGGATGGCGATCTGCGCGGTCGCGATGCTGGTCTTCGCCGTCGCCGACTCGCTGGTGGTCGTGGTCCTCGCGCTGCTGATCACCTCGCTCGGCTCGGGCCTATGCTTCGCCCCCGCGATGACGTTGATCTCCGATGCCGCCGAGGCGAGCGGCCTCCACCAGGGCTACGCCGTGGGGGTGACGAACATGGCCTGGGCGGCGGCGCAGGTGGTGGGCAGCGTCAGCGGCGCGGCGGTCGCCGGGGCGACCGGGGACGCGGCCCCGAGCATCGCCATCGCCGTGCTCCTGGCGGCGACGATCCTCTACGCGTTCCGTGCGCTGACGCCGAGGCCGGAGAGCGAGACCGACCGCGAGCCGGTCCCGGCGGAGGTCTGAGATGGCGCGGCTCGGCGAATGGTCCAACTGGGCGGGCGATCAGCGCTGCCGGCCGGCGCGGGTGGCGGCGGCGCGGACGGTCGCGGAGCTCGCCGAGGCGATCGGCGCGGCGGCGGCGGCCGGGCAGAAGGTCTCGGTCGCGGGCTCCGGCCACTCGTTCACCGAGACCGCGATGACCGACGGGACGATGATCGGGGTCGAGGCCCTGCGCGGTGTGCTCGACGCCGACCGCGAGAGCGGCCTGGTCCGGGTCGGCGGCGGCACCGTGCTGCGCGAGCTGAACGCGGCGCTCGCCGGGCTCGGCCTGGCGCTGGAGAACCTCGGCGACATCGACGCGCAGACCGTCGCCGGCGCGATCTCGACCGGCACCCACGGCACTGGCGCGAGCTACGCCAACATCTCCTCGCGGGTCGAGGCGATCGAGCTGGTGCTCGCCGACGGCAGCGTGCGCGAGCTGACCGCGGCGGGTGAGCCGGAGCTGCTGCGAGCGGCGCGGATCGGGATCGGCGCGCTGGGCGCGATCAGTGCCGTCACGCTCCGCTGCTTCCCCGCCTTCATCCTCGAGCGGGTCGACGAGCCGCGGCCGCGCGAGGAGGTGCTGGGCCGCTTCGAGGAGCTCGCCGCAGCCAACGACCACTTCGAGTTCTTCACCTTCCCCTACTCCGACCGGGCGCTGGTGCTGGAGCGCAACAGGGTCGACACGGCGCCGCGCCCGCGCGGGGGAGTCGCCGCCTTCCTCAACGACACCGTGCTGGAGAACTGGACGCTCGAGGCGCTCGCGGCGACCGGCAAGGCGTTCCCGCGGACGATCCCGTCGATGGCCCGCTTCGCCGGTTGGGTCGCGAGCGGCGGCCGCACCGTCGACCACAGCCACCGCGTCTTCGTCAACCGGCGCAACGTGCGCTTCACCGAGATGGAGTACGGCGTGCCGCTCGAGCACGGCCCGGCGGCGGTCCGCCGCGTGATCGACTGGATCCGCCAGAACCGCTTCCCCGTCTTCTTCCCACTCGAGGTCCGGGTCACGGCCGCCGACGACGCCGACCTCAGCGCCGCCCACGAACGCCCGACCGCCTACATCGCCGTCCACCAGTACCGCGGCATGGAGTGGCGCCCCTACTTCGAGGCCGTCGAGTCGATCATGAACGACTACGGCGGCCGCCCCCACTGGGGCAAGCGCCACTTCCAGACGGCCGAGACCTTGGCTCCCCGCTACCCAAAGTGGGCCGCATTCCAAGAGGCCCGCGATCTACTGGACCCGCAGGGCGTCTTCACCAACGAGTACGCCGCACGCGTCCTCGGTCCTTAGAGGAAGGTTTTTCCCTCGCCCCTATAGGTAGGGACGACATCGACGATCTCATCGCCCTCGACCAGGTGCAGGAAGTCGAAGCGCTCGCACAGCTCCCCGGCCTTAGCGTGCCTCATGTACACCCGATCGCCCACCTGCAGGTCCGCCGCCGGCGGTCCCAGAAGCGGGGTCTGGACCTCGCCCGCGCCCTCCTCGGGGTCGAGCTTCAGCCCCTCCGGCAACCACGGCGACGGCACGCGCGAGGGATCGCCCGGGCCGCTCGCGATGTAGCCGCCGCCGAGCGCGGTCGCCATCTCCGGCGTCGGCTTGCGGACGATCGGCAGAGCGAAGCCCGCGGCGGGGGTCGGGGTGAAGCTGTCGTAGTTGTCGAAGAGGGTGGGGGCGTAGAAGCCGGAGCCGGCGGTGACCTCGGTGACGGCCTCCTCGGCGCCGGTCGTCTCGAGGCTGCCGGTGCCGCCGCCGTTGACGATCGGCAGCTCGCAGAACTCGCCGATCGCGGCGACGATCGCCGCCCGCCGCTCGGCCAGCTCCTTCGCCGAGCGCTTCTTCATGAAGCGGATCGCGGCGCCGCGCAGGCGGGCCGAGGGCCGGTCGGGGACGCCGGCGATCTGGCCCTCGTAGGACATCAGCGCATCGAGTTCGATCTGCGGCCGGCGTTCGATCTCGCGCGCCAGCGCGACCGCCTGCTCGACCGTGTGGACCGGCGAGCGCTTCGGCCCGACCTTGATGCGCCCGCCGAGCGCCCACCAGCTGGCGTCGATGTCGATGCAGACGCGGATCGGCGGCGCGTCGGCGCCGAGCACCGCCTCGATCGCCTCCAGGTGCTCGACGCAGTCGATCATCACCAGCGGCGCCCGTTCGGGATCGCCGGCCGAGCGCAGCGCCAGCTCGCGCAGCGCCGAGGAGTCGGCGGTCGGGTAGGCGAGCAGCAGGTCGGTGTGGCCGTTTTCGGCGAGCCAGAGGGTCTCGGGCAGCGTGTAGGTCATCAGCCCGGCGAAGCGCGCGTCGCGG
>DAIQOT010000102.1:0-4335 GCA_036787695.1 Solirubrobacterales bacterium | reverse complement strand
CCGGAGAGGTGGCCGAGTGGCTGAAGGCACTCGCCTGCTAAGCGAGTAGGGGGCGCAAGCTCTCTCGAGGGTTCGAATCCCTCCCTCTCCGTGTCGGCCCCCGGGTCGACGTCGCCATCGAACCCGGTAATCCAGCCGGGTCCAGGCGCGTTTGACGTAGTGCAAAGCGCGCTACAATCTCCCGGTGGCTTCTTCCTCGCATCCTCTCTCCCTACGCCTTGGGGACGAGGGTTGGCGCGCCCTGGAGGACATCGCTCGCAAGCGGGGAGTCACTCGCGCGGACGCAGCCCGCCAGGCGATCACCGAGACGGCTGAGCGCGAGCGGAGACGGTCGGGACTTGCCGCGGAGGTTGCCCGGCTCGCGGACGACCCGGATGACCGCGCGGCCCGCGACCGCGTGATGGCCGACATGGACGCGGTCGCCGCCGAGTGGCCTGAGTGACGCGGGGCGATGTCTATCGCGTGCGTCTGCCCAAGCGCGGCGGCCATGAGCAGCATGGGCCCCGCTACGCCGTGCTCGTCCAGGCCGACGAGCTTCTCGGGCTCTCGACCGTGCTGGTGGCGCCGACTTCCCGGAGCGCCCGGGCGGCGAGCTTCCGACCCGAGGTCGACATCGCAGGGCAGCCGACGCGGGTGATGGTGGAGCAATTGCGCGCGCTAGATGTGCGCCGACTGGATGATTTCGAGGGACATCTGAGTGCCGGCGAGATGCGAGGAGTGGACGAAGCCCTCGCGTTGGTCCTTGCCCTTTCCTGAAGGCCAGCGCGGACGGAGGACAGCGACGCCGGACTCACCGCGTCACTCGAATTCGGCGGCATTTTAGATGAGCGGTTAGCCGATCCCGGAAGGGCGGTTCGCCTAGCTCCATTGCTGCAATAGGAACCAATGCTCTGCTTTGATCAACCGAAGCGATCTATTTGCTTGATCAAGTAGCAGCCGATGCCCTACGTTGGCCAAAGAAATTCTTATTTAAGTATTTCGCTAGACCATAAACGTTTTGTCTGCATGCAGGGGCATGGGGATCCAATTCTTCGCTTATCCGGCGTGGTTTACCCAGGTAGGGGCAGCCTTGTTGACAGGGTTCGCCCTCGTCCGCCTAGGCCACGGAGTGCTGGGTCTCCTTCGCGCCTTCGACGACTATCGGGTGAATCGGCCGAAGCGAGAACGTGAGGGGCGATGACAGGGTCCGCCGCTGCTGGCGGTGGCGCGGCGCTAGTGCTTGGCGGCGATGACGACGCGTGCGCCCTTGGCGGGGATCATCGTCACGTTGCGGTGCATGGCGCGCTCGGGGGCTGGGGTCTCGGCGACTAGGTCGAGGCGCTTCGCCATGGTGGTGAGGACTACTCGTTGCTCGGCCATCGCGAGGGCGGCGCCGAGGCAGCGACGAATGCCGCCGCCGAAGGGGATCCAGTCGTAGGTGCCGGGCTTGCGGCCGAGGAAGCGCTCGGGGCGGAAGGCGAAGGGATCGGGGTAGACGTCCTCGCGGTGGTGGACGAGGAGGATCGACATCGCGATCGCGGTGCCGGGCTCGATCGCGTAGTCGCCGAGGCGCCAGGGGACCTGGACGCGGCGGCCGATGATCGGGATGACCGGGCGGGAGCGCATGGTCTCGACGATGGTCGCCTCGACGCGGTCCTCGGTGGACTCGCCGTCAGGGCCCGCGCCGGTGCGGACCGCGGAGAGGAGCGCCTCGTGCGGCCCCGGATTACGGACGAGGCGCTCCCACGCCCAGGCCAGCGAATTCGCCGTCGTCTCGTGACCCGCCAGCACCAGGGTCAGGAGCTCGTCGCGGAGTTCTTTGTCGTCGAGCGCCTCGCCCTCCTCGGTCCGCGCCTGCAGCAGCAGCGAGAGGATGTCGTGACGGGCCTCGAGGTCCTTCGCCGCGCGCCGCGCGCGGATCACCGCGTAGGTCGGCCGGTCGATCATCCCGAGCGCGAACTTGAGCAGGCCCATCGGCTCCTCGCGGCCGACGTGCATCAGTTCGGTCAGCTGCGCGGTCGGCCAGGTCGACGACGCGACCGTCTTGCGGATCGCGAGCCGCAGCGCCGCCTCCGGCGTCCCCGGCGCGGGCTTGCCCTCGACGCCGAAGATCCCGGCCATGATCACGTCGAGC
The DNA here is from genome assembly GCA_036787695.1 of Solirubrobacterales bacterium. Taxonomy (GTDB): domain Bacteria; phylum Actinomycetota; class Thermoleophilia; order Solirubrobacterales; family 70-9; genus VAYN01. The sequence goes on along the minus strand of DAIQOT010000102.1, from coordinate 2,222 downwards.
GTGATCGCCTGCATCCGCGGCGCCAGCGCGAAGGGCTCGCCGACCGGCCAGCGATCGATCTCCCGTTCGGCCGCGTCGGTGATCATCGCGGCGTACTGGGCGATCGCCTCGCCGTGGAACGGCGGCAGCAGCAGTTTGCGCTGGCGCATGTGGCGCGGGCCGACCGCGGTCAGCACCGAGTTCGGGCCGAGGATCGGCCGCAGCGGCGACTCGCCGGTCAGCGACGGCGCCAGCTCGGGTTTCGCCGTGAAGAGTGATTTGACGTGGTCCGGGTGGCTGGTGATGACGGGGCCGCCGGGGATCACGCCGCGCATGCGGAACGTCTCGCCGAGCTCACGCCGGTAGCGGAAGACGAACTCGATCTGGCGGATGCTGAAGCGCATCGTCTGGGACAGCTGCGGCAGCGGGATGTCGGGAGGGGTGGCGAGCGTCGCCGCCTCGGCCGCGTCGATCGGGCCGGCGGGGGAGGGGCCGGCGGTGCCGACGAGGTCCGGGTAGAGCGGCGCGGTCGCCTCGGTGGCGCGCTCCGGCTGGGAGGGCGCCTCGCGGCCGGGCTCGACTGCGCTGGGGGTGGAGGCCATGTCGGGAAAGTGACATAGATCGATGTCACGGTCAACCGGAGCGATCTCACACACCGCGGCGCGCACCACCCATCCGTACGCCTCCGGTCACGCCCCGTTCACCGGTCACGCGCCTCGCTCACTACTCTGGGACGCGAATGTCCAGTTATCCCCTTGCCCAGCCCACCGCTCACCTCGAGCGGCGCACCAAGATCATCGCCACGGTCGGCCCGGCCTCGTGGGACCTCGGCGTGCTCGAGCAGCTGATCGCCGCCGGCGCCGACGTCTTCCGCCTCAACTTCTCCCACGCCGGCCCCGACAAACACGCGCAGACGATCGAGACGATCCGCAAGGCGTCCGACACGCTCGGCCGCGAGGTGGCGATCCTCGGCGACCTGCCCGGCCCGAAGCTCCGCATCGGCAACCTCCGCGACGACTACGCCGAGCTCGAGACCGGCATGCACGTCACGCTGACTCCGCAGGACCTGCTCGGCGACCGCGACACGATCCCGGTCTCCTGGCCCGGCGTCAGCGACCTGCAGGAGAACCAGCTCGTCTACCTCGCCGACGGCGCGATCCGGCTGCGCGTCGCCGACCGCCTCGATGGCGCCGTCGACGCCGAGGTCGAGGTCGGTGGCACGCTCAGCTCACATAAGGGGATGAACATCCCCGGCGGCGCCGAACTGCCCGCGGCGACCGAGTCGGACCTCGGCTGGGTCGACTTCGCGGTCAAGGAGGGCATCGACCTGATCGCCGTCTCCTTCGTCTCCTCGGCCGCCGACCTGATCCCGGTCAACGAGCGCCTGCACAGCCTCGGCTCCGACATCCCGCTGATCGCGAAGATCGAGCGCGCCCAGGCGGCTATCAACGTCGAGGAGATCGTCGAGGCGGCGACCGGCGGGATCATGGTCGCGCGCGGCGACCTCGGCATCGAAGTGCCGCTGGCCGAGGTGCCGGTCCTGCAGAAGCGCCTGATCCGCACCGCCGGGCGCCAGTCGAAGCCGGTCGTGACGGCGACGCAGATGCTCGCCTCGATGGTGACCGCGCGCCGCCCGACCCGCGCCGAGGTGACCGACGTCGCCAACGCGATCTACGACGGCACCGACGCGATCATGCTCTCCGAGGAGACCGCGGTCGGAGAGAACCCGGTCGAGGCGGTGCGGGTGATGGACCGGATCGCGCGCGCGACCGAGCCCGACCTGCGCTACGGCGAGTGGCTCTTCAGCCGCACCGACCAGGCGACCCAGGACGTCGCCGACTCGGTCGCCCAGAGCGCCGTCGGCGCGGTCTACCGGCTCGGGCTGAAAGCGCTGGTCGTGCCGACGACGAGCGGGCGGACGGCGCGGATCCTCTCCGCCCACCGGCCCAACGTGCCGGTGCTGGCGCTCTCGCCGCGGCTGGAGACGGTGCGCCGGCTGTCGCTCCTCTTCGGCGTGACCGCGGTGCAGAGCCCGCCGAACGAGGACATCCGAGCGCTGCTCGAGGATTGCGCCGCGATCGCCCTCAAACACGGCATCGCGCACTCCGGCGAGCTGATCGGCATCACCGCCGGCCTGCCCGACCAGGAACTGGGGACCAACCTCTTCGAGGTCCACCGGGTCCCCTAGCGGCGAGTTCGCACTTTTCGCGGATAGCGCAAAGAACTGCGAACTCACTGCGGAG
>DAIQOT010000101.1:0-12610 GCA_036787695.1 Solirubrobacterales bacterium | reverse complement strand
TACCTGCGCCGCGCCCGCGAGGAGCCGCCCGCGCCCGCGGTCCGGGTCGACGTCCTGCGCGAACTCGGCCTCGCCGAGTCGCTGACCGAGGGCCCCGCCGCGGCCCGCCACCTGCGCGCCGTCTACACCGCCACCGAGGACCCGCCGATGAGGGCCGTCGTCGCCCACGTGCTACTGCGGCTAGTCCTCTTCACCGAGAGCCCGCCCGAGGCGCTCGCCCTGGCGCGCCGCTACCGCGAGGAACTGCCGGCGGAGCTGAGCGAGGCGCGGCTCGGGATCGAAGCGTTCGAGTTGAGCATGGTCCTCTTCGGGCTGATCGGGCCGGAGGAGGCGCGGAGGCTGGAGCGCTTCCGCGACCCGCGGCTGGGCGACGGCCCGGGGGCGAAGATGGCGATGTCGATCGCCGCGGTCGCCTGGTCGCAGCTCGACGGGAGCGCCGAGGAGTGCTCGCGGCTGGCGCTCGCGGCGCTCGAGGGCGGCGCGCTGACCGGAGCCGATCCCGGCTACCTCGGCATCGGGCCGATCACGGAGCTCGCCTGGGCCGACCGCCCCGAGGTGGGCGCCGCGATCGACGGCGCGCTGACCGTCGCCCACCGCCACGGGTCGCTGTTCGCGATCTCCGGCCTCCACATGTGGCAGGGCGCGGCGCTGCTGCGGAGCGGCGACCTCGAGGAGGCCGAATCGCTGCTCGCCCAGGCGCGCGGCGAGTTCAACGTCTGGAGCTTCGGGGCCGGCGCCGGGCTCTACCTGGCGGGCTTCCGCTCGCTGGCGCAGCTCGAACGCGGCGACCTCGCGGCGGCGCGGGAGACGCTCGCGGCGCTGCCCGAGGCGCTCGGCGGAGTGCCCGAAGACGACTCCGACGGGACTCGTTACTTCGATAACGGCAGGCTCGCGGTGGCGGCCGCCGACGGCACGCCGCCCGAGGCGCTGCTCGCGCTCGCCGAGGCCCACGGGGAGCGCCACGCCCGCGTCCTCAACCCCGCTTACAACCCCTGGCGCGAGTTCAAGGTCGAGGCGCTGGTGCGGCTGGGCCGGCGCGAGGAGGCGCTCGCGGTCGCCGAGGAGAACCTGGCGGCGGCGCGACGCTGGGGCGCGCCGGGGACGGTCGGCGCGGCGCTGCGGGCGGTGGCGAGCGCGAGTCCTAACGAGGAGGAGCTGGAGCGGCTGGAAGAGGCGACGGCGATCCTCGACGGCTCGACCGCGCGGCTCGAGCAGGCCAAGGCGCTGACGGCGCTCGGACGCGCCCTGCGTGCGGCGCGCCGGCCGAGCGACGCGCGCGAGCCGCTGCAACGCGCGGTCGAGATGGCCGAAGCGTGCGCGGCGGGAAGGATCGGCGAGGTCGCCCGCGCCGAGTTGGCGGCGAGCGGGGCGCGGCCGCGGCGCACGGCGCTCTCCGGCGTCGCCGCGCTGACCCCGAGCGAGGAACGCGTCGCCCGCCTCGCCGCCGACGGGATGACCAACCGCGAGGTCGCCCAGCAGCTCTTCGTCACCCCGAAGACGGTCGAGGTCCACCTTTCGAACGCGTATCGCAAGCTCGAGATCCGGTCCCGCCGCCAGCTCGCCACCGCCCTCGCCCCCTGACGCTGTTGATGGGCCGAAAACCGGAGATATAGGGAGGTTTTCGGCCCATCAACACCCCCTAGGGACGACTTCGTGTCGGAAGTTAGGGGGGTCGGTTTGGGGTTCCTCCCGATGCGCCCGGTGCCCTCTCGACGGATCGTGGGTTCACACCACGTCTCGTCCAAGGAGAACCCCGCACCATGAACAGCATCAGCATCGACAGCACCCGCACCCGCCGCTCGCCGGCCGCGTTGCGCGCCCAGGTCGGCGGCGACGTACATATCCCCGGTGAGCCCGGCTACGAGGCCGAGCGGACCGGCTTCAACCTCACCGTCGACCAGCGCCCGGCGGCGATCGTCGTCCCCCGCCACGCCAAGGAAGTGGCGGCGACGATGCGCTTCGCCGCCGCCGAAGGCCTCCGCGTCGCCCCCCAGCGGACCGGCCACAACGCCGCACCGATGGGCCCGCTCGAGGACTCGATCCTGCTGAAGACGACGGCGATGGACCGGGTCTCGATCGACGCCCCGGCGCGTCGCGCCCGGGTCGGCGCCGGCGCCCGCTGGGAGGACGTCGTCCCGGCCGCGTCGGAGCTCGGCCTCGCCGCCCTGCACGGCTCGACCCCGGACGTCAGCATCGCCGGCTACAGCCTCGGCGGCGGCATGGGCTGGTACGCCCGCAAGCACGGGCTGGCCGCCAACCGCGTCCGCGCGATCGAGGTCGTCACCGCCGACGGCGAGATCCACTGCGCGACCCCCGACACCGACCCGGAGCTGTTCTGGGCGCTGCGTGGCGGCGGTGGCAACTTCGGCGTCGTCACCGCGCTGGAGTTCGACCTGCTGCCGCTCGAGTCGGTCTTCGCCGGCGTCCTCTTCTTCCCCTTCGAGCGGGCGAGCGAGGTGCTGCACGCCTGGCACGAGTGGACGGCGAGGGTGCCCGACGAGGTGACCTCGGTCGGCCGCCTGCTGCAGTTCCCGCCGCTGCCCCAGGTCCCCGAGCCGGTGCGCGGCAAATCGTTCGCGGTCGTCGAGGCGGTGTTCATCTGCGGCCAGGAAGAGGCGGAGATGCTGCTCGAGCCGCTGCGGCAGCTCGGCCCGGCGATCGACACGTTCATGCCGATGCCGCCCGCCGGGATCGCCGAGCTCCACATGGACCCCCGCGACCCGATGCCCTACGACACGACCCACGCGCTGCTCGGTGAGCTGCCGGGCGAGGCGATCGACGCGCTGGTCGCCGCGGCCGGGCCGGGGTCCGGGTCGGCGCTGGTCTCGGTCGAGCTCCGCCACACCGGCGGCGCGCTCGGCCGCGAGGCCGAGGGAGCGGGTGCGATCGCCGCCCTGCCCGGTGAGTTCGCGATGTTCGGCGTCGGCCCATTGATGCCCGGATTGGAGGCGAAGATCGAGGACGACCTGAGCCGGGTGGAGGCAGCGCTCCGCCCCTACGAGGCCGGCCACTACCTCAACTTCGTCGAGCGCCGCACCGACGGGGCGAGCTTCTTCCCGCCCGCCGTCGCGGCGCGCCTCGAAACGGCCCGCGACACCTACGACCCCGACCGCCTGATGCAGGCCAACCATGAGATCGGCGCCCGCTGAGCCGACGGACCGGCGCCGTCCCCCGGGGCGGCGCCGGTCCTTTCAGTGGACACTGAACCGCCATTCCATCTACGCTCCCTCCTCCGACAAAGTCTTGTTCCACAACGCAGGGGGAGAGCGCAGATGGGGATCGACGTTCTGGCGCGCGGAAGCGACGGCTATGAGGCCAACCGCGGAGCCTTCAACGTGCTGCTGAGTCAGGACCCGGCGGGGATCGTGACGCCCCGCGACGCCCGCGACGTCGCCGAGGCGATCGCCTACGCGAAGGCCGAGGGCCTGCGGATCGGCGCCCAGCGGACCGGCCATTCCGCCGAACCGCTCGGCGACCTCTCCGGCACCCTGCTGCTCCGGACCGCGGCGATGAACGGGGTCTCGATCGACGCCGACCGCCGCATCGCCCGGGTCGGCTCCGGCGCCCTCTGGGGCGACCTCGTCCCGCAGGCCTCCGACATGGGCTTCGCCGCCGCCCACGGCTCCTCCCCCACGGTCGGGATCGTCGGCTACAGCCTCGGCGGCGGGGTCGGCTGGTACGGCCGCAAGCACGGCCTCCAGTGCAACCTCGTCACCGCGATCGAGCTGGTCGACGCCGAGGGGAACGAACGCCGCGTCGACGCCGACAACGAGCCCGAGCTCTTCTGGGCGATGCGCGGTTCGGCCGGCGACTTCGGCATCGTCACCGCGCTCGAGTTCGAGCTGCTGCCGGTCCACGAGGTCTTCGCCGGCGCGCTCTTCTTCCCGGTCGAGCGGATGAGCGAGGTCTTCGGCGCCTGGCACGCCTTCACCGCGACCGCGCCGGACGAGGTCACCTCGGTCGCGCGGATCATGAACTTCCCGCCGATCCCCGACATCCCCGAGCCGATGCGGGGCCAGTCGTTCGCGATCGTCGAGGCGGTCGCGCTGCTCGGCGAGGCGGAGGCGACCGAGGTGCTGGCGCCGCTCCGCGACCTCGGCCCGGCGATGGACTCCTTCGCGGTGCAGCCGCCCGCCGGGATCGCCGGCCTCCACATGGACCCGCCCGACCCGGCGCCGTACGCCGCCTACGGGATGCTGCTGAACGAGCTGCCGGGCGAGGCGATCGACGCCTTCGTCGGCGCGGTCGGCCCGGACTCGGGAACGCACCTGCTCTCGGTCGAGATCCGCCACGACGGCGGCGCGATGGCCCAGAGCGGCCCGGGCCACGGGGCGATGGACTGCCTCCCCGGCGAGTTCCTGATGTTCGGCGTCAACGTCGTCCCCGACCCATCCGCGATGGCCCCGACCAAAGCCTGGCTCGGCGCGATGCAGGACGCGATGTCCCCCTGGGACGCCGGCCGCTACCTCAACTTCTCCGACGAGTCCGAGGACATCGCCGTCGCCTACCCCCCGGCCACCGTCACCCGCCTCCGCGCCGCGAAGTCCAAATACGACCCCGAGAACTTCTTCCACGCCGCCCACCCCGTAGTCACCGCCTGACCCCCCCGACGAATTCGCACTTTCGGCCGCATAGCGCCCGTTTCTGCGAACTCACTCCGCGGGCGGGTCGAGCACGACTGATCACTTGTCCCCCCTCTGGCGAGGACAAGTGATCAGTCGTCGGCGCGGTCGCACCGAACCGTGACGAACGTGCCGAACCTGTGACGTTCCCGGCGAAAGCCCCACGTCCCGGGCGTCTCGTGGCGGCCACAGCCTGCCCGGGCCGTCACGAGACGCCCGGGACGCAACTCGGACGGCCGCGCCGCCTCGCGAACGACGTCAGCCCTGCGGGGGCGCTCCCACTGCATGAGCGCCGCCGTCAACGTGGATGATTTCGCCGGTCGTCGCGCGGGAGAGGTCGCTCAGGAGGAACAACGCCGCGTCCGCTACCGGGGTCGGGTCGTGGGGGTCCCAGCCGAGGGGGGCGGCGTCACCCCAGAGGGTCTCGAGGTCGGAGAAGCCGGAGATGCCGGAGGCCGCCGCGGTGTGGACGGGGCCCGCCGAGACCAGGTTGGCGCGGATCTTCTGGGCGCCGAGGTCCTTGGCCAGATAGCGGTTGACCGACTCGAGCGCCGCCTTCGCCACGCCCATCCAGTCGTATGAGGGCCAGGCGACGGTCGCGTCGAAATCGAGGCCGACCATCGAGCCGCCGTCGGTCATCAGCGGCGCCACCACCTCGGCGAGGGCCTTGTAGGAGTAGGCGCTGGTCTCGAAGGCGAGCTTGGCGCTCTCCCGCGGCGTCTTCATGAACTCGCCGCCGATCGCGTCGCCGGGGGCGAAGGCGATCGCGTGCACCGCCCCGTCGACCCGGCCCCAGCGCGTCTCCAGCTCGCCCCGCAGCGCGGCGATGTCCTCGTCGGAGTTGATGTCGAGGTCGAGCACCTCCGGCGCCGGGTCGAGCCGCGCCGCCGAGCGCTCGGTCATCCGCTTCACCCGGCCGAAGCTGGTGAGCAGCACCTCGGCCCCCTGCGCCTGCGCCCGCTCGGCGATCGCGAAGCCGATGCTGTGACGGTTGACGACCCCGGTGACCAGGATCTTCTTTCCCTCAAGAATCACGAATTCTCTCCCTCTCCCAGATTGAAGTCGATCCCCAGGAGCGCGCTCAGGAACAAGGCCGATTCGCGCGCGACGGTCCGGTGGCCGGTGGCCGACGGGTGCAGCCCGTCAGACGAGAACGTAGCCGGATCGCGGAGCGCCGGATGCCCCGCCACCGGCAGGCACTCGACGCCGTAGCGCTCCGCCGCCGCCCGCGTCACCGCGTTCAGCTCCTTGGTCGCCTCGATCAGCCGCGCTTCGGTGCGCGGCCGCAGCTCCATGAACTGCCAGCCCTCGGGCGCGGTCGCGGTGACCAGCATCGCCTCCGGCGCACCCTCGCGCAGCTGCCGCAGGATCTCGTCGAAGTTCTTCGCGTAGGTCGGGACGTCCGGCCGGGTCGCCAGCAGCACGTCGTTGGCGCCGCAGATGACGGTGACGAGATCCGGCTCCAGCGCCAGCGCCGGGCCGACCTGCTGAGCCAGCACTTCGCCGCTGGTGGCGCCGTCGACGGCGAGGTTCTCGTACCTCATCTCCGGGTTCGACCGCTGCAGACCGGCGGCGAGGAGATCGGCCCAGCGGTCGCCGTCGATCGTGTCGCGGCCCGCCGTGAAGCTGTCCCCTAGCGCCGCGTAGGCACGGACGACGCGACCGCTCAACGGCCCCTCAGGGAGCGCAGGGCCCAGGCGAGGCTCTCGCGGCTCGCCTCGGGCTCGATGACCTCGTCGACCCAGCCACTCGCCGCCGCGGCGGGCGCGGTCAGGTGCTCGGCTGCGTACGCGTCGGCGAGGTCGTCGCGCGAGAGCGTCTCGTCTTCGCGCATCCGCCGGCCGTGGACGATGCCGACCGCCTGGCGCGCGGCCATGATGCCGATCTGCGCGTTCGGCCAGGAGAAGACGACGTCGGCGCCGAGGTCTTTGGAGTTCATCGTGATCGCCGCGCCGCCGAACGCCTTGCGCAGGACCAGGGTCACCTTCGGCACCGAGGCGCCGGCGAAGGCGTGCAGCAGGGCGGCGCCGTGGCGGATCACCGCGGCCTCCTCCTGGCGCTTGCCGGGCATGAAGCCGGGGGTGTCGACGAAGACGACCAGCGGCAGGCCGAAGCGGTTGCAGTCTTCGACGAAGAGCGCCGCCTTCTCCGAGGCGGCGGCGTCGATCACGCCGCCGAGCTGGCGCGGCTGGTTGGCGATCAGGCCGACCGGGCGGCCCTCGAGGCGGGCGAAGGCGGTGACCATGTTCGGTGCCCACTTGGCCCAGATCTCCAGCAGGCTGCCGCCGTCGAGCACCGCGTTGGCGACGTCGCGGACGTCGTAGACCTTGCGCGGTTCGAGCGGCACGACCGAGCCGGGGTCGGTCCCATCGGGATCGATGACCAGGTGCGGATGCGAGTTGCCGCCGATCTTCTGCGGCAGCAGGTTGAGCAGGTGGCGGGTCTGCAGGACCGCGTCGGCGGCGTCCTCGGCGATCAGGTGGGCGACGCCGTTCTTGCCGTGGACCTTGGGACCGCCGAGCTCCTCCATCGAGATCTCTTCGCCCATCGCCTCGGCGACGACCTTCGGGCCGGTGAGGAACATCCGCGAGTCCTTGGTCATCACGACGAAGTCGGTCAGCGCGGGCGAGTAGGCGCCGCCGCCGGCCGAGATGCCGGAGAGGATCGAGATCTGCGGCACCTTGCGCGAGAGCTCGACGCTGGCGCGAAAGATGCGGCCGTAGCCGGCGAGGGCGGCGTGGCCCTCCTGCAGGCGGGCGCCGCCGGAGCGGACGAAGCCGACCACCGGCGCGCCGGCGTCGCCGGCCATCCGCATCGTGCGGACGATCGTGTCGGCGTGGACCTCGCCGAGGCTGCCGCCGAGGAAGGCCGGGTCCTGGGCGTAACAGAAGACCGGCCGGCCGTCGACTTCACCGGCGCCCGCGGCGACGCCGTCCCCCGGGGTAGCCCGCTCGCCGAGGCGGAGGCTCGACACGCCGCTGCGCAGGGGCCGGAACGTCCCCGGGTCGCAGAGCATCTGCAACTGCCCGAGCGGCGTGTCGGCGGGAGCGGAGGGCGGGGCTTTGACGGCGGTGGCCATGGGGGGGAATCAGCTCGCTTAGTTGGCGCTGAGGACGAGGACGGCGTTGTGACCGCCGAAGCCGAACGAGTTGGAGATCGCGACGACGGGGCCGTCTCCGTTGATAATCGGTTTAGCCGAACCTTCGACGTAGTCAAGGTCCAGACCCTCTTCTGCCTCCCCATACCCGACGGTCGGGGGAGCTTCGCGACGCCTGAGGGCTTCGATCGTGGCGATCGCCTCAACCGCGCCGGCGGCGCCGAGCAGGTGCCCGATCACCGACTTGGTCGAGCTGACCGGGATGTCTGAGGCGCGCTCGCCGAGGGCCGCCTTGATCGCTTTCGTCTCGGCCGCGTCGTTCAGCGGCGTCGAGGTTCCGTGGGCGTTGACGTAGTCGACGTCGACCGCGGAGATCCCCGCGTCGGCGAGCGCGAACTGGATCGCCTTCGCCGCCGCCTCGCCCTCGGGCTGCGGCGCGGTCAGGTGGTAGGCGTCGGAGGTGACGCCGTAGCCGATGACCTCGCCGAGGATCGTCGCGCCGCGCTTTTCCGCAGACTCCATCTCCTCGAGCACCAGCACGCCGGAGCCCTCGCCCATCACGAAGCCGTCGCGACGGGCGTCGAACGGACGCGAGATGCCGGAGGCCGAGGTCGCTTCCATCGCCGCGAAGGCCGAGGTCGCGACGCCGGTGATGCAAGCCTCGGCGCCGCCGGTGACCATCGCGTCGGCGTCGCCGTGCTGGATGATCCGGACCGCGTCGCCGATCCCGTTGTTGCCCGCCGCGCAGGCCGAGGAGACCGCGTAGCTGTGGCCCTGCAGGCCGTGGCGCATCGACAGCGCGGCGGCCGCGGCGTTGCCCATCATCAGCGGCACCGCCAGCGGCGAGACCGATTTCGGCCCCTTCAGGATCAGTTTCTCCTGCTCGCGCTCGAGCGAGACGAGTCCGCCGATCCCGGTCGCGATCACGCAGCCGACCTTGTACGGGTCGTAGGGCAGCTCGACCTCCTCACCGAAGGCCTGCTTGACCGCTTCGTCCCCGGCGACGATCGCCATCTGGGTGAAGCGGTCGGCCCGCCGCACTTCCTTCTTCGACAGCCAGTCGTTCGGCTCGAAATCGAGGCAGCGGCCGAAGCCGTCGACGATCCCGGTCTCGCCCGCCGTCCAGCGGTCGATCAAGGGGTCGCTGCCGATCCCCAATGGGGTGACGGCACCGACTCCCGTAATCACGACGCGTCGCGTCATCAGGCCTTCGAGACCACCAGGTCGATGACCTCGCCGACCGTTTTCACGTCCTTGACGTCGTCGCCTTTGAGCTCGACGCCGTACTCGTCCTCGACGATCTGGGCGAGCTCGACGAGGTCGAGCGAGTCGATGTCGAGGCTCTCCAGGGTCGCCTCGCGGGACAGATCATCACGCTCGGTCCCGAGCTCGACGAGACCGTCGTAGATCGTCTTCTCGACGTTGTCGTTACTTACCTGCGTTGCCAATTTGGTTCTCCTTTGTCCTGTTCCTAAGCGCTGAGGCCGCCGTCTACGGTCAGCGTCGTTCCGGTCACGTAAGAAGCCTGTTCGGAGGCGAGGAAGCGGATGCAGGCCGCGACCTCCTCCGGGGTGCCGACGCGGCGGGCGGGGATCGCTTTCGCCATGTCGCCCTCCATCACGTCCTCGGTGAAGGCGGTCTCGATCAGACCCGGCGCGACCGCGTTGACGGTCACCCCGCGACGCGCCACCTCGGCGGCGACGGTCTTCGTGAAGCCTATGACCCCGGCCTTGCTGGCCGAGTAATTGGCCTGCCCCGGGTTGGCGCGGATGCCCGCCACCGAGGCGACGTTGATCACGCGGCCGAAGCGGGCGCGCATCATCTTCGGCAGCACCGCGCGGGTGGCGCGGAAGGTCGCCGTCAGGTTGATGTCGATCACCGTCTGCCACTGGTCGTCTTCGAGCTGCGGCGAGAGGTTGTCCATCCGCACGCCGGCGTTGTTGACGAGGACCAGCACCGGGCCGTCGTCGCCGGGCTCGGTCATCCGGGCGATGTCGTCGGCGTCGGCGATGTCGCCCTGCCAGAGGGTCGCGGTGCCGCCGGCCGCCTCGATCTGGGCGGCGACCTCTTTGGCTCCGGCCTCGTCGGCGCGGTAATTGACCCGCACCGGCCAGCCGTCGGCGGCCAGCATCAGCGCGGTCGCGGCGCCGATCCCGCGTGAGGAGCCGGTGACGAGGGCGACGCCCTCGGGACGCTCAGACACCGACGCTCACCGCCCCGCCCCACTCGATCACGGTCGCGCCCCAGCTGATCCCGGCGCCGAAGGCACCGAGCAGGACGCGGGCGCCCTGGCGCAGGTGGCCGCTGCGCTTCGCCTCGGCGAGCGCCAGCGGGATCGTCGCCGCCGAGGTGTTGCCGAGCTTGGCGATCGAGTTGATCACCCGGTCGGGCACGAGGCTGAGGCGCTCGCCGACCGCGCGCAGGATGCGGGCGTTGGCCTGGTGGTAGACGAAGAGGTCGATGTCGTCGAGCTTGAGGCCCGCCAGGGCGACCGCTTCGGTCGTCGACTCGGCCATCCGGTCGACCGCGTAGCGGAAGGTCTCGTGGCCCTGCATCCGGATGATCAGGTCGTTGCGGTCGATCCGGATCAGGTCGGCCTTCTCGCCCTCGGAGCGCAGGACGATCGGCCCGACGCGACTCTCCAGGGTGCCGCGCATCACCACGGCGCCGGCGCCGTCGGCGAAGACGGCGGCGGTGGCGCGATCGTCCGGATCGGTCAGGGGCATCATCAGGTCGGCACCGATCACGAGAACGTTAACCGCGCGCCCAGATTCGATTTGGCCGCAGGCGACCGACACCGCGCTGAGGAAGCCGGTGCAGGCCGAGTTGACGTCGTAACAGGCGGCGTCGACGGCGCCGAGGGCGGCGGCGACGCGCGGCGCGGCGGCGGGCATCAGGTCCTCATTGGAGGTGGTGGCGAGGACGATCAGGTCGACGTCGGCGGCGGCGACGCCCGCCTCGGCGAGCGCCTCGGCGCCGGCCGCGGCGGCGAACTCGTAGAGCCGTTCGCCGGGCTGGGCGGAGCGGCGCTCTTCGATCCCGGTCCGTTTGACGATCCATTCGGCGTCGATGCCGAGCCGTTCGTCGAGCTCCGAGTTGGGGACGATCCGGGCCGGCAGCGCTGTGCCGACGCCGACCATCTCGGCGCCGCAGCGGACCAGCGGGGCGGCGGCGAAGGCCGGCGCGGCGAGCGGCTCGGAGGTCACCTTAGGCACCGGCGGCCTCCTTGGCGACGTCGAGCGTGCGGCTCTCGAGCTCCTCGCCGAGGGTGCGACGGCAGAGGCCGGTGAGGATGTCCCCGGGGCCGGTCTCGAGGAAGACGGTGGCGCCCGCGTCGCCGAGGGCGGTGAGCGTGTCGCGCCAGCGCACCGGCTGGGTCAGCGCGGCGAGCAGGTCGGCGCGGATGTCGTCGAAGGGTGCGGCGGTGATCGAGGAGTAGGCGCCGGGCGCGTCGGCGAACTCGGTCGCGTCGAGGATCGCTTTGTAGCCGGGGATCGCGGGCTCCATCAGCGGCGAGTGGAAGGCGCCGGCGACCGGCAGGCGGATCGCCTTGGCGCCCTCGGCGCGCAGCGCCTTGCGCGCTTCGCCGACCTTCTCGGCGTCGCCGGAGAGGATCACCTGGCCGGGGGCGTTGTCGTTGGCGATCGTCAGCTCGAATTCGCCCGCGACTTTCTGGACGACCTCGTCGGAGCCGCCGAGCGAGGCGACCATGCCGCCGGGACGGACCTGGGAGGCCTCGTCCATCAGCCGGCCACGGACCGCGGCGAGGCGCAGGCCGGCGTCCGGGGCGAGGGCGCCCGCGGCGACCAGAGCGGGGAGCTCACCGAGCGAGTGGCCCGCGTAAAACGCCGCGTCCGGTTCACCCGCCGCCTTCCAGTGCGCGAGGCTCGCGATGAAGAGCGCCGGCTGGGCGTATTGGGTGCCCTCGCCGATCTGCTCGAAGACGTCAGCGCCGAGTTCGTCGGCAGCCTGCGCGACCAGCTCCGGGAGCTGCTCGGCCGCCACCGCCGCCATCGTGCTCGTCTGGCTCCCCTGGCCGGGGAAGAGTAGGGCCGTGTCTGCGCTCTGGTTCGCCACTTGTAAGGAGTATTGGTCCGGCCGACCGCTGCGGTGACGCGGGTACTGGCCGAGTCCCGACATATGGGGGGCGGCCCAGGCGCGGGTCGGGGTGCTCAGACGAGGATCTTCAGACGTTGCGCCTGGCGGGTCGCCTCGGCCCGGTTACGGACGCCGAGCTTACGGTAGATGGCACTGGTGTGCTCCTTCACCGTGTGCGGGGAAAGGTGCAGCTGACCGGCGATCTCTTTGTTGGTCGAGCCGGTCGCGATCAGCGACAGGACCTCCTGCTCGCGGTCCGACAGCGGCGAGTCGAGCGACCGCTCGGCGAAGACCTCCTGGCCCTGGGAGACGCGGCGCACGGCGCGGACGACGTCGACCGCCGACCAGTCCTTGGAGATGAAGCCGGCGGCGCCGGCGGTGCGGGCGACGTTGGGCGAGACGACACCGGCGCCGGAGATCAGCAGCACCCGGGTCGCCGGGCTGACCTTGTGGATCTCCTCACAGACGTCGGCGCCCGATTCGGTGCCGAGCAGCATGTCGACGAGGGCGACCTCGGGCTGGGCTTTGCGGCAGGCGGCGACGGCCTCGGGGCCGGTCGAGGCGGCGAGGCAGCGCTCGACCCAGCTCTGGCGCTCCAACAGCAGGCGGAAGCCCCACTGCACGACGTCGTGGTCATCGACCACCAGGACCCGCAGGCCCCGCCCCTCGGGGCTCATCGATCACCCACCGGGACGACGAGGCGGACGCGCCAGCGGTCGTCGTCGAGGGAGCCAAACTCGACCAGGCCCTCGTAGCGCAGGGCCTCGAGGGCGGCGAGGCGCAGGCCGAGCCC
>DAIQOT010000307.1:0-3891 GCA_036787695.1 Solirubrobacterales bacterium | reverse complement strand
AAGACGAGCTGTAGCTCGCTCCGGTCGGTCGATGCGCCGACGCGCTCGCCGATTGTCTAACCTCGTAGCACGATGATCATTCGCAAGACACCCGCCGAGATCGAGAAGATGGCGGCCGCCGGCGACATCCTCGTCCGCACCATGAAGGTCCTCAAATCGAAGGCCCGGCCGGGGATCACGACGCTGGAACTCGACGAAGCGGCGGAGAAATTCATCCGCTCGCAGGGCGCCGTGCCCTCGTTCAAAGGCTACCGGGGGTTCCCCGGATCGATCTGCGCCTCGCCCAACTCGATGGTCGTCCACGGGATCCCGGGCGACTACGAGTGCAAGCGCGGCGACGTCCTGTCGATCGACATCGGCGTGACCTACGAGGGCTGGGTCGCCGACGCCGCGGTGACGGTGCCGATCGGGCCGATCTCGACCGAGGCGAAAAACCTGCTCGAGGTGACGCGGAACTCGCTCTTCGTCGGGATCGAGCAGATGGTCCCCGGCAATCACCTCGGCGACGTCTCGCACGCGATCCAGAGCTCGGTCGAGTCGAACGGGCTGTCGGTGATCCGCACCCTGGTCGGCCACGGGATCGGCCGCGAGATGCACGAGGAGCCGCAGGTGCCGAACTTCGGTGAGGCCGGGCGCGGGCCGGAACTGGAGATCGGCACGGTCCTGGCGATCGAGCCGATGGTCAACGCCGGCGGGCCGCTGGTGCGGATGGGCGAGGACGGCTGGTCGGTCTTCTCCGAGGACGGCAGCCTCGCCGCTCATTTCGAGTTCACCGTCGCGGTGACCCCCGACGGTCCCCGCATCCTCACTCCCTGGCACGACGCCGAGTAACGCGCTGCCGCGGCGCACGGCCGCGACCGCCTCGCGCCGGTTTGCCCGCGTCCACCGGCGGGCATATATTCCTCGGGCGGCTCGGGAGGCTGCCAGGGAACTCTTGGAGGAGGTTGTTGTGGTTCGTCGTGGTTCGCTGCGCGTTTTCCTTGCCCTGTGCGCCTGCCTTGCGTTGGGCGCCGTCCCGTTCGCCGGCTCCGCCTTCGCGAACGCCGTCCAGCCGTACGGCACCAACGACGCGGGCGGCTTCCGCAGCGTCCTGCCGCCGGGGGAGAACGGCCTCGACAACCTGCCCCAGGTGCTCGAATACAAATCGTCGAAATCGGTTCCGAAGCACTTCGATGACCAGCAGCCGCTCTACGAAAACCTCCTTTACGGCGCGCCGACGCTGACCGACGAAACGGTCCCGAACTACTTCAAGGACGCCACCTTCGGCGTCGCGCCCGGTGAACTCGAAACGTCGATCGAACCGAAACCGGGGGTGACGATCGAGCGCGACAAGGCCTACGGCATCCCGCACATCTACGGCGAAACGCGCGCCGACACGATGTTCGGCGCGGGCTACGCCGGCGCCAACGACCGCCTCTTCCTGATGGACGTCCTGCGCCACACCGGCCGCGCCGAATCGGCCGCCTTCCTCGGCGGCTCGAACGCCGCCGCCGACGCGAGCCAGTGGGCGTTCGCGCCGTACACCGAAGCCGATCTGGAAGAGCAGATCAAGGAAATGGAAACCGAACACGGCGCGCCCGGCAAACAGGCGGTCGAAGACCTCGACAACTACGTCGAAGGGATCAACGCCTACATCGCCGCCGCGAATCTCGACCCGAAACTGAAACCGGCCGAGTACTCGTTCATCAACAAGCCGATGGAACCGTGGAAACCGACCGACATCATCGCGATCGCCTCGCTGGTCGGCGGCATCTTCGGCAAGGGCGGCGGCAACGAGCTGCACTCGGCGCTGACGATGGAGGCGATGGTCGAACGGATGGGCGAAAAGGCGGGTCACAAGGCCTGGGCCGGCTTCCGCTCGAAGAACGATCCGGAAGCGCCGACGACGATCGAAAAGCCGTTCCCGTACGAGACCACGAGCGCCTTCGCCAAGCGCGGCCTGGCGCTGCCGGAACCGAAGAGCGTCTACGAACCGCCGATCGCGAGCGGCTCCGAGGTGTCCCAGGGGACCGCGGGCCTGAACACGGTCGGCGGCCGGCTCACCCGCGGGCTCGAAGAAGCCGGGCACGCCTCGAACTGGGAGCTCGTCTCGGCCAAGCACTCGGCCGACGGTCACCCGATCGCGGTGATGGGCCCGCAGGTCGGTTACTACGTGCCGCAGATCCTGATGGAGGAGGACCTGCACGGGCCGGGGATCGACGCCCGCGGCGCCGCCTTCCCCGGGGTCAACCTCTACGTCGAGCTCGGCCACGGGCGCGACTACGCCTGGAGCGCGACGACGGCGACCTCCGACAACGTCGACACCTTCGCCGAGGTCCTCTGCAAGGACAAGTTCCACTACGTCTACAAGGGCAAGTGCCTGAAGATGGAAAAGCTCGTCAAGAAGGAGAGCTGGACCCCGAACACGATCGACACGACCGCGGCCGGCTCGCAGAAGCTGACCGCCTACCGGACCGTGCACGGGATCGTCTACGCACGCGGCAAAGCCGACGGTAAGAAAGTCGCCTTCGTCCACGCGCGCAGCACGTACTTCCACGAGGCCGACTCGGTGATCGGGTTCGGCCAGCTGAACGAACCGGGAGTGGTGACCGGGGTGAAGGGCTTCAAAAAGGCCGTCTCCAACATCAACTTCCTCTTCAACTGGGGCTACGTCGACGCCAACCACATCGCCTACGCGATGTCTGGGGCGATGCCGCAGCGGGCGCCGGGCACCTCGCCCGACTTCCCGATCCTCGGCACCGGCAAGTACGACTGGCAGGGCTTCAACCCGAAGACCCACAACGCCGAATGGCTGCCGTTCGCCAAGCACCCGCAGGCGGTCGACCCCGCAAACGGATACCTCGTCTCCTGGAACAACAAGCAGGCGCCCGAGTGGGCGGCGGCCGACGACAAGTACGACTACGGGCCGGTCTTCCGCCAGCAGATGATCGCCGACCACATCCGCCAGGACATCAAGGGCGGCAAGAAGATGACGATCGCCCAGCTGGTGCAGGCGATGGAGGAACCGGCGACCGAGGACCTGCGCGGGGACAAGATCCTGCCGCTGCTGTTCAAGGCGATCGGCACGCCGAAGTCGGCGAAGCTGAAGAGCGCGCTGGCGGAGCTGAAGACGTGGCACGACCACGGCTCCCACCGTCGTGACCTCGATCGCAACGGGGAAGACGAAGAAACGCCGGCGATCGAGCTGATGGACGCCTGGTGGCCGAAGCTGCTCGAAGCGGAGTTCAAGCCGGCGCTCGGGCCGAAAGCCTACGAAGACCTCGAAGGGATGCTCGAAACGGGCAGCTACACGGGCGGGTCGCCGACCGAACCGAGCTTCGACGACGGCTGGTGGGGCTATGTCTCCAAGGACCTGCGGGACATCTACGGCCCGACCCCGACGGCGCCCTGGAGCCGCGGCTACTGCGGCGAAGGCTCGAAGGCGAAGTGCAAGAAGGTGCTGGAAAAGAGCCTGACGGCGGCGCTCAAGGTGAAGCCGGCGGCGCTCTACGGCGGCGGCGACGGAGTCTGCGCCACCAATCCCCAGCCCTCCTGCTTCGACGCCAACCGGTCCCAGGAAACCTCGGGCATCGAACTGGGCAGCTTCCCGTTCCAGAACCGCCCGACCTTCCAGCAGGTCGTGACGTTGACCCAGAAGCTGGGGCGCTAGGGGGCGCTCAGCGGGACGGCTTGAAGGTGGGAGGGGCCTCATGTGCCCCTCCCGTCAGACCGTCGCGCAGCTGGGATGGGCGAAAGGGTTCGGTGCCGGCGCACATGAGCCTGCCGGGAGGGGCACATGAGGCCCCTTCCGCGGCTTCGGCCCTGCTCCGCGTCCCTGTCGACCACCGGCGAGTTCGCACTTAGGGCCGGATAGCGGACCAAACTGCGAACTCATCCAGCGCGCCCGGGGTG
>DAIQOT010000100.1:0-12650 GCA_036787695.1 Solirubrobacterales bacterium | reverse complement strand
TGGTCACAGGCCAGGGTGACGCCGAGGAGGTGCGCCGTGGTGATCTGGCCCTCACGGACGACGGGCTTCTCGGTGATCGCCCCGACCGCGAGGATCGCGGCCTGCGGTGAGTTGATGACGGCGGAGAAGTTCGAGACGCCGTACATGCCGAGGTTCGACACCGTGAACGTCCCGCCGGAGAGCTCCGGCGGCGTGATCGACCCGTCCCGGACTTTGCCGGCCAACTTCCGGGCGTCGCCGGCGATCTCCCGCAGCCCCTTGCGGTCGGCATCGAAGACGGTCGGCACCACGAGCGCGTCCTGCGCCGCCACCGCGACGCCCACGTTCACCCGTGAGTACAGCTCGAAGCGACCGTCCTTGTAGGCGCCGTTGGCGAGCGGGAACTCCTTCAGCGCCAGCGCGCAGGCCTTGACGATCATGTCGTTGAACGACGGCACGACCTCGCCCTCGGGCGTCAGCCCTTTCAGCCGCGACCGCGCCTCCACCGCGGCGCTCATGTCGATCTCGGCCTGAAGGTAGAAGTGCGGCGCCGTCGCCTTCGACTCCGACATCCGCCTCGAGACCACCTGCTGCAGCCGCGTCAGGTCCTGGTAGGTGGTGGTCCCCTTCGCGGTTTCGGTCCCCGTCGCATCCGTCCCGGCCACTGATGGCTGCGGAACGGACGCGGCGGGAACTGCGGCACCCACCCGTGCCTTCTCGACGTCCGCCTTCACGATCCGCCCCCCCGGGCCAGATCCTTCGAGCGTCGCCAAGTCCACGTCACCCTCGGCGGCGATTCGCCGCGCGACCGGTGACGCCTTGACTCGTTCACCCACCGATACGCCCGCAGACGGCGCCGGAGAAGGAGTGATGCCCTCCTGGGGGTGTTCAGGCGGGACGGGAACTCCGGCACTGGGGGAGGAGATGCCTGCGGGCGTATCCGTGGGTGAAGTCTCTGGAGCGGCGCCATCGCCTGGGTCGCCGACGACCGCGATCGGCGAGCCGATCGCCAGCGTGTCGCCCTCCTCGGCGAGGACCTGGGTCAGCGTCCCGGCGACATCGCTCTCGTAGGCCATGTTCGCCTTGTCGGTCTCGATTTCGACCACCTCGTCGCCCACCGCCACCTCGTCGCCCACCCGTTTCATCCAGGTGAGGATCGTCCCCTCCTCCATCGAGTCGGAGAGGCGTGGCATGACGATCTCGGCCATCAGGGAGCGAGGTCGAGGGTGCGCAGGGCGGCCCGTTCGATCCGGTCTTCGGTCGGCATCGCGGCGAGCTCGAGCTCCTTCGCGTAGGGCAGCGGCACCTCCGCCATCCCGACCCGTTCGACCGGCGCGTCGAGGTCGTCGAAGCAGGCGTGCTGGATCCGCGCGGCGAGCTCGGCGCTGACCCCGTAGCTCGGCCAGCCCTCCTCGACGCAGAGCGCCCGGTTGGTCTTGGCGACCGAGGCGGCGACGGTCTCGACGTCAAGCGGCCGCAGGCTGCGGAGGTCGACGACCTCGACCGAGACGCAGTGCTCGGCCTGCATCTTCTCGGCGACTTTCAGCGATCGCACCGTCGCGAAGGAGTGCGAGACGATCGTCAGGTCACTCCCCTCCCGCGCCACCGCGGCCAGCCCGATCGGGGTGATCAGCTCCGGGTTGAGCGGCACCACGCCCTTCTCTTTGTAGATCGGCAGGTTCTCGATCACCAGCACCGGGTCGTCGTCGCGGATCGCCGCCTTCAAGAGGCCCTTGGCGTCGGCGGGCGTCGCCGGCGCGACGACCTTCAGGCCCGGCGTCCCGGCGAACCAGCCGTCGAAGCTCTGCGAATGCTGCGCGGTCAGCTGGTTGCCGGCGCCGTTGGGCGTGCGGATCACCATCGGGCAGCGGACCTCGCCGCCGAACATCGCGCCGATCTTCGCCGCGTGGTTGACCACCTGGTCCATCGCGACCAGCAGGAAGTTCAGCGTCATCACCTCGACGATCGGCCGCTCGCCGAGCATCGCCGCGCCGACACCGGCGCCGAGGAAGCCCTCCTCGGAGATCGGCGTGTCGCGCACCCGGTCGGGCCCGAATTCGTCCATCAGGCCGGCGGTCACCTTGTAGGAGCCGTCGAAGAGGCCGACCTCCTCGCCCATGACGAAGACGCGCTCGTCGCGCTCCATCTCCTGGCGCATCGCGAGGCGGAGCGCCTCGCGGTAGGTCACCGTCTCGGCGCCCGCCGCGTCGGTGATCGCGACCGCAGGCGCCTCGGTAACGCCGGCGGCGCTCACTCTCCCAGCCCCCCGGCGAAGACCAGCTCCGCCTCGCCGAACGGAGCGCCCGGGCGCATGCGCTCGAACTGCTCGTCGCTGCCTTGGGTGTACATGCCGGCGGCGAGGCGGTCGACCGGCGGTGGCGCGTCGGCCTCGGCGAAGGCGACCGAGCGCTCGACCTGGTCTTCGACCTCGTGCTCGAGCGCGTCGAGCCCCTCGGAGGGGACGCCGCGCGCTTCGAGCATCTCGCGGGTGTGGGCCAGCGGGTCGTGGTGGCGGTGCTCGTCGACCTCGTCGCGGGTCCGGTAGGCGAGCCCGGCGTCGGCGACCGAGTGGCCGCGGAAGCGGTAGGTGACGGCCTCGAGCACGGCGGGACGGCGCTCCTCACGCGCCCGCTCGAGCAGCCGGCCGGTGACCGCCTCGACCGCTTCGAGGTCGTCGCCGTCGACCCGCTCGCCCTCCATCCGGTAGGCGGCGGCGCGCTTGAAGAGGTCGGGCTCGGCCGAGGCGCGGTCGACCGCGGTGCCCATCCCATAGAGGTTGTTGATGACGAGGAAGACGACCGGCAGGTCCCAGACCGCCGCCAGGTTCAGCGACTCGTGGAAGGCGCCCATGTTCACCGCGCCGTCGCCGAGCTCGCAGACGACCGCCTGCTTGGCGCCGCGGCGGACCAGCGACAGCGCCATCCCGGTCGCGATCGGCAGCTGGCCACCGACGATCCCCCAGCCGCCGTAATAGCCGCGCGAGACGTCGAGCAGGTGCATCGAGCCGCCGCGCCCGTGGGCGCAGCCGTGGGTGCGGCCGAAGAGCTCGGCCATCACCGACTCCGGCGGGACGCCGCGGGCGAGGGCGAAGCCGTGCGAGCGGTAGCCGGTAACGAGCAGGTCCTTCTCCTCCATCGCCGCGACCGCGCCGACCGTCGTCGCCTCCTGCCCGGAGGACAGGTGGCAGTAGCCGCCGATCCGCGCCGCCTTGTACTGGCGCTCGGCGGCTTCCTCGAAGCGCCGGATCAGGAACATCGTGCGGTAGTGCTCGTAGAGGTCCGCGACGTCGGGGTCGACGGGGGCCGAGGTGATGTCGATGGTGGCCATCTAGGGCTCCTCGAAATAGTCGGGGTGTTGTTCGCGGATCTTCGGGACCTCGCGCAGGACGGCCCGAAGGTGCTCGCGCAACGCGACCTCCGCGGCGTCGGGATCGTGGATGGCGACGGCGTCGGAGACGGCGCGGTGGGCGTCGACCATCGTCGAGAGGTAGTCGGGCATGGTCAGGCTCAACCGGCGCAGGCGGTTGAGGTGGGACTTCGCCCGCTCGTTGACGGGCCAGACGGCCGGGTGGCCGCTCAGATCGCAGAGGGAACGGTGGAAGGTGTCGTCGAGTAGCTGCCAGGAGTCGATGTCGGTGCGGGCGACGGCGCGTTCCTGGGCGCGCAGGTTTTCCTCGATCTGGGCCATAGACTCTTCGTCGGCGAGTTCGGCGGAGACGCGGACGGCGGTGCACTCGAGCGCCTCGCGGATGAACTGGGCGTCGGAGACGGCCTGCGGGCTGATCCGGGAGACGAAGGTGCCGATCTGGGGGCGGACTTCGACCAGGCGGTCGTCGCGGAGGCGACCGAGCGCCTCGCGGACCGGCGTGCGGCTGACCCCGAGGCGGTCGCCCAGCTCGGTCTCCGAGAGGCGTTCGCCGGGGGCGAGCTCGGCGCGCACGATCAGGTCGCGCAGCGCCGCGTAGAGGTACGGGCCCGAAGACGTGCGTCTGGGCCGGCTGCTCCCCTCCGGAGCGTCACCGCCTCTGATCGGGATCGGCTCAGCCATACAGTGGATACTAGTATACAAGCGGCCGGACGGCCACCAAACGTTCGGTGAAAGAGGCGGCGCTCAGCTCCAGCGGAAGAAGCCGCGGCGGCGAGGAGGCAGCCGACGCTCGGGGGACGAATCGAGGTCGTCGAACCGTCCCTCCCGTTCCCGCACCAACAGCCGCAGCAGCGCGGTCGGGACGAAGTCCCTCTCCTCCTCGGGAAGGATCGCGATCTCGACGCCGATCCGATCCTCCTTTTCCTGGTTCGGCGGGTCGCGCAGTTCCCGCGTCATCGCCAGGACCTTGGCTTCGACCCGCCGCTCGTCGTCCTCGCTCAGCGCCATCCGGCGAGCCTAGTCGCCGGGCTCAGCTCTCGCGCTGCTGCTCGCAGAAGATGCCGTGGATTCGCTCGAGGACGCGGGCGGCGGTCTGGAGTTCGTCGTCGTCGAGGCCCTCCAAAGCTCCTTGCCAGCGGGCCTGCCAGAGCGCCTTGCGGGCTTCGACTTTGCGCTTGCCGCGGCGGGTGACTTTGACGACGACGATGCGGCGGTCGGTGTCGGAGCGGGTCCGTTCGACCAGGTCGGCTTCGCTCAGGTGGTCGAGCATCCCGGAGACGGTCGCGGCGCTCGCCTCGACCGCTTCGGCCAGCTCGCCCGCCTGCAGCGGCCCGTGCGCGCAGAGTTCGGCGAGCAGCTCGTACTGGGCGTGGCCGATCTCGTCGCCGCGGTGGGTGTCGCGGCCGCGCAGGCTCCGCAGGCTGCGGAAGGCGCTGCGGAAGGCGATCCCCAGTTCGGTGATCGCGGCCAGGCGCTCGGGCCCGACCGGCGGGGTCGCGACCGCGGTGCCGGCCGCCGCGTCGACCCGCCCCGCTCCGGCGGTCCGCTCAGGCACCGATCGGCTCCACGAACTCCTCGGCCATCTCGACCTCCGACGACACCGGCGCTTCCTCTTTCGGCCCCTCGGCCCGCAGCAACACCAGCACCGGGATCATCGAGGCGGCGCAGATGCCGAGCGCCCACCAGTAGGCGGTGCCGAAGGCGCCGGCCAGCTCGGACGGACTGGAGGCGCCCTTGCTCGCCCGCTGCAGGACGACCGCGAGGACCGCGGTGCCGATCGCGCCGCCGACCCGCTGCAGCACGTTCATCTGTGGCGTCGCGTCGGAGAGCTGGTCGGTCCGCAGCGAGGCGAAGGCGACGGTGGTGGTCGGGATGAAGGAGAGCCCGATGCCGACGCCGCGGACCAGCAGCAGGATCGAGATGAAGAGGATCGAGGTGTTGGCGCCGATGAAGCAGAGCGGCAGCGAGCTGAGGGTCAGCACGGAGATGCCGACGACGGCGACGCGGCCACCGCCGAAGCGGTCGGTGAAGCGGGCGATCCAGGGTGAGACCATCAGCATCCCGAGGCCCTGCGGCCCGACCAACAGGCCGGTGACGATGACGTCCTCGCCGCGCACCTGCTGGTAGTAGAGCGGCACCAGGATCATCGCCCCGAAGAGCGCCGCGCCGAGGCCGAAGGTCGTCAGCGAAGCGGCGGCGAAGATCCGGTTGGCGTAGAGGCGGACGTCGAGCAGCGGCCTCTCCACGTGTAACGCGTGCCAGCCGAAGTAGCCGGCCAGGGCGATGCCGCCGACGATCGGCCAGACCACGCTCGGCGCGGTGAAGCTTTCCTTGGTCGCGATCTCCGAGAGGCCGTAGACGATCAGCGGCATGCTGGTCGCCAGCAACAGGAGGCCGACCCAGTCGAGCTTGCCCGCTTTGCCGAGGTTCGATTCGGGGAGCATCCGCCAGCCGAGGATCCCGGCGACGATCCCGATCGGCACGTTGACGAAGAAGATCCAGGACCAGTGCAGGTTCTGGAGGATCAGGCCGCCGACGACCGGGCCGAGGATCGGCGCCAGCATCGCCGGCATGACGACGACGCCCATCACGCGGCCCATCCGTTTGGGCCCGGCGACCTCGGCCATGATCATCTGGGAGATCGGCATGATCATGCCGCCGCCGACGCCCTGGAGGACGCGGAAGAGGATCAGCGAGGTGCTCGACCCGGCGACGCCGCACAGGGCCGAGCCGACCGTGAAGAGGAAGATCGAGGCGAGGTAGACGCGCTTGGCGCCGAAGCGGCGCGCCGCCCAGCCGGTCAGTGGGATCACCGCGGCGAGCGCCAGCAGGTAACCGGTGGCGACCCACTGGATCTGCGCCAGGGTCGTGTGAAGTTCGCGACTCAGGGTGTCGAGGGCGACGTTGACGATCGTCGTGTCGAGGATCGACATCGTCATCCCCAGGATCACCACTCCGGCGATCTTCCAGACGTAAGGCTCGATGCGGTCGGACATGCTGGTGGCGCTTCCCCTCTCCGCGCGCCCTGCGGAGGCGCGTGTCTTCACGGTCGTTCGGCGCCGAAAGATTAGGGACCGAATCGAATTTCGTCAAATCGGCGCCGGGAGCGGGATCGCGGCTTACGTCTTTAGAAATCTCTTGGCAACTCTTTAGAAAGACGTTCACGCCCGTTTAGGGAATGCCGAGCAGGTGGCGCAATTCTCAATGCCATGCCCAAGCGAAAGAGAAGTCACCCGTTCGGCTCCGCCCTCCTGGGCGGGGCGGTCGTCGCCGTCTTTGGCCTGATCGCGATCGCGACCGGGCTCGTCTCGACGAGCGGCGGCTCCACCACCACCCGTGAAGTCGTCTCGGCTTCCGGCGCCACTCCCGCCGCCCTCACCAGCACCGAAGGCGGCAACAGCATCAACCAGATCTACAAGGCCGACGGCAGCGGCGTCGCCTTCATCGAATCCAAGGTTTCCGAAGGCGTCGACTCGGGGTCGGGCATCGTGCTCGACGACGAAGGCCACGTCCTCACCAACAACCACGTCGTCGAAGGCGGCGAAACGATCCAGGTCTCCTTCGAATCCGAAGGCAAGATGTACCCGGCCGAAGTCGTCGGCACCGAACCGAACAAGGACCTCGCGCTGCTGAAGGTCGACGCGCCGGCGTCGCAGCTCCACCCGCTGAAGCTCGGCGACTCCTCGAAGATGGAAGTCGGCGACCCGGTCGTCGCGATCGGCAACCCCTTCGACCTGCAGCGGACCGTGACCAGCGGCATCGTCTCGGCCCTGCAGCGTGAAATCACCGCGCCCGACGGCGTCACGATCGACGACGTCATCCAGACCGACGCGGCGATCAACCCGGGCAACTCGGGCGGTCCGCTGATCAACTCGGCGGGCGAAGTGATCGGCATCAACTCGCAGATCGAGACCGGCGGCGAAGGCTCCGAGGGCAACGTCGGCATCGGCTTCGCGATCCCGATCAACACCGCCAAGGAAGAGATCTCGCAGCTGGAGTCGGGGACGGCCGATGAGCACGGCTACCTCGGGATCAGCGGCGCGACGATCACCCCCGAACTGGCAAGCGCGTTCAACCTGCCGGTGCAAGAAGGAGTGCTGGTGCAGCAGGTCGAGGAAGGTGGCCCGGCAGCGGCCGCCGGCATCCAGGGAGCGACCACTGCGGCAGAAGTCGAGGGCCAGGAATTCGGCCTCGGCGGCGACATCATCACCGCCGTCAACGGCGAATCGATCGCCTCGACCGAAGACCTGGTCGAAAAGATCGAGGACCTGCACGCCGGGGAAACGGTCGAACTGACCGTCAACCGCGAAGGCCAGACCGCGTCGGTGAACGTGAAGCTCGCCGAACGCCCCGCGACCTCAGCGGGATAAGACGGCGGGGGCGGCCTTCAACCGTCCCCTCCTCCGAAGCCACCCACGAAAAGCCCCGGCGCCCCCTCACCTTCTTGAGGGGGCGCCGGGGTGCTTCGGTTCCGGGGACGCCGCGCCGGGCGACGGCTTAGGTTTAGGGGCTTGGAGACCGCCGCCCCCTCCACCACCGCCGGACTGACCGAGGCCGAGGCCGCCCGCCGCCTGAAGGAGCGCGGGACGACGCGCGAGCAGGCGACCAGCCGCTCCTACCTCTCGATCGCGGTCGCCAACACCTTCACCGTCTTCAACGCGATCCTCGCCGGCTTCGGTGCCGCGACGATCATCTGGGGCAACCCGAAGGACGCGCTCTTCCTCGGCATCCTTGTCGCCAACGTCGCGATCGGGACCTTCCAGGAGGTGCGCGCCAAGCGCACGCTCGACAAGCTCGCGGCGTTGGTGGTGGCGAAAGCGACCGTGGTCCGCGACGGGACGCCGCGGCAGGTGCCGGTCGGCGAGGTCGTCGTCGGTGACCTGGTGCGGATCGCGAGCGGCGACCAGATCGCCGCCGACGGTGACCTGGTGCGCGCCGACGGGCTGGCGCTCGACGAGTCGGAGCTGACCGGCGAGTCCGAGCCGATCGCGCGGCGGGTCGGCGACGAGGTCCTGTCGGGCTCCTTCGCGGTCGAGGGCGAGGGCGACTTCGAGGCGACCGCGGTCGGCGCCGACAGCCACGCCGCCCGGCTGACCGAGACCGCGCGCGCCTTCCGCCACCCGCGCTCGCCGCTGGAGCGGGCGATGGACCGACTCCTGATCGTGATGGTCGGCTTCATGGCGCCGCTCGGGATCGGGCTCGGGGTGTCGCTGGCGCTCCGCAACGTCAGCCAGTCCGACGCGGTCGAGACCCTCACCGCGGGGATCGTCAACATCGTCCCCGAGGGGCTGATCCTGCTGGTCTCGCTCACCGCGGCGGTGACGGCGGCGAAGATGGCGCGGCACGGGATCCTCGCCCAGCAGCTGAACGCGATCGAGAGCCTCGCCTCGGTGTCGGTGATGTGCACCGACAAGACCGGGACGCTGACCGAGGCCTCGTTGCGGGTGGTCGAGCTGATCCCCGCCGAGGGCGTCACCGAGGCCAACCTGGCCGACACCTTCGGCACCTACGCGGCGAGCGCGCCGACGCGGAACACGACGCTCGAGGCGATCCACGAGGCCGGGCTGGGCGACGGCGTGGTGGCGGTCGAGCCGAGCGCGACGATCCCGTTCTCCTCGCGCCGTCGTTGGAGCGCGCTCGAGCTCGACGGGCGGCGGCTGGTGCTGGGCGCGCCCGAGGCGCTGCTCGGGGACGCGGGGGCGCCGACCGACGGCGCGGACGGATCCGCCGACGGCGGCGCTCCCGCCGAAGCCGCGCTCGCCGAACGCGCCGCTGCGGAGGCCGCCGCCGGTCGGCGCGTCCTCGCGCTCGCCTCCTACGGCGCGCCGCTGCCCGAGGCCGGCCCAGAGGTCGAGCTGACGTCCCCACTCCGGCCGCTCGGCGTCGTCGTCCTCGCCGAGGAGCTGCGCGCCTCGGCAGCGGAGACGATCGCCTTCTTCGCCCGCGAGAACATCGCCCTGAAGGTGCTCTCCGGCGACAACCCGGCGACGGTCGGGGCGATCGCCCGTGACCTCGGGATCGAGGCGAGCGGCCCGGCGCTCGACGGCCGCGCGTTGCCCGAGGACGACGCCGAGCTGCTCGCCGCGGTGCTGGCGGCGCCGGCGATCGGGCGGATCTCCCCCGAGGACAAGGCGCGCGTCGTCCGCGTGCTGAGCGAGGGCGGCGAGTACGTCGGCATGCTCGGCGACGGGGTCAACGACGTCCCGGCGCTGAAGGAGGCGCGGCTTGCGATCGCCCAGGGCAGCGGCACCCAGATGGCGCGCTCGGTGTCGGACCTGGTGCTTGTGTCGGGCGAGTTCGGCGAGGTGCCGCCGATGGTCGGCGAAGGTCGCCAGATCCTCCGCAACATCCAGCGCGTCGCCCGGCTCTTCGTCTCGAAGGCGGTGTTCACCGGCTTCCTGGTGCTGGTGATCGCGATCCCGAGCGGCGTCTTCCCGATGCTGCCGCGTCAGTTCACGCTCACCTCGACCTTCACGATCGGCATCCCGGCCTTCCTGCTGGCGCTGGCGCCCTCGACCGGGCCGTGGCGGCCGGAGGGCTTCCTGCCGGCGATCGCGCGCTTCTCGATCCCGGCGGGCCTGGCGACCGGGATCGGGATCCTCGTCACCTATCTGCTCGCCCGCCACGCCTTTAACGTCGACCTGACCCAGGCGCGGAGCGCGACCGCAGCGACGGTCGTCGTCTCCGGCCTGGCGATCGTCTTCGCGCTCGAGGATCAGCCGGGGGGGCGGCGGCTCGTCGTCGGCGCTCTCTGCGCGGCGATGGCGCTGCTCTTCTTCGGCGCCTGCGCGATCCCGGCGGCGCGCGACTACTTCGAAATCGCCGACCCGACCGGCGGCATGGTCGGCGCCTGGCTGATCGGCTCGGCGGTGGGGGTCGCGCTGCTCGCGGTGGCGCTGCGGATCGTCGCGGTGCTCGATCGGCGCGCGGCGGCGGGTGAAGGCGACACCCCGCCCGACCGGGCGGCCGCGCCCGGCGTCGCGTAGCCGTCGACGGTCCGGGTACCTACACTCATCGCATGGACGTCCTCGAGGCCATCCTCATCATCCTGGCGCTGAAGATCCCGATCGTCGGGCTGCTCTTCTGGGTCTACACGCTGATGAAGGACCCGGCGGAAGACCCCGAGCCGGAGACGGTGCGGTCGAAGATGCCGCCGCGCCTGCCCGAGCCCGGCCAGGGCGGCCCGCGCAAACGCGGACCGCACGGCGGCGCGGCCCTGCCGGTGCCGAGCTCGCGCCGCGACCCGCACCGCCCCGCCATCGGCCCGCGCGAGGCCCCGGTCCTGCGCGAGCGCTCCGCGCAAGAGCGCTCTACTCGACCCTGAAGCGCTCCGGGACCTGTTTCTCGGTCGACTTCGGCGGCCGCTCGTAGGCGCGCTGCTGGCGCGGCGGCAGCTTCACCAGCTCCTGGTCGACCCGCTGGTAGGGGATCTGTTCGAGCAGGTGGCTGATCAGGTTGAGGCGGGTCGAGCGCTTGTCGTCGGACTCGACCACGAACCAGGGTGAGTCCTCGGTGTCGGTGTGGGCGAACATCTCGTCCTTGGCCTCGGCGTAGTCGACCCAGCGGGCGCGCGCCTCGAGGTCGGTCGGCGAGAGCTTCCAGCGCTTCAGCGGGTTGTCGAGGCGGGCCTGGAAGCGGCGCTCCTGCTCGTCGTCGGAGACCGAGAGCCAGTACTTGATCAGGATGACCCCGGAGCGCTGGATGATCCGCTCGAAGCGCGGGCAGGAGTGCATGAACTCCTCGTACTCCTCGTTGGTGCAGAAGCCCATCACCCGCTCGACCCCGGCGCGGTTGTACCAGGAGCGGTCGAAGAGGATCATCTCGCCGGCCGCCGGCAGGTGGGCGACGTAGCGCTGGAAGTACCACTCGGTGCGCTCGCGGTCGTTGGGCTTGCCGAGCGCGACGTCCTGGATCACCCGCGGGTTCGTCTTTTCGGTGATCCGGCGGATCGTGCCGCCCTTGCCCGCGGTGTCGCGGCCCTCGAAGATGACGACGACTTTGAGGCCCTCGTGGACGATCCATTCCTGCAGGCGGACGAGCTCCACCTGCAGTCGGTGGAGCTCCTTCTTGTAGCCCTTCTTGCCGAGGATCTCGGGGCCGTCGGCCATCGTCGGCTCAGGCGGTGACGCCGAGCGCCGCTTCGATCTCGGTGATCGCGCTCGCCTCGGCCTCGGTGACGCCGTCCTCGGAGCCCTTCTCCTCCTTCGCCCCGGCGACCTTCTTGGCCAGGTTGACGATGAAGAGGCGGTAGTCGCCGAGCTCCTCCGGGGTGGCCTTGTCGGTGACGAGGCCGACCGCGCTGCGGATCTCGGCGAGGTAGGCGTCCTTCAGCTCCTCTTTCGAGTGCGCCTTGGGCCGGTCGGTCTTCGGCCGGTGGGTGACGATTTCGTCGAGCAGCTCGGAGGCGCCGTGCTCCTTGCGGGCGTCGGTGTAGGCGCCGGCCATCGCGAAGGTCTCGCGGAAGGTGCCGCCTTTCTGGGCGGTCGCGACGATCATCCCGGCGCTCGTCGGCCCCTCGAGGACCTGCTTCCACTGCTCGTCGGTGAAGTCTGCTTTCGTCGTCATTCGCTCTCCTCTTTATCGCTGTGGTTGCGGCAGTTCTACCGCGCCGGGGTCAAGCGCGCCTGAACCGACTTGAAATTGATGCGAACATACGTTCGTGGTCACGCATTCGGAAGCCCTGGGGAGATTCAACGCGGCGGTCGGCCGGCGCGACCTCGACGGGGCTTCGCGAGCGGCGCGCGAAATGGCCCAGAGCGGCCCGGTCAGCCTCCACTGTGCCCTCGAGCTGCTGATCCTCTTCGCCCGGGCGCGCGACAAACGCTTCGAGGCCGCGGCGCGCCGCTGGCTCGTCCGCCTCGGCCAAGAGCAACGCGCCGCCGAGCAGCCCCACACCCTCACCGAGCTCCAGATCGCCAGCGTCGCCGTCCCCGGCCTCGCCGACGAGCGCATCTCCCGCCGCTGCGAGGGCGTCCTCCGAGCCCTCGTCCGCTGGGTCGAGGAGGGCGAGGACCGCCAAGCCAGCTGACCCCACCGGTGAGTTCGCACTTTCTGTCGCTATGCGGCCCTAAGTGCGAACTCATCTGGGCGGGGAAGCTGGCGCCCGAAGGAGAAAGGGACGCGGCCGTCTCGTCCACGGCCCGGGCAGGCTGTGGCCGTGGCCGAGACGGCCGGGAGTGCGGAAAGTGATGAAGCTTCGTCACGAGCGCCGGGGGAGCGCGCGCGTTCCTCCACGAACTGCGCGCACCCGGTGACACCCCCAGGTTGATGGGCCGAAAACCTCCCTATATCTCCGGTTTTCGGCC
>DAIQOT010000306.1:0-3911 GCA_036787695.1 Solirubrobacterales bacterium | reverse complement strand
GTGTCGTTGTCCTGGCCCGGGCGGTCGAGGGCCAGGGCGAGGTTCTGGGTGAAGGGGATGAACTTGCTCAGCACCGGGCGCAGTTCGGCGAGGAACGGGGCGAGGTTTTTGGTCGCAGGCTTCGCCGTGTCGATCAGCGGTTCGACGTCGTCGAGCGCGGCGCGCAGGTTGACGAAGGTCGTGTTCGACTGGCGCAGCACCGGCGGCAGCTCGCGCAGCGATTCGTCGAGGGCGACGTTCTGCGTGTTCAGCGACTGGAAGGCGGTGTTGGCGTTGGTGATCGCGCTCGAGAGCTGCGCCCCGCGGCCGGCGACGGCGCTGGTCAGGTTGCTCGAGCTGACCAGGAACTTGGAGAGCAGCTGTTCGTCGGCGTTCAGTTCCGAGGCGAAGTTCGTAGCCCGGTTCAGCGCCGTGCCGAAGTATTCGTAGCTTTCGTTCGCTTCCTTGCCGCGGCCGGCGTAGATCTGCGCGTTGCCCTTGATGAAGTTCTGCAGCCCTTCACGCACTTTCGGCGGGAAGCTGTTGAAGAGCTGGTCGATGTCGACAGGCGTGGTGGTCGAGGAGAGGCCGAGCTCGGCGCCTTCGTCGAGCGCCGGGCTGCTGTTCGGGCCGGGGCTGATCGAGACGTAATGGTTGGCGACGCCCGAGAGCGAGGTCGCCCGGATCACCGCCGTCGTCCCTTCGTGCAGTTCCTGTTCGACTTCGATTTCGATTTCGGCCAGGTTGCTCGGGCTCAGTTCGATGTTCGAGACCGTGCCGACGGGCGAGCCGCCGATCATCACCTGGTTGTCGGGCACGAGTTGACCCGCGTTCTGGAAGAGGAGCGTGTACTTGTGGCCGCCGCCCCCGGTGAAGAGGACGATCGCGAGCACGATCACCACCACCAGCAGGGCCCCGATCGTCGCGATCCGGGCAGGAGTGATTCCTCGGCCCGAGGCCGAGCGTTTCTCCTCACCTTGCGGTTTCGCAGCCACGGATCGTCGCTTGCCCCCTCCCTGGCCCCCTCGACCTGAGAATGGGCGCGCGGATCGTATCCGAGCGATTCCCCGCCAAACGGCGCCTAAGCGGGGACTTAATCGGAATTCAACGCGCTACTCTGGCGCGGCGGGCCGGTTGGGGATGTGGGAGGCGATCCGCAAATTTCCTATTTCAGGAGCAACTTAATGCGAAAACGTTTCACTCTGATCGCGGGCCTTGCCGCCCTCGTGGCGCTTGCGATCCCGATTTCGGCCGCGATGGCCGGCGAAACCGTCAGCGGCCCCGACGGCAACACGCAGTCGATCGAAGCCTCGGTATCGCCGAAGGCGCTGTACAAGAAGACGCTGTCGCCCGCGAGCCTGAGCGTCGACGTCAAAACCGGCTCGAGCACCTCGCCCAACGGCGTCCCGAGCCCGGCGACGCACGACGTCATCGACTTCGACCAGAACTTGTCGCTGGCGACCAAAGGCCTGCCGACCTGCAACGCGGCCCTGCTGCAGAACACGACGACCGAAGCGGCCGAAAAAGCCTGCGGCGACGCGATCATCGGCAAGGGAAGCGCGATCACGCTGATCCCGCTCGGCACGCTCTACACCGAGCCGGTCACGGTGACCGCCTTCAACGGCGTCCCCCAGGGCGGCAAGCCGGTCGTCCTCCTGCACTCCTACGGCGTCAACCCGGTGCAGACCACGCTGATCCTCACCGGCGTCGTCTCCAACTACGGCAAGGAAGGCTACGGCCCGCGCCTCGACGTGACGATCCCGCCGCTCGCCGGCGGCTACGGCGCGATCACCGACTTCAAGGTCAAGATCCAGAAAAGCTGGACCTACAAAGGCAAGAAGACGAGCTTCGTCAACGCCAAATGCCCGGCGTCCAAGAAGCTCAAATACCGCGGCGCCTTCACCTACAAGGACGGCACCACGATCAACGCCTCGACCACGCAGGCGTGCACGGTGAAGGCGGAACCGAAGAAGAAGTAGGGACTTCGGCTGCGATTCGCGGCCGTTGCGGCTGGGGATCGATCGGCGTCCCGAGCGTCTCGACAGCGGCCCTGGCAGGTTGTGGCCGCCGTCGAGACGCCCGGGACGTGAGGGTTTCGGCAGGAAGGTGCGGAGTTCGGCACGATCTCCGCTCTTCCGTGACAGGTCCTCAACAGGCCCGAACGCGCTGCACGGTTTGACCCTGCCATAGCAAGGTCAAATCACCGATCGCGAGTTCGGGCGATGAAGGTCTGTGACGTTCCATGAGCCTTCGTCACGAGATGCGCGCAGTTCGTGGAGGAACCGTGCACTCTCCTAGACGTTGAGCTTCGGCAGCACGCGCTTCAGCGGGGCCGGCAGCCACCAGACCCGGTCGCCCAGCAGCAGCATCAGGGCCGGGAGGAGGACGATGCGGACCACGGTGGCGTCGAGGACGACGGCGATGGTGAGGCCGATGCCGAGTTGGCTGACGGTCGCGATCGGGGCGCCGGCGAAGACGACGAAGACCGCGAGCATGATCACGGCGGCGCCGGTGATGACGCGGGCGGTTTTGTCGAGGCCGTAGTGGACCGCGGTCGCGTTGTCGTTCCCCGCCTCGTAGCTCTCCCGCATCCGGGTCAGGAGGAATACCGCGTAGTCGATCGAGAGGCCGAAGACGATCGCGAAGATCATGCAGGCGCCGACCGCGTCGACGTAGTTGTGCCCCCCCAGCGGCCAGTCTTCGGGGACGTGGAAGAGCAGGGTGAGGACGCCGAAGGCGACGCCGACCGTGAGCAGGTTGAGCCCGACCGCGATCGCCGCCAGCGGTAGCGCCCGCAGCACCACGACCAGTACCAGGAAGGTGACCAGGGTGATGATCGCGATGATCCAGGGGATCCGTTCGCGGGTGATGTGGCTGTAGTCGTTCAGCTGCGCGGCGCCGCCCGCCACGCCGGTTTCGAGGCTCGCGTTCTGCCCCAGTTCGCCCGCGGCGCTCGCCAGTTCCTTGTTCAGCTGGACCGAGCCCGGCGAGTTGAATTCGAACTTCGAGATCACCAGCATCGAGGCCGCCTGGCCGCCGCGGTTCAGGTCGATCGTCGCGCCCGCCTTTTCGCGTGCCCCCGGCGGCGCCCCGTCGAGCGCCGAGAGCACGAAGTACCCCGAGTTGAAGAGCCCCGGCGTCTGGTCCTGCACTTCGCCCGCTTCCTTGCGGATTTTCGCGTGGCCTTCGAGCACCTTGACGCTCGCTTCGGTGAGCCCGGTCTGCAGCGGTTCGACCTTGTTCACCCCGGCGGCGAGGTTTTCTTCCAGCGCCTCGGCGCCGCCGCTCAGCTTGCCGAGGCCGGTGACGAGCTGGGTCGCGCCGCCGCTCAGCTTTTCGATCCCGCTGCCGAGCCGGCTCGCTTCCTTGGCCAGCTTGTCGGCCCCGTGGGTGAGCGTGTTGGCGCCCTTGTGGAGTTTCTGGAGGCCTTCGATCAGGCGACCGGCCCCCCGCCCGACCTTGTGCAATTCGTGGATCGTCGAGTGTATGTAGGAGGTCGTTTCCTGGTTCAGTTCGGCGTTCGTCCCGAATCGTTCCTGCAGCCCTTCGAGTTCCGCGACCAGACCCGCGTAGCCTTCGGCGTAGGGCAGCCCGGTCGCCGGGTCGGTGCCGGTGATCGCCGCCAGCGCCCCCTGGACCGATTCGAGCGCCGCCGCGGCCGCCGGGTCGGTGGGGGCCGCTTCCTTCAGCTTCGCTTCCGCCGCCTGCAGCTTTTCGACGCTCACCTTCGTCGGCGCCAGCAGGCTCGGCAGCGTTTCGTTCTGGTCGGCGCGCAGCGCCCGTAGCTGCTCCCGCTGCAGCCGCCGGCCGTTGTAGTTGAGCACGTTGGTGATCGAGTTGATCCCGGTGACGCGCAGCTGGATCGCGCCGATTTCCGCCTGAAGCAGCCCTTCGGTGAGTTCTTCGGAGCCCTTCGCGAACCGTTCCAGCGC
>DAIQOT010000305.1:0-3911 GCA_036787695.1 Solirubrobacterales bacterium | reverse complement strand
TGCCGCCCGCCGGCGGCGACCCGCCTTCGGTCGGCGGCGGCGTCGTGGCGACTTCTTCGCCCCCGCCCGGAGTGATGACGAAGTCGCTCGGGTCGTAGTCGAAGATCGTCGGACCGAGCAACGGCGTCCAGGCGATCGTCGTGATCGGCGGTGGCTCGACCACGCTCGAGTTCTCCGGCAGCAGCCCCATCTGGTCGAGACGATCCCAGGCGATCGTCATCCGGCTGGGCGTGCTCATCGGAAGTTTTCCATCGCGACGAGCGGGTCATTGGTCGCCGAGGGATCTTCGCCTTCGATCGCCGCCGCCTGCTTCTTGGAGAGGGTCCTCGCGGTCGTTTTGGGAAGGACCGGGTCGGGCGGCGCCGCGGTGTGCCATTCCGGGTAGCGGGCCTGGTAGTCGATCATCGCCTGCGCCATCTGCGGCTCGGAGAACCGCGGACCCTTGAACTGTGCGGTGATCGGCATGTTGATCGAGTTGAAGCCGATCGGGAAGCTGACCATCGGGAAGCTCAGGCTGTTGGCGATCTGGTTGTTACGGCGCGATTTGTAGGTTTCGCTTTCGGCCCGTTTCGGCAGCACGTCGGCGACCGACATCACGACCATGAAGTCGACCCCGGCGGCGTCGAAGGCCGCCTTGTAGTTCGAGGCCCAGAGGCGGCGCCGGCGCTCGCCCTCGCGCCGCGCTCCCTCGGTGACCATTTTCTGCTGTTTGATCGCCTCTTCCCAGGTCCTTTCGGTCCCGCCGGGCGGCACGGCGCCGAAGTTTTTCAGCAGGTTTTTGGCCTGCGCTTCGGGCCGCGTTTTGGCGAACGCTTCCGGCGCCTCGGTGTAGTGGAAGTCGTAGCGGTTCGGGTTCAGGATCGCCGACGACGGCGAGATTTTCACCCCGTCGATTTCTTCCAGCACGATCGGGTTGTTGAAGTACGGGTTCGCGCTTTCTTCGAAGTTGAGGAAATCGACCCCGTTGAATTCGATCACGTTCGCGCCCATCCCGCGCAGCTCGGTGCAGAGCCGGTCGAAGGCCGCGAGGTATTCCGGGCCGTAGGTGCTCTGCGGATCGACACCCTGTTTGGTTTCGGTGGTTTTTTTGCCTTCTTTTTCGACCGCGACCGTCATCCAGTCGGTTTTGTTGATCCCGATCGTCACCCCGGCGAGCGGCTTCGGGCCGATCCGCGGGGCAAGCGAGAGCTGCGGGTAGCCGCGCGGGATCGCCAGCGTCTGCGGGTCCCCGAACGGGTCGGGCCCTTCGGCGATCATCCCGTTGAGGATCAGCGAGGCGTCGCGGCCGGAGCGGGCGATCGGGCCGATCGTGTCGTAGCCGGGCGAGAGCGGCATCAGGCCGGCGACCGAGACCAGGCCCTGGGAGACCTTGATCGAGGAGTCGCCGTTGCAGGAGCTCGGGAAGATGATCGAGCCGCCGGTCTCCTCTCCGAGGCAGAAGGCCGCGAGCCGCGCCGCCGAGGCGACGCCGGAGCCCTGGCTGGACCCGCCGGGGATGTATTCGGGGTTCCAGGCGTTGCCGGCGAAGGTGCCGCCGATCACCCCCGAGTAGGCCGAGGCGACGGTGATCCCGAGCGGCACCGCGCCGAGCGCCCGCAGGCGGCCGACGGCGGTGGCGTCTTCGAGGCCGACGTTGCCGAGGAAGTCGTTGGTGCCGTCCTGGGCGGGGAAGCCTTCGACCGCGATCGAGTCCTTGACGCCCATCGGGATCCCGCACAGGTACGGGGCGGCCGGTCCGCCGGCGCGCGCCGCGGCCAGTCGTTCGTCGGCGGCCCGCGCCGCGCTCAGCCCGATGTCTTCGTTGATCCGGATGAAGGCGGAGTAGTAGCCGTTGTCGGCGTAGGTCTCGAACGGCCCGTTCAAGGTGTTGATGCGGGCGTAATACTCTTCCGCCAGCTCGACCGCGGAGACCTCGCCGGCCTGCAGCAGCGCCGCCAGCTCCATCACTTCGTGGTCGGTCAGGGCGCGTTCGTCGGCGAGCACCGAGGCCGCGCTCGGCAGCGGGCTCGAGGACGACGTGGTGACGCGCTTGGGCGCGGGCGGGGCGGCGAGCGCGCCGCCGACCGGGCCGAGGGCGGCAGCGGCGCCGGCGACAGCGACGGCGCCACCGGTGCGGACGAGGAGCGAGCGGCGGTTCATGTCGCCGGGCAGGAAGCCTGGCTCGGTCGAGGTGTCGGCGGCGACGGTGGGGACGTCGGAGCTTGAAGCGGAGGCGGTCGGGGCGCCATCTTTCTTCACGGGCGAATCCTTTGAATTTTGGGTAACCGGGAGGCGGTGGAAGCTATTTCCGCCGGGACTCGGTCTCCCTATCCACCCGTCCAAACCTGACATCGGTTCAGGTGGCCCCGGTGGCGAATTTCGCCCCCAGGTTCGACCGAGTGTCCAACCGGAACGCCCCGTTACTGGACCGCCCGTCGAAGGCCACCCCGGCGCGGCCCCGTCGACCCCGGGTTACGAGATGGCGATTCGACGGAAGTCGCCGGCTCCGGCCGTCCGAGATTTGCCGGTCCTGAAGCCACGCGAGGAAATGAGTTCGCAGAAACCCACGCTATGCGTAGGAAAGTGCGAACTCACCCGGGGGAGGGTCGGAGGAACGGTGACGTTCCGTGGGTCTTTGTGACGGACCCTGCTCAGGCCGAGAGGTAGCGGACGACGGCCAGGACTCGGCGGTGGTCCTCGTCGGCGGGCTCGAGGCCGAGGGTGTCGTAGATGTGGGACACGTGGCGGACGACGGCCTTGGTCGTCAGGGTGAGGCTTTCGGCGATCGCGCCGTTGCTGCGGCCCTCGGCCATCAGGGCGAGGACCTCGCGCTGGCGCGGGGTCAGCTGCTCGAGGACGGCGTCGCGGCGGGGGCGCGCCATCATCGCCGCGACCACCTCGGAGTCGAGCACGCAGCCGCCCTCGGCGACCCGATGGATGTCGGCGCTGAAGGCGGCGAAGTTGGCGACCCGCTGCTTCAGCAGGTAGCCGACGCCGACGGTCCCGGCCTCGACAAGTTCGGTCGCGTAGGCGCG
Source organism: Solirubrobacterales bacterium (assembly GCA_036787695.1). GTDB lineage: Bacteria > Actinomycetota > Thermoleophilia > Solirubrobacterales > 70-9 > VAYN01. Next base: position 897 of record DAIQOT010000305.1, on the reverse strand, counting down.
GTTGACGTGCTGGGAGAGGAGCAGGACGGCGGTGCCGGGGTGGTCGGCGCGGATCTTCAGCGCCGCCTGCAGGCCGTCGTCGGCGAGGCCCGGCGGCATGCGGATGTCGGCGACGACGAGGTCGGGCCGGTGCGCGTTCACCTTGCGGATCAGCTCCGGCGCGTCCGTCGCGCGGCCGACCACCTCGGCGCCGTCGCGCTCGAGCAGCAGCGCCAGCCCTTCCAGCATCAACGCCTGGTCCTCGGCGATAACGACCCTCATGCAAGCTCCTTACTCGCGCTCGCCCCACCCTGGTTCACCGCGGTCGCGATTCCCTCCGGGACGGCCTCGGTCGATACCGCGTTCTCGCACGGCACCTCGACCAGGACCCGGGTCCCTTCGCCGGGCGGGCTCTCGACCTCGATCCAGCCACCGAGCGCTTCGACCCGGTCGGCGAGGCCGCTCAGGCCCCCGCCCGGCAGCGCGCCGCCGATGCCGTCGTCGACGACCTCGATCCGCAGCCGCCCGGCGGGCCGGCCGATGCTCAGCCGCAGCTCCTCGGCGTGCGAGTGCTTGACCGCGTTGGCGAGCGCCTCGGAGACGACGAAATACCCCGCCGTCTCGATCCCGATCGGCAGGTCCCCGGGCAGCGGTTCGAAGTCGAGCTCCACCGGCATCGGCATCCGGTCGGTCAATTCGACCGCCGCCGCGTAGAGGCCGCGCTCGGTCAGCGCCGCCGGGACGACGCCCTGGACCAGCTCGCGGAGTTCGACGATCGCGTCCCCGAGGCCGCGGCTCAGCTCGGCCGAGTCCTCGCCCTCCTTGCCGGCGCGCCCGGCCAGCATCGCGAGCAGCACCAGCCGGGTCTGCAGCCCGTCGTGGAGGTCGCGGGCGATGCGGCGGCGCTCGGCATCGGTC
>DAIQOT010000099.1:0-12734 GCA_036787695.1 Solirubrobacterales bacterium | reverse complement strand
CCTCGAGCCCGAAGACCTAGACGCACCCGCTGTCGCCGCCTGACGCGATTACGCGTCAGCAGAAGACCGCGAGGTGGAACCCTTTGTCCTGGAGTTCCGGGGTGGCGGTGAAGGCGCCGTAGGTCTGGACCTCGACTCCGTGCGGTTCGCCGGAGCGGGCCGCGACGGTCGCGAAGCCCGGATTTTCGGTGTTTTCGGCGACCGAGTTGCCGATCGCGGCCTCGTAGGCGCATTTGCTGACGTCGGCGCTGAACTTGACCACGTAGCTGCCGGTGCCGATCGGTTCGGAGCTCGTGATTTCCGCGGAGCTCTTCGACCCGGAGCGGGCCAGCACTCCGTCCGGGTTGACCACCGCCCAGTAGACGACCGCCCCGGGGCCGGCGGGCCCGGCTTCGCCGCTCGCTCCAGCGGACCCGGTCGCTCCCGCGGCGCCGTTCGCGCCCGCCGCGCCTGCCGGTCCCTGCTTGGCCTGCGCCGCCGCCAGCTTCGTCAGCTGTTTCAGCGCCGCCGGTGAGATCTGCTTGGTGTTGGTGATCAGGTAGCGCTTGGCCGCGATCGCGGAGCCGCTGAGGGCGACGACCAGGGCCAGGATGGAGATCACCAGGGCGGGGCTGGGCAGGCGAAAGAATTTCTTCATGGAATCCGTTTCGGCAGCGGGGTGGGGCTGCTGCTGCGCGGGGCCGCGGAATCGGACGGATTGCGGGCCTTGATCGGACGGATGGTCTAACTGCAACTCGTCGTGCAAACGCAGGAGGCGGGGTGGCCCTGGGGAAGCTGGCCGCGTGCGTGACTTCCTGCTCAACGAAACCCTGAGGCGCCTCGCAACCGAGGCCGCCACCCGTCTGAACGCGATGGTCGCGGAAGGCGAGGAGATCCCCTTCGATGTGGCTACCGACACGGCCGAGGACTCGCCGTTCTACAGCTACGTCCCGCAGACCGGCCGCTATGTGGCCGAACGGGCCGTCGTGCTGCACGGGCTGCCGAGCTGGAGCACGGCCCGTGAGGCCGTGGTCGAGGCCGGCGTCGCCTCCACTTACCTGGAGAGCCGCGGCGAGGTCGTGCCGCCGGAACCGGGCGCCCGCGCCGAGCGGCTGCTCGAGGTCTTCATCGTCGAGCTCTTCGACGGCGGCAGCGGCTTCGCGCTCGACCGTGAACTTCTGGAGGAGCTGGTGGCGACGCTCGACGCGGAAACGCGGAGCGCCGACGACGCCGACGTCCTGATCGTGCCGATCGTCGGCCTGCGGATGTCGATGGCCCGACTGCAGCTGCCGAACGGCGTGCGGATCGTCCAGGCCGACTCGATCGAAGTGCCGATCGAGGCGATGCGCAGCGAAGGCATGGGCCGCGCCGCCTGGGAGCCGCAGTTCCTCGCCGTCGCCGAGCAGGGCACCGACGGGGCCGAGGCGGCCCTCGAGCAGCTGCGCGAGTTGATCAGCGTGATGCGGATGTTCAAAACCGGCGGCATCGGCCTCGCTCCGTTCGCCTTCGCCCCGACCGGCTCGGACACCTGGCGGCGGATCACCACCGGTGCCCCGGCGACCCGCCCCGGCGGCTACCGCCTGACCGAGGAGGAGGGCGGCCGGCTCGCCGACTTCGCCGCGCTCCTCGAGCAGCGCCCCGACCCCGACGGCGCCCTCACCTGGGCGGTCGGCCGCTTCGAGATGGGCTGCGAGCGCGAGAGCGCGATGGAAGGCCTCTCCGACCACCTGCTGGCGCTGCGCGCGGTGCTCGAGGGCCACGGCCCGGTCGGCGCCTCGCTGCCGATGCGCGCCTCGGCCCTGATCGCCGACGACAACTACGACCGCATCGCCGCCCGCGAACGGATGGAGGAAGTGCTGGAGCTCGAACGCGCGCTGATGCACGGCAGCACGCTCGACCGGGCGATCGATCTGGCGACCTGGATCGAGGACGGCGCCCGCCGGCTGCTGCGCAAAGCGGCGCTGGGCGAACTCGGCCCCGACCTCTCGACGATCGCCGACGAGACCCTGATCTCGACCGGCCTCGACGCCGGCGACGCCGAGATCACCGTCTTCGCCCAGGACGACTTCCCCGACGTCGAGGCGACCTTCGCCGACGAAGAGGAGGACGACAGCACCAGCTTCGCGGTGATCGAGCGGACCCCGGCCGAGGAATTCAAAGTTGTCGAGTTCCCGGTCGCCGAGTCCTCACCCGGCACGCCCGGACGCGAAGCGGAGGACGTGCCGGTTGATGGTGAAGAAGGGCAGATCTTCGACGGCCTCGCCGACGACATCCGCGAGGCGGAGCTCTACCTCGGCGACGAGCCCCAGCTCGAGCACGAAGACGAAGACACCGACACCCGGATCATGGAGCCGATCCCGGCCCCCGGCGAGATCAAGGTCACCGCGACCGCCTGGCTCGACGAGGTCTCCGAGGAGCAGCGCGGCAACTCACTCGAGTGGCCAGCCCAAGAGGACCGCGACCTGCAGCACCGCGAGCGCATCGACACCCCGCGCGTCCGTCACCTCTTCCCGGTGCCGGACGCCAACTGGGACCTCTCGCACCCCGAGTTCGACTACAAGCGCCACTAGCCGCGTCGGACCGCCCTACCCCTTCAGGCGCCAGGGAGGGTTCAGGCGCATCTCGCCGGCGTGGTAGATGAAGACGCGGTTGCCGTCGGGGTCGAGAGGAGGGTGGCCTCGCGCCAGAGGTAGGGCTGATCCGTGGGCTCGGTCTCGATCTCGATGCCGGCGTCGCGGAGGGCGGCGATGGTCTGATCGACGTCGTCGACCTCGAAATGGACGCTCGCCGCGCTCGGCGTCGGGAGGTCGTTGACGTGGAGCGAGAGGGTCACGCCTCCCTCGGGTGAGACGAAGCGGGCGTACTTGGGGTAGCTCGCGACGATCTGGGTCAGGCCGAGGCGGCGGTAGAACTCCGCCGAGGTCTCCACGTCGCTCGCGGGGAGCGTGACGTGGTTGAGGCGCATCAGGCGCGGCCGGCCGCCATCGCCACCCGCTCCTCGCCCGTCGCGAAGAGGTAGCGGTTGATCTGGGCGAGGCCGGCGAGGTCGTGGACGTCCTCGTCGAGGTAGGGGACGCGGATCACGCCGGTGGCGCGCATCTCGCGGGCGAGGTGCTCGATGTTGCGGGCGTCGCGGTCGGCGAGGGCCTGGTAGTCGGCGAAATTGGCGGCGACCCGCTCGGTCAGCCCCTCGTCGCCCAGCTTCTCGGCGAGGTTGGCGGGCAGGTCTTCGACCTTGCCTTCGCAGAGCTCCTCGGCCGGATAGTGGACCTTGTTGACGATCACGCCGCCGAAGGGGAGCTTGGCCTCGACCAGTTTGCGGTGGAAGTAGACCGCCTCGTCGATCGGCTCGCCCTGCGGTCCGCAGACGACGAGGAAGCAGGTGGTGGGGGAGGCGAGGAGCTTGTTGACCCGTTTCGCCCGCGCCTGGAAGCCGTCGACCATGCCGCTGAAAGCGTTGAAGAACTCGGCCAGGTCGGCGATCAGGTCGAAGCCGACGATCCGCTTCATCACGCTCAGCGCGACGGTCGCGCCGCGGCCGGCCATCTTCGCCGCGAACCCGGTCGGCTTCATGAAGACCTTCAGCGATTTGCCTTCGATGAACTGGGTGAGGCGGCGGGGCGCCTCGAGGAAGTCGAGCGCGTTGCGGCTCGGCGGCGTGTCGAGGACGAGCATGTCGTACTCGCCTTCGGTGTGGAGCTCGAAGAGCTTCTCCATCGCCATGTACTCCTGGGACCCCGCCAGCGCCCCGGAGATCTGCTGGTAGATCGGGTTGTTCAGCACCCGGTCGCGGGACTCCTCGTCGGGGGCCTGGCGGGCGATCAGCTCGTCGAAGGTCTGCTTCGGGTCGAGCATCATCGCCCACAGCTCGCCCTTCATCTCGATCCCCTGGGACTCGAAGAGCTTCGGGTCGACCCGCCGCGCGTCGTTGCCGAGCTCCTCCAGCCCGAGCGAGTCGGCGAGCCGTTTCGCCGGGTCGATGGTGAGCACGCAGACCTTCAGGCCGCGCGCCGCCAGCCCCGCCGCGATCGCCGCCGAGGTGGTCGTCTTGCCGACCCCGCCGGAGCCCGCGCAGATCACCACCTCCTTGCCGTCGAGGACCTCGCTGAGGTTGGGACTGGTCGGCATCAGGTCAGCCTTTTCGAGAGTCGCCGCGCCGCCTCGGGCCCGAGGTCCGGCTCGAACAGGAAGGGAAGCGTTTTGACCGGCGCCTGCGCCCGTCGCCGCAGCCGCGCCAGCTGCGCCCGCTGGCTGCGCGCCCGGCCAAACTCCGAGAGCGCCGCCCGCGCCGCCGCTTTCGTCGCGCCGTCCTCGATCGCCGCCAGCGCGGTCAGCTTCTCGGCCTCCTCCTTGGAGAAGCGCTCCGGGTAGAGCCCGTTGAGGTAGACGCGGTCGACCGCGACGCCGACCTCCTCGACCAGGTCGTGCTCCAGCGCCGCCGTCTCGTTCACCGGCATCTCCTCCGGCAGGGCGACGATCGCCACGCCGGTGTTGTCGTGGTCGGTGATGAAGCGGTCGAGCGTCTGCGCCTGCGAGTGGATCGGCCCGACCCGGGCGATGTTGGCGAAGGTGCGCGGCGTCTGCAAGAAGCCGACCCCGTGGCCGGTCGCGGGCGCGTCGACGATCACGGTGTCGTACTTGCGGCCCGACTTCACCTTGCGGTCGAGCTGCGCCAGCTCCCAGATCTTGCCGATCGTCACCAGCTCCTTCAGCCCCGGCGTCGCCGCGGCGAGGTAGTTGAAGATCCGGCTGCGGAACAGCATGTCGCGCATCGCCCGCACCTTCAGCTGCAGCAGGACGTACTCCCTCATCGACTCGTCGGGGTCGATCGAGATCGCCCAGAGGTTCTCCTCCAGTTCGACCTCGTGGAAGCCGACGGTGGTGTGCTCGAACATCCGCGAGGCGTTCTCCTGGGCGGAGACCTCGCAGACGATCGTCCGCTTGCCTTCCGCCGCGGCCCGCATTCCGAGCGCCACCGAGACCGTCGTCTTGCCGACGCCGCCCTTGCCGGTGACGATTACCAACCGCTTGTCGAGAAGTTCAGGTATCGGGCAATTCCTAGCAATTTCAGATAACGGCAGGAAAAAGGCGGTCCTATCCGAATTACCGCGCAATGGGATTTCTAAGCCGCAAGAAGAAGCCGCAGCCAGTCGTCGAGGACACCCATCCGCTTGAAGAAGAGCTCAGGGGGATGGAAGAGGCTGTTCCGGAGGCGCAGTACCCCGTTGATGGGGACGGTACCCCGTTGGACATGAGAGCTCCGGCCGCGGGTCCTGTCGCTGACGAATACTCCTCCGAGGAGGAGGGCTTCGAGGCCCCGCAGGGGGACGCTCCGCTGAACCAGCCGCCGGCACCGGAGGGACATGTTGCTCAAGCCGCCGCTCCCGCTCCGCCCGCGCCGCAGGCTCCGGTCGAGCAGGCTGCTCCCGTCGCCGAGCCGCCCGCTGCTCCCGCGCCCCCGCAGGTCGAGCCCGAGCCCGAGGTCGCGCTCAACGCTCCCAATGACGACGACGAGGCCGGGGACGGGCGGATGAAGGCGATCGACCTGATCGCGCCGACGCGGCTCGACTTCCTCAAGCCCGAGCCGGTCGAGCCCGAGGTGCCGGTCGACCAGCCCGACGTGATCGCCTTCGCCAACCAGAAGGGCGGCGTCGCCAAGACGACGACCACGCTGAACCTCGCCGTCGCGCTGTCGGAGTCCGGCTACCGGGTCCTCTGCATCGACCTCGACCCGCAGGGCAACCTGACGATGTCCCAGGGGATCGACCCGGACAAGGTCGAGCACAGCCTCTACGACGTGCTGGTCAACGACATGCCGCTCTCGGAGATCATCGTGCGGCGCGAGATCGACATCGCCGTCGCCTCGATCGACCTGGCCGGCGCCGAGATCGCGATGAGCACCAAGATCGGCCGCGAGCGCACCCTGCAGAAGGCGCTGAAAGAGGTCGCCGCCGATTACGACTACGTCTGCATCGACACGCCGCCGAGCCTCGGCCTGCTGACGATCAACGCGCTGACCGCGGCGAACAAAGTGATCGTCCCCGTTCAGTGCGAGTATCTGTCGATGCGCGGGCTGGTCCAGCTGCAGAACACCCTTCGGATGATCCAGGAGAACCTCAATCCCGACGTCCGCATCGAGGGCATCCTGCCGACGATGCTCGACACCCGGACGCTCCACGCCAAGGAGGCGGTGGAAATCCTCGAAGAGAACTTCGGCGACCTCGTCTTCCGTTCCCGGATCCGCAAGGCGATCAAATTCGCCGAGGCGCCCGTCAAGGGGGCCAGCGTGCTCAAGTACGATTCTGAGAGCAGCGCGGCAGGCTACTACCGGGAACTGGCCAAGGAGGTCCTGGCGAATGGCTCGGCGTAACAAACGAGCATCGATGCGTGAAGGTCCGCTCTCGGACCTGTTCCGCGGGACCGGGGCGGACGCCCCGGAGGATCCGCCCGAGGCACCGGCGCCGCGCGGCCCCCGCTACGGGCGCGAGGATCCGGCCGAGGCGCGCAAGGCCGAAGCCGACGCCGCGCCGGTAGAACCGTCGGCCCCCGCGCCGACCAACGCGAGCACCTTCTTCGACCAGGAGATGGACGAGCCGCGGCGCGCCCCCCAGGCGCCCGCCCCGCAGCCCCCGTCCCCGGCTCGCGAAGAGCCCTACGTGCGCCGCGAGGAGCCGGCCGCGCCCGCGCCGCAGGTCGACCCGGGCCGCGAGGAGCCGGTGGCCCGTCAGCCCGAGCCGCCCGCGCCCGCCCGCGAGCCCGAGCCGCGCCAGGAAGAGCTGCCGCCGGAGTCGAGCGAGCCCGCCCCCGAGCGCCTGAAACGGGTGTTCGCCGAGGAGCCGCGCCCGCGCACCCCGCAGGAAGCCCGCGAAACACGGGAAGACTTCGTCCAGACCCCGCGCTACGGCCGTGAGGAGCCCGCCTACGAGGCTCCCGGCTCGGGCGAACCGCACCAGCCGGTGATCAAGGTCATCGGCGTCGGCGGGGCCGGCGTCAACGCGGTCAACCGGATGGTCGACGCCCGCATCCCCGGGGTCGAGTTCATGGCGGTCAACACCGATCTTCAGTCGCTGCAGCTCTGCGTCGCCGACGTCACTGTGCATATCGGCGACCAGCAGACGCGCGGGCTCGGCGCCGGCGCCGACGCCGCCGTCGGCCACCGCTCGGCGTTCGAGGAGCAGGACAAAATCAAGCGCCTGCTGAAGGGCTCCGACATGGTCTTCGTCGCCGCCGGCGCGGGTGGCGGCACCGGCACCGGCGCCGCCCCGGTGATCGCCCGCCTCGCCCGCGAGGTCGGCGCGCTGACCGTCGGCATCGTCACCAAGCCGTTCACCTTCGAGGGCAACAAGCGTGGCTCGCAGGCCGCCAAAGGCATCGAGGAGCTGGCCGCCGAGGTCGACACCTTGATCGTCGTCCCCAACGACCGCCTGCTCGAGGTGCTCGACCAGCAGACCTCGATGGTCGAGGCCTTCCAGGTCGCCGACGACGTGCTGCGCCAGGGCGTCCAGGGGATCTCGGACCTGGTGACGCTGCCCGCGGTGATCAACCTCGACTTCGCCGACGTGCGGACGATCATGTCCGACGCCGGCCGGGCGCTGCTCGGGATCGGCATGGCGCACGGCGAAGGCCGCGCGATCCTCGCCGCCGAAAAAGCGATCTCCTCGCCGCTGCTGGAGACGTCGATGGACGGGGCGCGCTCGATCCTGCTCTCGATCACCGGCGGCGCCGACCTCTCGCTGGTCGAGGTCTCCGAGGCCGCCAAGGTGGTCGGCGAGGCCGCCCATCCCGACGCCAACATCATCTTCGGCGCCAACGTCGACGACGAGCTCGGCGACCAGATCTGGGTCACCGTCGTCGCCACCCGCTTCGATGGGCGCGGGGTTCCGCGCCGCGCCCCCGCCGCCGAGCCGACGATCCGCCGCACCAAAGACATGGGCCGCGGCCGCCCGCCCGAGACCGGGCGCGGCAGCGGCGGCGACACTCTCGGCATTGACGTGCCGGAGTTCCTCCCCGGCTGAGAAGCGGGGGCTGAACGATGGCCGGCGTCGTCGCGGCGGGCCATCCTGAGAGCGCCGCGGCGGGGGCGACAGCGCTGCGCGAGGGCGGCAACGCGGTCGACGCGGCGGTCGGGGCGGTGCTCGCCTCGTTCGCGGTCGAGAGCCCGCTGACCGGGCTCGGCGCGGGCGGCTACATGGTCGTCCACGACGGGGGCGAGACGACGCTGCTCGACTTCTTCGTCGCCGCACCCGGGCTCGACGGCACGCCACGGACGGCCGAGCTGGCGCCGGTCACGGTCGTCTTCGACGCCACCACCTCGCAGACGTTCTACGTCGGCCCGGTCTCCTGCGCGGTGCCAGGGACGCCTGCCGGGCTGGTCGAGGCGCTGCGGCGCTTCGGCTCGATGCCGCTCGCCGAACTGGCGGCGCCGGCGATCCGCCTCGCCCGCGAGGGCTCCCCGGTCAACCACCAGCAGGCCTACATCCTCGAGATCCTCGAGCCGATCCACGCGCGCCTGCCGGGCACGCGGGAGCTCTACGCGCCGGAGGGGAAGACGCTGCGCGAGGGCGAGACGTTCCGCTTCGAGGAGCTCGCCGTGGCGCTCGAACGCTTCGCCGCCGAGGGCGTCGTCCCGTTCTACCGTGGCGAGGTCGCGGCGGCGCTCTCGGACTTCGTCATCGAGGGCGGCGGCACGCTCGGGCGCGGCGACCTCGCGGCCTACGCGGCGATCGAGCGCGAGCCGGTCCACGCCGCCTTCCGCGCCACCGAGGTCCTGACCAACCCACGGCCCTCGGCGGGCGGCACGCTGATCGCCCACTCGCTGGAGACGCTCGAGCGCCTCGGCCCGACCAGCGACCCGGAGCACCTGGTCGCGGCGATGGACGCCGCCAACGAGCACCGCGCCTCGCTGCTCGGCTCGACCACCCACATCTCGGTGATCGATGCCGACGGGATGTGCGCGGCGGTGACCTGCTCGAACGGCTCAGGGTCCGGCGTGCTCGTCCCGGGGACCGGCGTGATCCTCAACAACATGCTCGGCGAGGAGGACCTGAACCCGGGGGGCTTCCACCAGATTCCCCCGGGCCGCCGGGTGCCGTCGATGATGGCGCCGACCGTGGTCCTCCGCGACGGCGAGGTCGTCCTCGCGGTCGGCAGCGCCGGGTCCAACCGGATCCGCTCGGCGATCCTGCAGACGGTGGTGCGGGTGGTCGAGCAGGGGATGGGCCCGCAGGAAGCGATCGACGCCCCGCGCCTTCACTCGGAGGCCGGCTCGGTGCAGGCCGAGCCGGGGATCGACGAGGAGGCGCTGGCGCGGATCGAGGCCCGCGGGGTCCCCGTCGTCCGCCGTCCGGAGCGCAATCTCTACTTCGGCGGCGTCCAGGCCGTCGCCCGCGACCCGTCGACCGGAGCCCTGAGCGGCGGCGGCGACCCCCGTCGCGGCGGCGCCGTCGCCTACGCCTGAACGCGTTCGTACTTCGTTCTCGCATTTCGAACCAAGTACGAACGCAGCGATAAGAATGGCGTGATGGCGGGCGAGACGGACATCGATTTCGGGGCCGAGGGGCTGCTCGACGGGCTCGAGGGCAAGGCGCGTGAGGCGCGGGCCGGGCTGCTCGAGCAATTGAGCGGCGAAGGGCTGACGCTGGAGGAGCTCCGCGACGCGGTCGCCGCCGGCCACCTCACGCTGCTCCCGGTCGAGCGGGCGATCGCCGGCGGCGGGCCGCGCTACACCGGCCGCGAGATCGCCGAGCTGAGCGGCGTCGATGTCGATCTGCTGCTCGCCTACCGCGCCGCGCTCGGCATCCCCTGGGGCGACATCGACGAGCGGGCCGCCAACGAGGCCGACCTGGACGCGGCGCGCCGGATCAAAGCGATCCTCGACGTCGGCTTCCCGCAGGAGGAGATCCTGCGCAACGCCCGCACGGTCGGGCTGGCCACCGCCCGCGTCGCCGAAGCCAACCGCGAACTCGTGATCCGCAATCTCACCAGCCCCGGTGACACCGAGCGCGACGTCGCCGACCGGCTCGTCCAGACCGCCGAGTTCCTGCTGCCGCTGGGCAGCGAGTTCCTCGTCTACGCCTTCCAGGCCAATCTGCTGGAGCAGGTGAAACGCGATGTGATCGGCGCCGCCGACCTCGAGGCGGGGGAGATCGGCGGGGTCGTCGACCGCACCGTCTGCTTCGCCGACCTGGTCGAGTTCACCAGTCTCGGCGAGGAGATCGCGCCGGAGGAATTGGGCGAGGTCGTCGGGCGCTTCGAAGAGCTGGCGACGAGCGTCGTCACCGCGCCGGTGAGGCTGGTGAAGTCGATCGGCGACGCGGTGATGCTGGTCTCGCCGGCCGCCGCACCGCTGGTCGCGACGGCCCTCGACCTGGTCGCAGCGGCGGCCGCCGAAGGCGACGACTTCCCGATCCTCCGCGCCGGGATCGCGACCGGCCCGACGCTTCCCCAGTCCGGCGACTACTACGGCCGCTCGGTCAACCTGGCGAGCCGCGTCACCGGCATCGCCCGCCCCGGCAGCGTCCTCGTCGACACCGCCACCCGCGAGGTCGCCGGCGAGGAGGACTTCGAATACTCCTTCGCCGGCGAGCGCCGTCTGAAGGGGATCGACGCCCGCACCAAACTCTTCCGCGTCCGCCGTCCCGGCGAAGAGCGCCGCGCCCCCGACGACCGCTAGCGAGTTCGCACTTTCGGTCGCTATGCGGCCATAACCGCGAACTCGCCCGGGGGCGGCTAGGCGGGCTTGCGGGCGCTGACCAGCAGGTTGTAGAAGAGCTCGGCGGGGAGGTGGGGCTCGAGGACGCGGGTGTCGACCTTCTGCAGGGCGATGTAGCTGCGGAAGGCGAAGGTGCGCCAGCGGAAGGGGACCGTGTCGGGCTCGGCGCTCGACTCGACCGTGCGGAGTCCCCAGCCCCAGGCGTTGGCGAGGAGCTCCTCGCCGCCGACGCGGCGGTCGTCGAATCCGGCCCGCTCGAGCAGGCGACGGAGGTCGGCCGGGGCGAAGGCGTGGACGTCGACCTCGCCCTCCAGCGAGTGGCCCTCGGACTGGTCGGCTTCGGCGACGGCGCGCTCGCGTGCACCGACGACCCGTCGCCAGGCCGGCGCGACGAAGACCCCGGTCCGCTTCGGCACCGCCGCCAACCGGTCGCCGTAGCGCGACGGCTCGCCGGCGAAGACGATCGACCCTCCCGGCCGCAGCACCCGCTTGAATTCGGCGAAGGCGCGGTCGAGGTCGGGGATGTGATGGAGCACCGCGTGCCCGAGCACGAGGTCGAAGCTTTCGTCATCGAAGGGCAGCGTCTCGGCCTCGGTGACGACGGTGGTGACGTCGTCCAGTCCGAGGCCCGCGGCGGTGCTCGCCAACTGGGTCAGCATCCCGGGCGAGATGTCGGTCGCGGTCAGCCGGCCGATCAGCCCCTGCTGCATCAGGTTGAGCGAGAAGTAGCCGGTCCCGGAGCCGATCTCGAGCGCGTCGTCGAACCGTCCCACCTCGCCGCCGCCGAGCGCCTTGAACAGCTTCGCGCGCACCTGGTCCTGGCCGATTCCGCCGAAGTCGATCCCCCACTTGGCGTCGTACTCGTGCGCCGCCGCGTCGTGGTAGCGGGTGTTCACGTCCTTGATGTGCTCCGGCGTCGCCGTCGTTGAGGCTGGCATCGGCGGGGACTCTATGTGTCCGGTCCAATACCGTGCGCGTCCGTGGCCGAGGAGATCCTGCAGGCAAATCAGCCCGAGGGCGTGCCGCCGCTGCCGTTGACCGGTGAGCGGACGCTGCCCGACGTGCCCGCCGAGAACTACTGGTTCCGGCGCCACCTGGCGGTCTACGAATGGATCGCGGCGCGGACCAAGGGGCTGCGGGTCGTCGACATGGCCTGCGGTGAGGGCTACGGGGCGGACCTGCTGGCACGCGAGGGCGCGGCGAGCGTCGTCGGCGTCGACGCCAACCCGGAGGCGCACGAGCACGCGCGGCTGCGCTACGTGCGGCCGAACCTGCGCTTCGAGCGCGACGCGGTCGAACACTTCGCCGAGCCCTGCGACGCGCTCACCTTCCTGCAGACGATCGAGCACGTGCAGGACCCGGGCGCGGTGCTCGAGCACTTCAAGTCCATGCTGGCGGCGGACGGTGTCGCCTACGTCACGACCCCGAACCTGCTGACGCTGGCGCCGGAGGGAGCGGAGAAGTCCGACAACCCCTGGCACATCAAGGAGTACCGCGCCGAGGAGTTCCGGGCGCTCTGCGAGGCGCACTTCGGCCGGGTCGAGATGCTCGGCCTCCACCACGCGCGCAAGCTGCGCGTGCACGGCTGGGCGCTGAAGGCCGGCTGGGACTCCGTGCACAACCGCCTCGGGCTGACCAAGCCCTTCTACGACCGCTTCACGCCGGCGATCGCCGCCTCCGACTTCCGGCTCGGCGACGGGGACCTCGACCGCGCGCTCGACTTCCTTGCCGTCTGCCGACCCTGAGGCGGCCACGGCGGGGTCTGCCGGGATGGCGGGCGATCTGGCGATCGTCCTCCACTCGCACATGCCCTACGTCGAGGGCTTCGGCACCTACCCGTTCGGCGAGGAGTGGCTCTTCGACGCGGTCGTGCGCTCCTACCTGCCGGTGCTCGAGGTGGCGCGCGACCTGACCCTGACCGTGACCCCGGTGCTCGCCGACCAGCTCGAGGACGCGGGCGTGCGGGAGCGGCTGCGGCGTTTCCTGGTCGAGTACCGGATCGGCTCGGCCGAAGCCGACCTGCGCGACGTCGACGACGAGCTGA
>DAIQOT010000304.1:0-3924 GCA_036787695.1 Solirubrobacterales bacterium | reverse complement strand
GGCGACATGCATCGCGCCACGGTCGGCCTCGGAATAAACCGCGACGCTGCGCAGGCCCATGGCGCGCGCGGTGCGGATCACGCGGCAGGCGATCTCACCTCGATTGGCGATCAGAAGGGTACGGAATCGGCGATACATCTTCGAGCGATCCATCGTCACATCCTGAACAGGCCGAATTTCGTCGGTTCGATCGGCGCATTGGCAGAAGCCGAAAGACCAAGACCCAGCACCAGCCTTGTGTCGGCGGGGTCGATCACCCCGTCATCCCACAGTCGTGCGGTGGCGTAATAGGGATTGCCCTGGGTTTCGAACTGCGCCCGGGTCGGCGCGCGGAACGCGTTCTCTTCCTCGGCCGACCAGGTGCCGCCCTTGGCTTCGATGTTGTCGCGCCGCAACTGGCTCAGCACCATCGCCGCCTGCTCGCCGCCCATCACCGAGATCCGCGCGTTCGGCCACATCCAGAGGAAGCGGGGCGAGTAGGCGCGGCCGCACATGCCGTAGTTGCCGGCGCCGAAGGAGCCGCCGGTGATCACGGTCAGCTTGGGGACGCGGGCGGTGGCGACGGCGGCGACCATCTTCGCCCCGTCCTTGGCGATCCCGCCCGCCTCGTATTGCGGCCCGACCATGAAGCCGGTGATGTTCTGGAGGAAGAGCAGGGGAATCCCGCGGTGGTCGCAGAGCTCGATGAAGTGCGCGGCCTTGAGGGCGCTCTCTGAGAACAGCACTCCCTGGTTGGCGAGGATGCCGACCGGGTGGCCGTGGATGTGGGCGAAGCCGCAGACGATCGTCGGCGCGTACTCGGCCTTGAACTCGTGGAAGCGGCTGCCGTCGACGACGCGGGCGATCACCTCGCGCGGGTCGTAGGGGGTGCGGCTGTCGGGGGGCACGGCGCCGTAGAGGGAGGCCGGGTCGACGGCGGGCGGCTCGACCGGGAGGCGCTCCCAGGCGCGGCCCGCGGGCGGCAGCGTGGCGACGATCGAGCGGAGGATGCGCAGGGCGTCGGCGTCGTCGGCGGCGAGGTGGTCGACGACCCCTGAGGTGCGCGCGTGCAGAAACCCGCCCCCGAGCTCCTCCGCCGTCACCTCCTGCCCGGTCGCGGCCTTCACCAGCGGCGGGCCGCCGAGGAAGATCGTGCCCTGGTCGCGGACGATCACGGTCTCGTCGCTCATCGCCGGGACGTAGGCGCCGCCCGCCGTGCACGACCCCATCACCGCGGCCAGCTGCGGGATCCCCCGCGCCGACATCGTCGCCTGGTTGAAGAAGATGCGACCGAAGTGCTCGCGGTCGGGGAAGACCTCGTCCTGCATCGGCAGGTTGGCGCCGCCCGAGTCGACCAGGTAGATGCAGGGCAGCCGGTTCTGCAGCGCCACCTCCTGCGCCCGCAAATGCTTCTTCACCGTCATCGGGTAGTAGGTGCCGCCTTTGACCGTGGCGTCGTTGGCGACGATGACGACCTCGCGCCCCTCGACCCGACCGACCCCGGCGATGATCCCGGCCCCCGGCGCGACCCCGTCGTAAAGGTCCTCCGCGGCGAGCGGCGCGACCTCGAGGAAGGGGCTGCCGAGGTCGAGCAGCCGGTCGACCCGCTCGCGGGGCAGGAGCTTGCCCCGCTCGACGTGCCGGGCGCGAGCTTTCTCGCCGCCGCCTTCCGCGGCGCGTCCGAGCCGCTCCCGCAGCTCCCCGACGAGATGGCGATGCGCGGCCTCGTTGCGCTCGTAATCGAGCCCCAGCGGGTCCACCGCAGTAGTCAGCACGCGACTCACAAGGCCTCTCCCGTCTGCATCAAGTCGTCCCCACGACGAGTTTCTGCAGACCCGCCCTCCGCGGCCTTCACGCTTCCGCGCGCCTGCGTCTGCGTTTCACCGTCCGTGGGAAGGTCGGATGCAGACGGCTCCTCGACCAGCTCGATCAGGACCGCGCCGCGTTCGACCTGATCGCCGGCGGCGACGAAGACGGTGGCGATCGAGCCGTCGCGAGGAGCCGCGATCGGGATCTCCATCTTCATCGACTCGAGGACGACGAGCGTCTCCCCCGCCCTGACCGCGGTCCCCGGCTGAACGCGCAACTGGACGACGGTCCCCGGCATCGGCGCCTCGAGCGAAGCGTCCCCACTCGCGGCAGCATCAGTGTCCCCGACAAGCGGCGCGTACCTCCCCGGCCCGACATCGGGGTCTACGACCCAAACCGCCTCCCCATCCCGGTACGTCACACCCCGGTGTTGATGGGCCGAAAACCTCCCTATATCTCCGGTTTTCGGCCCATCAACCTGGTCCTGTGTCGGGATCGTGCCGGTGGCGTCGTCGACTCGCCAGGACCAGGCCCCTCCCTCGATCGCGGACCTAACTGCCCGTGGGTCCGTGATCGTGGGAGGGGCCGCCCGGACGGCGACGTCGGTCGGGCCTTCGGGACCTTCGAGCGTGCGCTTGACCCACGCGGGGCCCTGCATTCGCCAGGCGGTACGGGTGGACCAGATGTCGTCGTCCTCGGCGTCGCCGAGCATCTCGATCAGGGCCACGGCAGCGAGTTCGGGGGACGGCGACGCGGACGCGATCTCGTCGCCGAGGCGCTCGATCAGGCCGGTGTCTATCTCGCCGGAACGGACCTCGGGACGGGCGAGGAGGGCGCGGAGGTACGCGGCGTTCGTGGTCGGACCTGCCACGACTAGCTCGCCCAACCCACGGCGAAGCTTCGAGAGCGCCTCCTCGCGGTCGCTGCCCGCGGCGACGACCTTGGCGAGCATCGGGTCGTAGTCGGTGCCGACGATCGTCCCCTCCTCGATGCCGCTGTCGACGCGGACGCCCTCCGGCTCGCGGTAGGCGACGACGGCGCCGCTCGAAGGGAGGAAGCCCGCCGCCGGGTCCTCGGCGTAGATCCGCGCCTCGACCGCCCAGCCGTCGCGCCGGACTTCCTCCTGGGTCAGCGGCAACGGCTCCCCCGCCGCGACCCTCAGCTGCAGCTCAACGAGGTCGAGGCCGGTCACGGCCTCGGTCACCGGGTGCTCAACCTGAAGCCTGGTATTGACCTCGAGGAAGAAGAAGCGCTCCGGGTCGTCGCGCTCGGCGATCAGCTCGACCGTCCCCGCGTTGACGTAGCCGGCGTGGCGCGCGAGCGCGACCGCCGCCTCCCCCATCGCCTCGCGTAGCTCCGGCGTCACCACCGGCGAGGGCGACTCCTCGACGACCTTCTGGTGGCGACGCTGCAAGGAGCACTCGCGCTCGCCGAGGTGGATCGCGTTGCCGTGGGCGTCGGCGATCACCTGCACCTCGAGGTGGCGTGAGGGCTCGACGAAGCGTTCGATCAGTAGGCGCTCGTCGCCGAAGGCCGATGCCGCCTCGCGCCGGGCCGCGCCGAGCGCCTCGGCCAGGTCATCGCGCCGCGTGACCAGCCGCATCCCCTTGCCGCCGCCGCCCGCCGCCGCCTTCACCAGCAGCGGCAGGTTCTCTTCGCCGACGCGGTCGACGATCTCCGCGTCGCTCAGGTCCTCGCCGCTCCATCCGGCCAGCGTCGGCACTCCGGCCTCGGCGGCGACGGCGCGCGCCCGGGCCTTGTCGCCGAGCAGCGCCATCGCCTCCGGGCCGGGCCCGACGAAAGTGATCCCTGCCTCGGAGCAGGCGGCGGCGAAGTCGGGGCGCTCGGAGAGGAAGCCGTAGCCGGGGTGGATCGCGTCGGCGCCGGTCCGCGTAGCGGCATCGAGAACGCGCTCGATGGAGAGGTAGGAATCGCGGGCCGGCGTCGGCCCGATGTGGACGGCGCGATCGGCCCCGCGCGCGTGCGGCGCCCCCGCGTCGGCATCGCTGAAGACGGCGACCGACTCCACCCCGAGCCGCGCCAGCGTCCGCTCGATCCGCACCGCGATCTCGCCGCGGTTGGCGATCAGGACGCGCTCGAACATCAGGCTTTGTGGTCGACCGGGCCGACGAGGAG
>DAIQOT010000098.1:0-12737 GCA_036787695.1 Solirubrobacterales bacterium | reverse complement strand
TTCCGGTTGTCCTCGCGCAGCTGCGGCATGTAGGCGTTCACGTCGTCGAGGATCGCGTTACCGTTTTCGATCGACTGGCCGAACCGCTCGCCGAGGCCGCCGAGCGCCTGAGCGGTGGCGGTCAGCGTCTGGTTGAGCTTGATGGGATCGACCTGCTTGGCCACCGACACCTGTTCGGGGTCAGTTCGTCCACGGTGCTCCAGGTGCTGAAGCCTGGAGCAGGCGGCGCGTCCGGGTTCAGTTCGGACATGGTCGCGACGAGCGACACGTGGAGAGGAAAATCCAGAGGCGACGAACACCAAGGTGGCAAGGCTGAGGAAGGCAGCGACGATCTCGTCGATCTCCGCCCAATCCGATAGATGAATCACGGCGAACCTCACTGGGTGAAAGCTTAGGAAAAGACCAGGCGTTATTCAAATACGTTTGCGGTACATCGACAAGGAGGCACAGTGGGACTATTTGGAAGGCGCTCACCCAAGATCGTCGACGGCTCGTTGCCTGACGATGAATGGCTGCGAAGGAGCGAGGACATGTTCAACGAGACGATCGAGCCTTATTACGGCTCGCCCGAGACCATGGCCAAAGGTGGTGACGAGCGACGTGGGCTGACGGACTACGGCACCGCGATGTTCTTCTACGCAAAGAGCATCGACATGCTCCATTCGAACTACGGCCACCTTGGCATGGAGCGGCGGCGGCCCTCACCCGCCGACACCGTGATCATTGATGCCTACGCGGAATCCTTGGCCCTCGTATCGCAGTTTCACCCCGAGGCGCCGATCACGCCGTGTGTCCGCGAAGTGACGCACCGGCTCCGGTCGATTTCGACCGAATGCGATCGGGTCGGCCTGTCGTCCAGCCTTTATCGCAACGGGCTCGACCGGATCGCGCAGATAGCGCCGCACGTCCCGGTCGACGACGTGGTCTGGACCTGAGGAGCGCGATCATGGGTATGTTCAACGCACAGCCGCAGCTGGACCAAAAGTTCGTGGAAGCAATCATCGCGGACGGTGATCGGTCTCGTCGCTCGATCGAAAAGGCCGCCGCCAAGAATCAAGGGGCGATCCCCTCGCTTATGGAAGAAGGCGAGAGTCTTGCCGCCATCACGCATGGTGAGGGAGCCAACGAAATCCTCCTGATTACCAATCGTCGCCTGTTACGGGTGAAGCGCGGCAAGTTGAGTTGGCGGGCGATCCCACTTGGTGAGGTCTTCGAAAGTAACGTGAGCTTTCGTGACCTCGGCGGGGGCACGGTGAAGTACATGTTGGTGGTCGAGACTTTCACCAGCAAGGAATACGCCGAGGGTGATCAACGGCGATATCTCCCGGATCACTTCTTGCTGGTCGACTACGGGAATCCGCGGGAGGCAAAAGCGGTCTGCTCGATCATCGACTTGATGAAAGGACAGCTGGGGTGACGGCTCGGCGCTAGGCGCGAGCAGCGGCGGGCTTGCGCTTCGGCGGGCGATACTTGCTGCGCTTCGCCCAGAGGAACACGGAGGCGGCGCGGGGGACCTCGTTGCGGAGGTACGGATTGGAGTAGGGGTTGCCCGTCGTCAGGTGGCCCCAGCGGTGGAGGAGCTGGGCCTTCTCCCACTCCTCGACGTCGGAGGAGCGGCTCGAGGACTCGAAGTGGGTCATCACCAGATCGGGGTCGTAGACGACGCGGCGGCCGCGCTCGACCTGCTTCAGGCAGTAGTCGACGTCGTTGTAGTTGATCGGGAAGGTGGTGCTGAGGCCGCCGACCTCGTCGAAGATGTCGCGGCGGGTCATCAGGCAGGCGCCGGTGACGGCGAGCAGGTCGCGGGCGATGCGGACGGCGTTGGCGTAGCCGGGGACGGTGCGGGGATAGCCGTAGTAGGGGTGGCCGGGAAGGCCGCCCTCCCAGCCGACGCCGGCGTGCTGGATGCGCCCGTCTTCGAGGAGGAGGAGCCCGCCGACCGCGCCGACCTCCTCGATCGAGGAGTACATGACCATCCGCTCGATCCAGTTCGGCGTCCCCACCTCGATGTCGTCGTTGAGGAAGACCAGGTGCTCGCCGCGGCTGTGGACGGCGCCGACGTTGATCTTCTCGGCGAAGTGGAAGGGACGGTCGAACTCGACGAGTCGGAGGCGGTCGCCCGCGGCGGCTTCGATCTCGGCGATCGCCCCCGCCGGCGTGTCGGCGTCGGCGACGACGACGATCTCGTAGTTCGGGTAGGTCGACTGCTCGACGATGCTGCGGACGCAGTGCCCGACCAGGGTCACCTCCTGGTAGCGGATTTCGCGCCGCTGCCCGTTGGTCGGGATGACGATCGAGACCAGCGGCTGCTCGCGCAGCGCCGGGTTCAGGTGGTAGACGCCCGGGTCGCCGGGATCGCGCTCGACCGTCGCCTGCACGCCGGTGCGCTCACAGTGCGCGGCGATCGCCCGCGTCCCAGCCTCGAAGGCCCACGGCTTCGCCGCCTCGCCGCCGCCGTCCTCGGCCGCCGCCGCGGTCGAGCCCTCGATACCGCGCCAGTGGTAGAGGACGCGTGGCACGTGCAGCACCGCCCGCGCCCGCTCGGTCACCCGCAGCACCAGGTCCCAGTCCTGGGCCCCCTCGAAGCCGGCGTCGAAGCCACCGACCTCCTCGACCAGCGAGCGCCGCAGCACGCTCAGGTGGCAGGTGTACATCTGCGTGCGCATCCGCTCCGGCGACCAGTCGGGCTTCAGGAAGGGGCCCGCGTGGTGTCCCTTCGCGGTCATCTTGTCTTCGTCGGTGTAGACGTAGTCGGCCTCGGGGTTGCCGCGGATCGCCTCGTCGACCAGCGCCAGGGCGTCGGGGTGGAGGCGGTCGTCGTGGTCGAGCAGGGCGATGAACTCCCCGGTCGCCATCGCCAGCGCCGTGTTCGAGGCGGCGACGATGCCGCCGTTCTCGGCCCGGTGCTCGACCCTGATCCGCGGGTCCCGCGCCGCGCATTCGTCAAGTAGCTCCCGGACCCGCGCCGAGGGCGAGTGGTCGTCGACCAGGCAGAGCTCCCAGTCGCCGAAGGTCTGGGCGAGGACCGACTCGATCGTCGACCAGAGGACGCCGCTCGGCGTCTCATAGACCGGCGTGACGATCGAGAAACGCGGGGCCGCCACGGGGCTAACCGCGGCCGCTCGCCTGAAGCACGCGAAGGACGGCGCTGGCGATCCACTGGAGGCCGGGGATCGGAATCCGCGCAACCAGTCGGGACATCCGCTCGGAATGGTCTTCGATGATTTTCAGCTGGCCGCGGGTCTGCCCCAGTTCGGCGTCACGGGTGATCAGCAGGTCGCGCAGCCGGAGGATCTCCTCGTCGCGCCGCGCGATCTCCGCCTCGAAGTCCGGCTCAGGATCGGGCGCCGCGGCACGCAGATTGATCGGGTCTGCCATCCGAACGAGTCTACGGGGGCTAGAGCGCCTCGGCGATGCGCGGTGCCTCGCGGTTGAAGTACCAGGCGCCGAAGGCGACGACGCCGACGTAGATGACCGCGGCGGGGATCAGGCCGGCCCAGCCGCCGGCCGCCTGAACCGCGGTCGGGGCCTGCGATTCGTGCAGGACCCAGACCCTGACCTGCTCGAAGATCACCGACAGCGGGTTGATCATCAGCAGGCGCTCTTTGGTTTCTTCGCCGAGGGCGTTGACCGGATAGAGGATCGGGGTCAGGTAGAGGAACACCTGCGCGGCGACGACCCAGATGATCGCGGTGTCGCGAAAGCGCACGTAGAGCGCCGACAGCGCCATCGCCATCCCCGCCGTGCCGACGAAGAGGAAGGCGAGCGCGACCGGGAAGAGCAGCCAGCTCCAGGCTGGGCTGACGCCGAAGGCGAGGATGAAGACGAGGACGATGATCAGGTTCAGTATCAGGTTGAAGAGGCTGGTGATCACCGTGGCCAGTGGGATCACCGCGCGTGGGAACTGGGTCTTGCGGACGACGCCCTCCTGCGAGACGACCGAGGTCACCGCGTTGCCGGTCGCTTCGCTGAAGAAGGTGTAGAGGACGATCCCCATCAGCAGGAACACGGGGTAATACTCGACTTTGTTCGAGCCGACCCGGAAGACCTGGGTGAAGACCAGCAACAACACCCCGAACAGCATCAGCGGGCGTAGCAGCGACCAGAGGTAGCCGAGCACGGTGCCGAAGTAGACCCGCTTGAATTCGGTCACCGAGATCAGCTTCAGCAGGTCGAAGAAACGGCGCGAGCCACCGCCCAGCGCTGACGGTCCCTGGACCTCGCGCAACTCGGCGACCGGGCGCACCGGCGGCGGCGTCTGGACGTCGGTGCTCATCGCTTCCCCTCCCGGACCTCGACCTCGACGCTGCTGTCGAGCGACAACAGGCCACGCGTGTCCCGGCTGTTGAAGAGGACGAATGAGGTCGCTTTGTGGATGTAGAGGGCGATCCCGCTCGGGCTGTGGATGCCGCAGTGGATGAAGTAACGGCCCGCCGCGAGCCGGTTTTCGACCGTCGCGGTGACCGTGACGCGCTTGCCCGCGGTGAGGTCGAAGCCCGCTTCGCGGGTCAGCAACTCGCCGAATTCGAAGATCGCGAGATCGTCGGCACTGGCCAGGGTGAAGCCGACGTGGACGGCGTCGGCGTCCTGCCTTAGCTCGATCTCGGCCTTGACCCGGATCGGGTCGCGATTGTCGACGGTCATCGCCTCCTCACCCGCCACGTCGACGAGGCGACAGGAGAGGAGTTTCACCCCGTCGGACTCGCCGCCGCCGAGGCCGGCTTCGGCGATCCCGCTTTCGAAGTTCAGCTTCAGGTATTCGTGGCCCGTCTCGGCCGGGGTGCCGCTGTACTGGACCTCGCCGTCGGCGAGCAGCATCGCCCGGTGGCAGTACTGCTCGACCGCCGACATGTCGTGGGTGACGAGGACGATCGTCTTGCCTTCGGCTTTCATCTGGTGGAACGCGTCGGCGCACTTCTGCTGGAAGGCCGCGTCTCC
Source organism: Solirubrobacterales bacterium (assembly GCA_036787695.1). Lineage (GTDB taxonomy): Bacteria > Actinomycetota > Thermoleophilia > Solirubrobacterales > 70-9 > VAYN01. The sequence continues at coordinate 7,799 of DAIQOT010000098.1, read as the reverse complement.
AACCGCCAGCACCTCGTCGATCAGGAGCACGTCGGCATCGGCCTGCAGCATCACCGAGAAGGCGAGCCGCACGAGCATCCCCGAGGAGTAGTTCTTGATCTTCAGGTCGGCGAAGTCGTGCAGCTCGGCGAAGTCGATCACCGCGTCCTGGCGGTCGCGGACCTCCTTCGGCGTCAGCCCCATCATCACGCCGTTGAGGACGACGTTTTCGCGCGCGGTCAGCTCTTGGTTGAAGCCGACGCCGAGCTCGATGAAGGGGGCGAGCCGGCCGGCGATCTGGATCCGGCCCGCGTCGGCGCGGTAGATGCTGGCGAGCAATTTGAGCAGCGTGCTCTTGCCCGACCCGTTGCGGCCGACGATGCCGAAGAACTCGCCCTGGCGGACCTCGAATGAGATCCCGTCGAGCGCTCGCAGCTCGCGGTACTCGCGCGACGCGAACGGGTGGACGGCCCGCTCTTTCAGCGAGTCGACCCGCTGGGTCGGGATATGGAAGGCCTTGTGCAGGTCTTCCACCCGGATCGCGGGCGGCGCATCGGGGCCTGGGGCACCGGGGATGGCGGGCTGGATCGTCAGTTTGTCGTCGACGGACATGATGTTTACGGGGCTGCGCGGGACTCCCCGTGCACCTCTGACAACGCTAGCGCGACGCTTTCGGTGCGGTACGCGCGAACGCTGCGTGCAAGGCGCCAGCGCCTTCTAAAAGTAGACTCGCCCGCCGATGGCCCTTCGGCGGCGAGCTAATCCTGACACCTTGTTGATCGTGGCGATGGCCGCGGCGGCGATCCTGCTGATCGCCCTCGGCTGGAAGCTGACCTTCTTCCAGGACGTCTGGGACGTGCTGCTGGGCCGGCAGTCGTGGAGCGCTCATGACCTGCTCGTTCCGCATAACGAGCACCTGATCGTCTTCCAGGCGATCGTCGAGAAACTGTTCATCGAGATCTTCGGGATGCGTAACGCGCACCCGGAAATGATCTTCATGACGGTGACGCTGCTGGCCTCGGCGGGTCTCGTCTACATCTACGTGAAGCGCCGGTTGGGCGGCTGGGTCGCGCTGCTCATCGCCGTCCTGCTGCTGTTCTTCGGCGAGGCCTGGGAGATCCTGCTGTGGCCGTTCGAGATGGAGTTCAGCGCTCCGTTCGCCGCCGGGATGGGGATGCTGTTGGTACTCGAACGCGAAGACAAACGCGGCGACATCTGGGGGGCGGTGCTGCTGGTCCTCGCCGTCGGGTTCGGAAGCCTCGGGGTCTCGTTCATCTTCGCCGCCTTCGCGCAGATCGTCGCGGCGTCGCGCGAGCGCGGCTGGAAGCGACTCTGGATCGTCGCCATCCCGGCGGTGCTCTATCTCGCCTGGTACGCGAAGTACGGCCACGACGCCGAACACCACATAACGCTCGACAACATCCTCAACTCGCCCGCCTACGTGTTCGAAGGCGTCGGCGCCGGCTTCGCCTCGGTGCTCGGGCTGGCCAACGCGCCGCTGACCGGCGCCGTCCCGATCTCGCCCTGGGCGCCGGCGCTGGCGATCGCCGCGATCGGCCTGGCGATCTGGGGACAGATCCGCCGGCCTGGGCTGCCCCGGACCTTCTGGCCGATCGCCGCCGCCGCGGTCAGCTTCTGGCTGCTCGCCTCCTTCAACTTCATCCCCGGTCGCGAAGCTAGCTCGGTCCGCTACGTCTATGCCGACGGCGCCTTCGTCCTGCTGATCGCGGTGGAGCTGTTCGCCGCGCAGGGGATCCGCCTCGGCAAGAAGGCGATCTGGGTCGGGGCCGCGATCCTCGTGTTGGCGCTCGGGCCGAATATCGCCAAGCTTCACGACGGCTACTCCTACCTCAAGGAACAGACCCTGTTCACCCGCTCCGACACGGGGGCGATGGACATCGCCTCGGAAACGATGTCTCCGGAATTTTATTTGACCCCGGAAATCTCCGGGACGGCCACGTTCACCGTCCCCGGCCAGGCTTACAAGGAAGCGGTCGAAAAATGGGGCTCGCCCGGATACTCGCCCGCCGAAATCGCCTCGGCGCCCGCGCCCGCCGGACACCTTGCCGACACCGTCCTCGCCAGCGCCCTGCCGCTGTCGACCGAAACCGAACTCGAAGGGTTCGAATCCTCGGCCACGGGCGGCTCCGCCTGCACCGCGGTTTCGCCCGGAGGCCCGGAGACCGCGTTGAAGCCGGGGAAGACGCGGATCGAGGTCGGGCCTGGCGGCTCGGCCGAACTCTCACTCCGCCGCTTCGCCGAAGGCGAATATCCGGTGCCGCTCAGCGCCGCACCCGGCGGCTCGGTGATGACGCTCGACATCCCCAAAGACAAGGCGCCCGAATATCCCTGGTACCTGCACGTGGCCGCGTCGCAGGAAGTCTGGGTCTGCAGCGGCTAGCGGTGGCCTGAGCTGATGCCGAGTCCGGCAGCCGAAGTCGCCGTGGTGATCCCCAGCTGGAACTCGGCGGCGCTGCTGCCCGCGTTGCTCGATTCGCTCGCCGCGAGCGGAGAGAACGTCGAGCTGTTGGTCATCGACAACGGCTCGCGTGACGGGACGCTCGAACTGCTGCGCGACCGAGGGATCGAGCACGTCGGGCTGCCGACCAACGTCGGCTTCGCCGCGGCGATGAACCGCGGCGTCGCGGCGACGAGCGCGCCCTTCGTCCTCGGCCTGAACGCCGACACCGTCGTCGTGCCTGGCGCGATCGGGACCCTGGCAACGGCGCTCGCGGCTGATCCGGGCCTTGGCGGCGTGCAGCCGCGGATCCTGCAGATGGAAGGCGGTGCGGTCGGGGATGCGGACGCGGCGCGCCTCTACAGCGCGGGCATGGCGCTCACTGCCGACGGCCGCGCCTTCGAGACCGGGGCAGGGGAGACGCAGTCGGAGCGATGGCTGCGCGCCCGCGAGATCTTCGGCGTCTGCGGTGCCGCCTGCCTACTGCGCCGGGAGTTGTTCATCGAGCTCGGCGGCTACGACGAGACCTACGTCTCCTTCTACGAGGATGTCGACCTCAACGTGCGCGCACGGATCGCCGGCCGGCGCTTCGCCTACGTCCCCGAGGCGATCGTCTGGCACGCCGGCAACGCCTCCTGGCAGGTCGGCTTCGACCGCCCCGGCGCCGAGAACGCCCGCCTCGTCGCCCGCAACCGGATCGCCACCTGGGCCAAGTTCATGCCGCTCTCCTCGTTGCCCCGGATCCTCGCCGTCGAGCTCGCATCGCTCTATCGGGCCGCCCGCCAAGGCCGCCTCAGCGCGACCGCACGCGGCAAGCTCGAAGGCTTGTCCCGACTCCCGAGCAGCCTCCGCGAGCGCCGCCGCCTCGCCGCGACCGGAGATCTTGGCCGGGCCCGCGCCTGGCTCGGCCGCGACTGACGGGCCCCAGCAGGTGAGTTCGCCCTTTCCCGCGCATACCGCGGGTTTCTGCGAACTCAGTCGAGGCGCTAGGCGCGGCGACGGCGGCGACGGGCGATTGCTTCGCTCGTCGTGATGTCGAGGAGCGGGGCGCCGGCGACGTCGCGACGCTCGAGGCCAGCCCCGGCGTGAAAGCCGCGTAGGCGTCCTTTGATCCCCGCCGCGGTGTGGTCGCGGAGCAGCTGGCCGCCGCCGACCGCGCCCTCGCTCGCAAGCACGCGTAGCGCCAGGCGTGGGTCGCTCATCACGCCGTAACGACGCAGCATGTAGCCGCGGCTCCAGCCGGTGCGGGCGTACTTGGCGGCACTCGCGGGACCGAGCCCGGCGGAGTAGGCGTGCAGGGCGCGCGCCTCGGGCGCCAGTCGACATGCCCCGCCGCGGGCGGCCAGCCGCAGCGCCAGGTCGAGGTCCTCGTAGTAGAGGAAGATCCGCTGGTCGAACCCGCCGACCGCCTCGAAGGCCTCGCGCCGGTACAGCGCCGCGCCGCCCGTCGGCCCGAGCGGGGCGGGGGCGCTCGCCGCAGCTGGGACCGTCTCACCGTGCAGGTAGTCGAAGCCCATCAGGGTCCGGTCGGCGACGACGCCGGCGGAGTCGATCAGCCCCGGGTCGCGTTCCTGCAGCATCACCCCGGCGACCGAGTCGACCCCGGTTCCCAGTCCGTCGACCAGTGCCTCGACGAAGCGCGGCTCCGCCGCGGCGTCGTTGTTGAGGAGCACGATCGCATCCGTCGGATGGGCCGCCACCGCTCGGTTCAGCGCCGTGCCGAAGCCGAGGTTCTCCTGCATCCGCAGCAGGACGACCTCGGGGAAGCGCTCTGCGACCACCCGGTCCGAGCCGTCGCTGGAGCCGTTGTCGACGACGACCACGTCGGCCTCGACCGTCTGCGCCCGCAGACTCTCCAGCGCCCGAACGAGGTGCTCGCCGCCGTTGAAGTTGGGGATGTAGACGCCCGCTCGCACTGGTCGTGCCGGCGTCGCTCAGCGTCGGGCGCCGAGTTTCGCTTTCGCGGCCCGGAGCGGCTCCGTCACCCGCCAGCTGCTCGACCGCTTCACCCGCTCCAGCTCCCGGCTGGTGGTCTCCAGCTCGCGCTCGAGCCGGGCTACGTGGCCCCGCGCCTCGCGCAGCTCTGCTTCGAGCTCGACCTCACGCGGGGTCGGCGCGGCACCGGTCGATCCATCAGGGGGGCTGGGCACCGAACGAGGGTACCCGGTCGCCGGCGGCATCAGACAGCGACTCCGACCCCGGGTAGGGTTGCCCGTCGATGCGCAGGGAACCGGGCGATTCGAACTTCCGCATGCCGATCGCGGCGCGGCTCGCCCGATGAGCTTCAGCCTCGAAGTAGGCCTGCTCCAGCTGATGGAGCTTGTGCTGCTCGGACTGCCGCTTGTCGCCGCGACGATGTTCGCCGCCTGGCGCGGGCTGCGATCGACGGTGCTGCTGATCGGCGTCGCCCTCGCCACCTCCGGCGTCATCGCGATGCTCATGCTCGGGGCGTACTTCCTCTCGCCCAGCGTCGGCAAGACGTTCGCTTTCCTCGTCGTCTTCGGCTCCTCCGCGCTGATCGCGGCGCTCGCCCGCAACTCCGACGCCCGCGCGCCTCTGCGCCCGCTGGCGACCCCCTTCGCGCTCTGGATCCTCGCCAGCTTCTTCATCTCCTACCTCGGCTTCCTCCACAGCACCAACGGCCTGCCGTTGGAAACCGCCGGGCGTCGGTTCGGTGCGATGCCCAACGACAACGCGCTCCCGGCCGTCTTCGCGACCTACTTCTACGAACACGGACATCACGGCGTCGCGCCCCCGTTCGGCGACTGGCTCTCGAGCGACCGCCCGCCGCTGCAGACGGGTTACGTGCTCGCGGTGCGCCCGTTCGGTTGGGACGAGCCGGGGAACCACTACACGATGCTCGGGGTCGCCCTGCAGATGTTCTGGGTCTTCGGGATGTGGGCACTCCTCCAGGCGACGAACCTCGGCCGCCGTCTCCGCTCACTGATCCTGATCGGGGCGATGGTCAGCGACGTGGCGATCATCCACGGCTTCTTCGTCTGGCCCAAGTTGATCACCGCTGGGTTCCTGCTGACGGCGGCGGGGATGGCCTACATGCCCGAGTGGAAGGACTGGGTCCGCGATCCTCGGGTCGGCGTCCTCTTCGCGGTGCTCATCACGCTGGCGATGTTGAGTCACGGCTCGAGCGTCTTCTTCGTCGTCCCGCTCCTGGTCTTCGCCTTCTGGCGAGCGCGGCCGAGCTGGCGCTGGCTCGCCGCCGCGGTCGTGGCCGCACTCATCCTGTACGCACCCTGGGTCGCCTACACGCACTACAAGGACCCGCCCGGCAATCGGTTGGAGAAGTGGCAGCTCGGCGGCAACGACGAAATCACCGAAAAGGGGACCCTGGCGACGATCGCCGACGGCTACCGCGAAGAAGGAGTGGGCGGGACGATCTCCAACAAGTGGTCCAACGTCCAGTCGATCCTCGGCATCAGTGAGATCCGGGTTCTTCTGGAAAACGTCCGGGGCCACGAAAAACCCGGCCGGGTGGCCCACACGATCGAAGAGCTGCGCTTCCTGCGCTACTTCGGGCTGTTCCCGTTCTTGGGCCTCCTCCTCCTTGGACCGCTGGCGATGGCGATCCGGGCGGCTGTCGACCGCGGCGGAGGGCGCGGGCCGGAATGGCGCTTCGTCAGCCGCTTCGGGCTGTTGACGCTGGCGATCATCGCCTTCTGGGCGCTGGTCATGTTCGGCAACGAAATTTCGGAATCGGTCATCCACCAGGGTTCCCTGGCGGTGCCGATGCTGTGCATCGCCATCTGCGTCGCCGCGGCCTACGCCGTCGACTGGCGTTTCGCCCTCGCCTTGGTGGCGGTCAACGCGATCCTCGTCCTTGTGCTCTATGTGCCGTCACTCTCACCGCCCCCAGAAACGACCTACTCCGCTTTCGCCGCCCTCGCCGGGGCGGTCGCTCTCGCCTGCTTCATCGCGATCGCCTGGCTCCAGCCGTGGGTGACCGATTCCACCGCTCCGATCACGGCCAAGTAGGGTTCCAGCGACCAGATGGAGCCCCTGAAAGGACTGATCCTCTCCGGCGGCGCCGGCACTCGCCTGCGTCCGATCACCCACACCTCGGCCAAGCAATTGGTCCCGGTGGCGAACAAGCCCGTGCTCTTCTACGGCATCGAGGCGCTGGTCGACGCGGGGGTCACCGAGATCGGGATCATCATTGCGCCCGAGACCGGGGGGGAGATCAAAGAGGCCGCCGGCGACGGTTCGCAGTTCGGCGCCCGGATCACCTACATCGTCCAGGACAAGCCGGCCGGGCTGGCCCACGCGGTGCTCACCGCGGAGGAGTTCATCGGCGGCTCCTCGTTCGTCATGTACCTCGGCGACAACCTCCTGCGCGACGGCATCCGCGCGATGGTCGCGACCTTCGAGAAGGACGACCCCGACGCCCTGATCCTGCTGACCCCGGTCGACGACCCGCAGTCCTACGGCGTGGCGGAGCTCGACGGCGACGGCGGCATCAAGCGCCTGATCGAGAAGCCGAAAGACCCGCCGTCGAACCTGGCGCTGGTCGGCGTCTACCTCTTCAGCCAGCTGATCTTCGACGCCGCCCGCCGGCTGGAGCCCTCCTGGCGCGGTGAGCTCGAGATCACCGAGGCGATCCAGACGCTGATCGACGACGGGTGCCGGGTGCAGTCGGAGGTGGTGCGCGGCTGGTGGAAGGACACCGGCCAGCTCGCCGACATGCTCGAGGCCAACCGGCTGGTGCTGGAGGAGATCGAGGAATCGAACGAGGGCGAGGTCGACGACGAGTCGCGGGTCGAAGGCCGCGTCGTCATCTCCCCCGGCGCCAAGGTGATCCGCTCGATCGTCCGCGGCCCCGCCGTGATCGGCCCCGGCGCGATCGTCGAAGACGCCTACATCGGCCCCTACACCTCGATCGGCGACGCGGTCGCGGTCCGCCGCTGCGAGGTCGAGCACTCGATCGTCCTCGCCAACTCCACGGTCGAGGACCTCGGCACCCGGATGGAGGCCAGCCTGCTCGGCCGCAACGTCCGCCTCACCCGCGGCGCCGCCCTCCCCAAGACGCTCCGCCTGCTGGTCGGCGACAACTCCCTGATCGAGATCCAGTAGGAGCAGGGCGCTCCGGCGGGCGCGATCGCCCCGCACGCCGATCGCGACGGCCGTGATGCCTGATCAGATATCATGGCTGGATGACCAGCGGTGACCTGATCCGGGAAGCACGCAGCCGACACGGCCTTTCGCAACGCAGCCTCGCGCTCCGCTCTGGCGCGGGCCAGGCTTGGATCTCACGGGTCGAGCGGGGCGAAGTTTCGCCTTCGGTCGACTCGCTCGAACGGCTCCTCTCGGTCATGGGCGAGACGCTTCAGATCGGAGCGGCGAGGTTGCA
>DAIQOT010000014.1:0-32288 GCA_036787695.1 Solirubrobacterales bacterium | reverse complement strand
GAGCGAGCCGCGGGCCGCCGCCATCGCCTCCGGGTCGGTCGAGATGACGACGTGGTCGGCACCGAGGGCCCGACCGTCATCGGCCTTGCCGGGCGAGGTGGTGAACAGCGTCACCTCGGCGCCCATCGCCTTGGCGATCTTCACCGCCATGTGGCCGAGCCCGCCGAGGCCGACCACGCCGACGGTCGAGCCGGGGCCTGCGCCCCATTTGCGCAACGGCGAGTAGGTGGTGATGCCGGCGCAGAGCAGCGGCGCGGTCGCCGCCAGGTCGACGTCGCCGGAGATATGGAGGACGAAGTCCTGGTCGACCACGATCGCGCTCGAGTAGCCGCCGTGGGTCATCCGCCCGGTCTCTTTCTCGAGGCCGCCGTAGGTCTGGACGTTCCCCGCCTCGCAGTACTGCTCGAGGCCCTCGACGCAGGACGCGCACTCCCGGCACGAGTCGACCATGCAGCCGACGCCGGCCAGGTCGCCGACCGCGAAGCCCTCGACCTCGGCGCCGACGGCGCTGACCCGCCCGACGATCTCGTGCCCGGGCACGATCGGCCACTGGGTCTGCCCCCACTCACCGCGCGCGGTGTGCAGGTCGGAGTGGCAGACGCCGCAGTAGAGGATCTCGATCGAGACGTCACGAGGCCCCGGCTCGCGCCGCTCGATCGCGAGGGAGATGAGGGGCTGGTCAGCGGCGGGGGCGCCGTAGGCATTGGTCTGGGACATGGGGCTCCGATCGAAGGTGAGAGACGAAGCGCAGCAGCATAGGGGCTGCAGGTGCCCGGCCCGCGAAGAAACGGTTACCGGCGGAGCGTCGCCTGGGCGGCGGGCGGGCCAGCGTCGAGCCGGATCGGCGACGCCTCCTGGGATCGACCGCCGCCGCGCGTCGACCGGAGTGCCAGCAAAGTGGCGCCGCTGAACACCAGCAACGCGCCCACCATCACAAAGAATCCCCAGTGGCGCCCGTCGCCCGGCAGCCAGGTGTTGGCGCCGTAGAAGCCGACGACCAGGGTTGGAACCAGGAACACCGCGGCGAGCGTCTCCAGCCTTCGCGCCGACTTCTCCTCACGCTGCCGTTGCTCCTCGGTCTGCTCGACGTGCAGAAGTCCGAAGGCCTGGCGCAGCGTCTCGCTCAACTTGGCGAGCCCCTCGAGGGCCCGGTCGACCCGCTCATCGACCTCGATCACCGCCGCGTGGTCGGTCGCCGGCAGCCACGCCTTGGTCACGTCTTTGCGAAGCCCGGGACGATTCAAGGGGGTCAGCCATTTGCGCATCATCGCCATCAGTCCCCAGAGCGCGGTCAGCTCGGCTTCGTCGGCCTTCGTGCCGTCCTGGTAGAGGCTCAGCTCCCAGTCCTCCAGCCACAGCATCAGCTCGCGCTGGGTCGGGACGTAGGTGAGGGCGAGCTCGTGCATCACCGCGATCCCGAGGTCGGCGGGGGTCCCGGAAGGTTCCCGGTGCCAGCACTCCGCCACTCCCCGGAACACTGCATTGGCGCAGCCCGCCGGCCCTTCGGCGACCTTTTCGGAGCCTTCGAAGATCCTGGTCGGGTGCCAGCAACTCAGCAGCCATTCGTCACCGGTGACGATCTCGACCGGTTGGAAGATCATCCGACCGACCCCTTGCGCGGTGCCGCGTTCGCCCGGCGTCTCGTCGCGCTCGGTGGCGACGCTGAAGGTCGAGGCGAGTTGAATCGAACCGTCGGCGTAGGGCTTGCCGTCGGGAAGGTCGTCCGGGGTCAGCAGGTCTTCGAGCATCGGCGCGGTCAACCCCGGGCAATGGGGACGCAGCGCGGCAAGCACCTCGGCGGTCTCACCGGCGCCGCAGACCAGCTCGAACCACGGGAAGCCCTGAACCTTCCCGACCTCGCTCAGGTCGCACGGGCTCGGGCGCTCGGTCGGGCTCCAATGGCTCACCCGTCGCAGCCAGGTCGGTGAATTTTCGGCACGCATAGAAGGCTCTCCCCTCGTCCGGTCCTCTCGTGTGCACTAAACGGCAAGAACCGCGCATATCTTCCGAGTACCAATGTCGGCACGCACGTGGCGCGACTTGAGAGGGAGGTCGGGCGGGACGCCGAAGCGCCATCAGCGGGAGGCGAGGAAGCCGGTGATCGCCTCGGCCATCGACTTCGCCGCGAGGCGTTGGAAGGAGGGCTTGACCAGGCGGGACGCGTCGGTCGCGTTGCGCATGTTCACGCACTCGATCAGAACCTTGGGGACGGTGGTGAGGTTCAGGCCGGCGAGGTTGTCGCGGGGGGCGAAGCCGCCGCTGCCGTCGTAGTTGGAGATCGGGATCCCGGTCAGGAGGGTGAAGCGTTTGAGGAGGATGCGGCCGAAGCGCTTCGAGGAGGCGATCACGTGGTCGTTGGGACCGTCGGCGACCGGGGTGAGGATCGCGACGCCGCGGCCTTCGGCGGGGCCACCGTCGGCGTGGATGTCGATCGCGACGTCGGCGCGCGCTTTGTTCAGGATTTGCGCCCGGCGGGTGATGCAGGGGCCGACGCCATTGTTCGTGCGGCGCGTCATCACGACCTTGGCGCCCTCGGCGATCAGGTCCCGGCGCAGGTAGCTCGCCACGCGGAAGTTGAAGAGGGCCTCGGTGTAGCCGCCGTCGGTCTCGGTCCCGGTCGTGTCGCAGGCCTCCTCTTCGCGCCCGTTCCAGACCGGTGCGTTGATGAAGCTCGGGTCGGAGAAGTTGCCGCCGTTGTGGCCCGGGTCGATGCCGACGACCTTGCCGGCGAGGGGCCCGGCGACGCGGTCGGTGGGGGTCGGCCGGGCGGCGAGCTCGCGGAGCGCGGGAGCGAGGCCGGCGAAGGCGGAAGCTCCGGCGGGCGCGAGCGCCGCGAAGAGGGCCAGAGCGACTACCAGGACGGGTACGGATCGGCGCGCCACGCGGGCCAACATAGCGGTGTGAAAAGCTCGCGGGGTGAAGCGGATCGTCCTGCTCGACGACTACCAGGGCATCGCCCTCGACTACGGCGGTTGGGACCGCGTTCCCGACGAGTGGGAGAAGGTCGCGCTCTGCCGGCACATCGCCGACCCCGACGAGCTCGTCGAGGCCCTCGCCGGCGCCGAGATCGTCCTCGCGATGCGGGAGCGCACGCAGTTCCCGGCCTCGACGCTCGACCGCCTCCCCGACCTCAAGCTGCTGATCACCACCGGAATGGGCAACGCCGCGATCGACATCCCCGCCGCCCAGCGAAACGGCGTCGTCGTCTGCGGCACCGGCGGCCACGGCCCCGCCACGATGGAGCTCGCCTGGGCGCTGATCCTCGGCCTCGCCCGCAAGATCCCCGCCGAGGACGCGAACATGCGCCAGGGCGGCTGGCAGACGACGATCGGGACCGACCTCGCCGGCACCACGCTCGGACTCGTCGGCCTCGGCAACCTCGGCAAGCAGATGGTCCCCGTCGCCAAGGCCTTCAACATGGACGTCGTCGCCTGGTCGACCAACCTCGACCCCGAGGCGGCGCGCGCCGCGGGCGCCGAGCCGGTCACCAAGGACGAGCTCTTCGAGCGCTCCGACTTCGTCTCGGTCCACTACAAACTGAGCGACCGCAGCCGCGGACTGATCGGCGCCGGCGACCTGGCGCTGATGAAATCGAGCGCCTTCCTGGTCAACACCTCACGCGGCCCGATCGTCGACACCAACGCGCTGCTCGACGCGCTCGACGCGGGGACGATCGCGGGCGCGGGGATCGACGTCTACGACACCGAGCCGCTGCCCGCCGACCACGCGCTGCGCAGCGCCCCGCGCACGATCATCACCCCGCACCTCGGCTACGTCACCGAGGACACCTACACGGTGTTCTTCGACGACGCGGTCGAGGACGTGCTCGCCTACCTGGCGGGCGACCCGGTCCGCGTGCTCTAACCCAGACGCGCCGGCGAGCGCCGGCGCGCCGCCCGGGAACTCGCTATTCGGTCCCGGCGACCGTCGAGACGAAGGTCGCGACGTCGGTGATTTCTTCGGGGGAGAGCGTGCCTTTGAACGGGGGCATGCCGCCGCCGCCGTTTTCGACCTGCTTTTCGACCGTCGCCAGGTCGGGTTCGAGTTCGTCGAGGTTCGGGCCGACTTCGCCGCTGGTCCCGGCCTCTTTGAGCGTGTGACAGGAGCCGCAGTTGGTGGTGAAGACCGTCTTGCCCGCCGCGACCGCGGCCGATTCGCCGCCGGCTTCCGCGCCGCCCGTTTCCGCTTCTTCTTCGGCCGGTTCTTCAGCTTCGGCCCCGCCCGTTTCCGCTTCTTCTTCTTCGGCCGGTTCTTCGGCTTCCGCTTCTTCTTCGCCCGCGCCGCCCGTTTCGACCGCTTCTTCGGTCGTCGGCGCTTCGGAGGAGCTCGAACTGCCACCACCGCAGCCGGCGACGACAAGAGCGCCGACCAGCGCCGCGACGATCACAAGCAGGAGCAGGAACTTCGGGGACTCGGTCTTACGGCGCATGATTCCTCCGGGCGTAGGTGGCTTCCTAACTATTCTCCGTCGGGCTTTGCGTTCCCTGTTCGCTCTAGGTCTGATGATGCTCCTCCTGGCCGGCTGTGGCAAGGGGGGCTCGACGACCGAAGCGGGACCCTCGGGCGGGGACGTCGACTGGCCGCACTGGGGAAACACGGCCGATAACACGCACTTCGCCGACCTCGACCAGATCGACACCGGCAACGTCGCCAAGCTGCAGCTCGCCTGGAGCAGGCCCGAGGGCGCCGGCCAGTTCGCCTGGGAGACCTTCCCGATCGTCGTCGGCCGGACGATGTTCTACGACACCGGCACCGACGAGGTCTTCGCCGTCGACGGCGCCACCGGCAAAGTCCGCTGGACCTACACGCCGCAGATCAACTTCCTCGCCGGGCCGCAGCTGGAGACCTCCGAGCCGGTCAGCCGCGGTGTCACCTACGGCGCCGGCCGCATCTACCTGACCACCGCCGACGACAAGCTGATCGCGCTCGACGCGCACAGCGGCAAGAAGATCTGGCAGACGCAGGTCGTCGACCCGGCCGAGGGCAACACGCTGAACTCGCCCGCCACCTACTGGAAGGGCGAGCTGATCCTCGGCGGCCCGGCGGGCGACGCCGGACTGCGCGGCTTCGTCGCCGGCTACGACGCGAAGACCGGCAAGCGGCTCTGGCGCACCTACGTCGTCCCGCCCCCCGGCAAGGGCTGGAACCGCGCCCGCGGCACCCACGGCGGCGGCGACGTCTGGATGCCGCCGGTCGTCGACCCGAAGAGCGGGCTCGCCTACTTCTCGACCGGCAACCCGACGCCGGGCTTCACCAACCAGCAGCGCCCCGGGTGCAACCCGTTCGCCGACGCCACCGTCGCCGTCGACGCCAAGACCGGCAAGATCGAATGGACCCACACCGAGGTCTGCAACGACTCCTGGGACTACGACACCGTCCAGGCGCCGACGATCATGCGGATGGAAGACGGCTCGGTCACCGGGACCGGTGGCGGCCAGTACCCGGTTACCAAGACCGTCATCGGCGCCGCCAGCAAGTCGGGCTACTACTCGACCCTCGACGCCGGCACCGGCAAGCTGCTCGCCCGCTCTCCTTATCTGACCAGGTACTCGCGCCCGCACCGGGTGCCGACCGTGAAGGGGACCGTCGTCTGCCCGGGGATCTACGGCGGCCTCGAGTACGGCCCCGCCTCCTTCAACCCCGACAGCGCCTCGCTCTTCGTCGCCGGCAACAACTTCTGCATGCGCTACAAAGTCGCGACCCAGGTGCACATCGAAGAACACGCGCCGGGGGAGGACGACCTCGAGGGCACCGCCGAACAGGTCGGCCCGGCGACCGGCGTGATCGCCGCGCTCGACCCGGCCAGCGGCGACGTCAAGTGGCGGACGAAGCTGCCGCGCCCGAGCAACGGCGGCACCCTCGCCACCGCGGGCGGCCTCGTCCTGGTCGGCGACGACGACGGATTCCTCTACGCGCTCGACCAGAGCGACGGCAAGATCGTCTGGAAACACGACCTGAAACGCCGCGTCGGCTCGGCCCCGATTTCCTATGAAATAGACGGCGTCCAGTACATCGCGATCGCCGCCGGCGGAGCGCTGGTCGAAGCCCACGGAACGGCCCCGGACCGACCCGCACGGCTTTTCGTCTTCCAGCTCCCTGGGTAACGTCGTTCAATCAGCCGAAGCCAGTTCACTAAAGTCACCACCTGATGACTGCGGATACCGCCGCGATCGCCACTCCCGGGGAGCTCGAGCCGCTCTCGCCTGAGGAGTTTCAGCGAGTCGCCACAGAGATCGAGACCGCCGTCGGCCGCATCGTGGTCGGCCAGACCGAGGCCGTGCGCGGCGCGTTGATCTGCCTGATCGCGGGCGGGCACGCGCTGCTCGAGGGGGTGCCAGGGCTCGGCAAGACGACCCTCGCCCGCGCCCTCTCCGGCGCTCTCGAACTGGCGCCGAAACGGATCCAGTTCACGCCCGACCTGATGCCCGCCGACATCACCGGCACCACCGTCCTCGTCCAGGGGGCGGAGACCGAAGAGACGCGCCTGCGCTTCGAACCCGGGCCGATCTTCGCCAACGTGGTGATCGCCGACGAGATCAACCGCGCCGCTCCGCGCACCCAGAGCGCCCTGCTCGAGGCGATGCAGGAGCACAACGTCACGATCGCCAACCAGACCCGGCCGCTGCCCGCGCCGTTCTTCGTCATCGCGACCCAGAACCCGGTCGAGATGTACGGGACCTACCCGCTGCCCGAGGCCGAGCTCGACCGGTTCTTCCTGAAGCTGAAATTCGACTTCCCGCCGGTCGCCGAGCTGAACCAGATGGTCGAGATGACTACCGCAAGCGGTCACGAGGCCGCCGAGGCCGACGCCGAGCCGGTCGCCGACGCCGACACCGTGCTGCGGATGAACGCGCTGGTCCGCTCGGTCCCCGCCGCCGCCCACGTGATCGACTACGCCAGTCGGCTGGTCGTCTCGCTACACCCGGAGTCGCCGACCGCGACCGACCGGGTCAAACGCTTCGTCCGCATCGGCCCGAGCCCGCGCGGCGCCCAGGCGCTCGCCCTCGCCGGCCGCGTCGCGGCGCTGATCGAAGGCCGCCACAACCTCTCGATCGACGACATCGGGGCGATCGCCCTGCCCGCCCTGCGCCACCGCCTCGTGCTGACGATCGACGCCGAGCGCCAGGCGATCTCCCCCGACGAGATCGTCAAAGAGGCGATCGAGGCGCTGCCGCGGGAGGCGTCGTAGCGGCGACGCCGCAGGCTGGGCCCGGCGCGTCGGCCCCGGGCGCGTCGTTGATCGACGCCGTCGCGCTGCGCCAGCTCGAAACGCTCTCGCTCACCGCGGTCGACGCGATCGTCTCCGGCTTCGGCGGCTCGCGCTCCGGCGCCCAGCGCACCCGCGGCCTCGAATTCGTCGACTACCGCCGCTACACCCCCGGCGACGACCTCCGCTCGATCGACTGGAACGTCTACGCGCGCCTCCGCGAGATCGTCGTCAAAGCGGCGCCGGCCGAGGGCCACGTCGACCTCGCGCTGCTGCTCGACGGCAGTCGCTCGATGGACGACGGCACCCCCTCGCGCTTCCGCTACGCGCAGGAGCTCGGCGCGATGCTCGGCACCGTCGCCCTGCTCGGCTCCGACATCGTCGAGGTCCACATGCTCGCCGACGGCAGCTCCTACACCGGCGCTCGCCTCGCCGCGCCGCACCTGATCACCGAGCTGATCGAAGAGGTCTCCGAGCTGCCCCGCGGCACCCGCACCGACCTCGCCGCCAGCCTGCGCGACTACCGCCGCGGCGCCGAGCCCGCCGACCTCGCGGTGCTCCTCACCGACGGCCTCGCCGAGCCGGCGGCGCTGGGCGAAGCGGTCTCCGAGCTGTCGGGCTCGGCCCGCGGCGCCGCTCTCGTCCACCTGGTCGAATCGGAGGCGGCGATGGCGGCGCTCGAAGGCTCCTTCGAGCTCGAGGATCGCGAGACGGGCGAGACGATCGTCGTCGAGGTCACCCCGCGGATCCGCGCCACCTACGAAGAGCGCGTCGCCACCGCCTCCGCGGCCCTCCGCGACCACTGCGCCGACAATGGCGTCAACTACGTGCGGGCGCCGACCGACATCGCGCCGCTCGACCTCCTCTTCGGCGCCGCCCGCGACGCCCAGCTCGTCAGCCTCTAGGCCGGGTCAGCCTTTGAGTTCGGGCCCGGGCGGCAGCTTCTTGCCGCCCAGCTTCAGCGCCACGACCCGGGCGCCGATTTCGCCGAGTTCTTCGGAGGCGGTAAGCGCCGCGCCGCCGACCGTCACCAGCACGTACTCGGTGCCGTCGATTTCGTAGACGACCGGCGCCGTGCCGAAGGCGAGTTTCATGTTCCCCTGCCAGAGGTCGTCGCCGTTCTCGGCGTTAAAGGCGTAGAGGATGCCCTTCTGGTCGCCGGTGAAGACGAGGCCGCCGGCGGTCGCCGTCGCGCCGCCGTCCATCGGCGTCGGCATGTTTTTCTTCCACAGCACTTCGCCGGTGGTCGTTTCGACCGCGGTGAAGGTGCCGGTCTTCGGCTCGTTTTCGGGGATGATCCGGTCGCCGCCGAACTCTTTCTCGCCGTTCGACGTCGTTTCGATATCGACCTTGAGGATCATGCAGATGTTGACCCCGGAGACGTAGACCGCCTGCGTTTCGGGGCTGTAGGCGAGCGGCGAGTACTGCGATCCACCGACCGCGCCGGGGCACTCGAGCGTCCCCTTCCGCGTCGGCGGCTTGTGGTCGCGCTTCACGAACGGGACCGAGGGGAAGAGGTTCTTGCCGGTCTTCGCGTCGAGCAGGAAGAGGAGCCCGTTCTTGCCCGCCTCGGCGACGCCGCGCCGGCGGTGCCCTTCAATTTCGGCGTTGAAGAGGAGGACCGGGCTCTCGGCGTCGTAGTCCCAGAGGTCGTGCGCCTGCTCCTGGTGGTACCAGAGCAGTTCGCCGCTGTTCGCGTCGAGGGCCAGCAGCGAGTCGGTGTAGAGGTTCTTGCCGGGGCGTTTGGCGCCGACGATCACCGGCGCCGGGTTGCCGGTGCCGACGTAGAGGATCCCGCTTTTCGGGTCGATCGTCGGCGGCATGTAGATCGTGCCGCCACCGCCGCCCTTCGGCACCCACTTCGTCCCCGCCTTGGGCACGGTGTAGAACTGCCAGAGCTTTTTGCCGGTCTTCTGGTCGTAGGCGGCGACGAAGCCGCGGACGCCGTCCTCAGAGCCGGAGTCGCCGACGTAGACCTTGCCGTCGTAGGCGGTCGGGGCCATCGACTCGTAGGCGCCGGTCGAGGCGTCGGCGACGGTCGAGGTCCACAATTTCTCGCCGGTCTTCTGCGAGACCGCCTGCAGTTTGTCGTCGAAGGTGAGGAGGAAGAGTTTGCCGTTTTCGGCGGCGACGCCGCGGTTGACCGAGACGCCGTAGCCGCCGACCCCGGTCGACTGCGAGAAGTCGACTTCCGGCGTGTAGGTCCAGTTGATGTGGCCGGTTTTGCCGTCGATCGACATGATCTCGTCGGTCGAGGTGGTGACGAAGACGTCTTCGCCGACGACCAGCGGGAAGCTCTCCATCAGGAACTGGTCGGGCCCGAGGTCGGTGCTCCAGGCTTCGCCGAGGTCATCGACGTTGCCGGTGTCGATTTCGTCCTGGGTGGCGAAGCGCGTGTTGTCGCGGTCGCGCCCGAACAGCGGCCAGTCCGAGATCTTCGGCGGCTTGGCGACGTAGGCTTCGGTGCTGTCGCCGCCGGAACCGCAGGCGGAGAGGGCGACGGCGGCTGCGAGGACGGCAAGGCCGATCAACAGCACTTTGAGACGCAAAGGCACGAGGGCTGATCCTATTCTTCCGTGAGCGTGGAGTTGGTCGGCGGAGCCGGGTTTTTCGAGTAGCGGATGAAGTTGGCTTCGACGTTCGCGAGGCCCTGCAGAACCAACCCGCCGTAGATGCGATTGCCGCGCTTGACGCCCCCGAAGGAGCCGATCGCCGGGCCTTCGTAGGTGCCTCCCTTGACCGTCGCGTAGAAGACGCGGCCGCCGTTGGAGGAGAGTTCGGCGAGGTAGAGGACGAGGTTGTGGACCGGCCCGTTGAGGACCAGCACGCCGCCCGGGACGAGAGGTTTGTGTTCGTAAACTTCCCGCATGAACATCGTCAGGTGGCCTTCTTTGAAGCGCTCGCCGGCGTATTCGGCGTAGCCGCTGGAGCGGTTGGCGCCGACCGTCTTGAGGAAGCGGACGTGGTACTGGCCGACGAAGCCCGCCGGTTCGCCCCAGCCGTTGCGCAGCCGTTCGGGTTCCGGCCCTTTGCCCGGCCAGACGCGCGGATGGTGGATCTTGTCCTGGACCAGCCCGGCGGCGACGGCGATGATGAAACAGCTCAGCGCGGCGACCACCGCCCAGCCGAGGAACTTAAGCCAAGGACGTCGGCGCCGGCCCGAGATACTGGATGTGGCCCGTCGAAGTTCCATTAAACTGAATCGAGTTTAGGGGTTTCGTTTATGCTTCTTAACGAAGCAGTATCCCATCGATGAGGAGGCCGTAAATGAAGTGGACTAAGCCGTCGTTCAAGACGCTTGAGCTCGCTTCCGAGGTCACCGCTTACCGGTACACCCGGTAAGAAGGTTTCTCGGAATTTCACGTGCGGACGCGGGGATGAGATCTCTCCCCGTCGTCCTCATGTGAACTGAGCGGCCCCTCGATGCACGTCAGGATCATCGGATCCGCCGCAGGTGGCGGATTTCCGCAGTGGAACTGCAACTGCCCCGTCTGCGCGGGCGCCCGCGAAGGCCGCGCCACGCCGCGCAGCCAGTCCTCGATCGTCATCCGCTCCGGCGATGAGCCCTGGTACCTGGTCAACGCGTCGCCCGACCTGCTGGGCCAGCTCGCCGAGCTGCCGACCGACCGCTCCTCCGGGATGCGCTCGAACCCGATCGCGGGCGTCGTCCTCACCGACGGCGAGATCGATCACACCGCCGGCCTGCTCCTCCTGCGGGAGTCGAGCGCGCCGCTCCGGGTCTACTCGACCGCCTCGGTCCGCGACGCCCTGAGCGCGCAATATCCCTTGCTGACGATGCTCGAGCACTACTCCGGCTTCGACTGGCACGAGCTTCGTCCCGGCGAGGCGACGCCGCTCGAGGGCTCCTCGCTCGCGGTCGAGACCTTCCCGACCGGCGGCGACGCGCCCCTATATATGGGGGACGCGCCCGGGCCCTCGGCGATCGGCCTCACCGTCCGCGACGCGGCCGGTGGCGGGACGCTCGTCTACGTGCCCGCGATCGAGGAGCTGGACGAGACCGTCTCGGCCCGCCTCGCCGAGGGCGATGTCGTGCTCGCCGACGGCACCTTCTTCCGCCACGACGACCTCGTCGCGCTCGGCCTCGGCGAACGCGACTCCTGGGCGATGGGCCACGCGCCGTTGACCGGCGAGGGGGGGACGCTCGACGCGCTGGCGGCGCTCGACGCGCGGGTCGCGCTCGTCCACATCAACAACACGAACCCGATCCTTCTCGAGGATTCGCCTGAGCGCTCTGAGGTCGAGGGTCGCGGCCTCGTAATCTCCTATGACGGATTGGAACTGGAGCTCTAGCTCCCTCACATCGGACCCGGACCTATTCAAATGGCCTACACGCTGACCACCGACATCGACGCTGCCCCCTGGACCGAGGACGAGTTCGTCGCCGCGCTGCGCGCGCAGGGGACCCGCTACCACGACCAGCACCCCTTCCACGTCCGGATGAACGCGGGTGAGCTCTCCCGCGAGGAGCTCCGGCGCTGGGTCGCGAACCGCTACTACTACCAGCGCTCGATCCCGATCAAGGACGCCGCGATCCTCTCCAACTGCCCCGAGGTGGAGATCCGCCGCGAGTGGATCAGCCGGATCATCGACCACGACGGCGCCGAGGGCGAGTCCTCCGGCGGGATCGAGTCCTGGCTGCGCCTCGGCGAGTCGCTCGGCGTCGATCGCGAGACGATCCGAAGCGAAGAGCTGGTGCTGCCCGGGGTCCGGTACTCGGTCGACGCCTACGTCAACTTCTGCCGCCAGGAACCGTGGGTCTTCGCCGTCGCCTCCTCGCTCACCGAGCTGTTCGGCCCGGGGGCGATCAAAGTCCGGCTCGCCGCGCTCGAAGAGCACTATCCGTGGATCGACCCGGCCGGGCTCGAGTACTTCCGCTCGCGGCTGACGCTGGCCCCGCGCGACGCCCAGTACGCGCTCGACGTGACGCTGGAGCGTTGCCGCGCCCGCGCCGACCAGGAGCGCGCGGTCGCCGCCCTCTCCTTCAAGACCGACCTGCTCTGGGCGCAGCTCGACGCGATCGACCGCGGCGACACCCGCCCCGGGGCCGAGGGCTGATCCGGATGGCGCCCGTCTTCACGCGGCCGACGCTGGCCACCGGGGTCCGCCTCCGTCACGACAAAGTCCGCGACCAGACCGTGCTGCTCTTCCCCGAGGGCGCGCTGGTGCTGAACGACACCGCGATCGAGGTGCTCGAGCTCTGCGACGGCGAGCGCACGCTCGACGACATCGCCGCGGTGCTGAGCGAGCGCTACGAAGGCGCCGACGTGAAGGACGACGTCGCCGAACTGCTCGGCGGGATCGGCGAGCGCGGGCTGGTGGTCGACGCCGATGGCTGAGGTGACCGACACCGGAGCCGAGCTGATCGCGCCACCGCCGGGCGTTCCCAACCCGCTGCTGCTGATCGCGGAGCTCACCTACCGCTGCCCGCTGCACTGTCCCTACTGCTCGAACCCGACCGACATCGGCGCCGGCAAATACCAGGACGAGCTGCCCGCCGAGGACTGGCAGCGGGTCTTCCGCGAAGCCGCCGACCTCGGCGTCCTGCAGCTGGCGCTGACCGGCGGCGAGCCGATGGCGCGCAAAGAGATCGTCGAGCTGGTCACGGCCTCGACCGAGAACGGGCTCTACTCGACCCTCGTCACCTCGGCGATGCCGTTCCCGAAACGCCGCGTCGAAGCGCTCCACGCGGCCGGTCTCGACCACGTCCAGATCAGCTTCCAGCACTCCGACCCGGCGCTCGCCGACGAGATCGGCGGCACGATCGCTTTCGACCGCAAGGTGAAGGCGGCGGCGCTGGCGAAGGAGCTCGACTTCCCGCTGACGATCAACTGCGTCCTCCACCGCCGCAACATCGACGCGGTCGGCTCGATCATCCAGATGGCCGAGCGGCTCGGCGCCCGCCGGCTCGAGCTCGCCAACACGCAGTACCACGGCTGGGCGACCGTGAACCGCGACGCGCTGATGCCGACCCGGGCGCAGCTCGAGCGCGGCGAGGAGATCGTGATGGCCGAACGCGAGCGGCTCGGGCCGAACCTGGAAATCCTCTGGGTGCTGCCCGACTACTACGAGGAGGTGCCGAAGCCGTGCATGGGCGGCTGGGCGCACGACGCGGTCCTCGTGCAGCCGAACGGCGACGTCCTGCCGTGCCAGGCGGCGGCCTCGATCCCCGGCCTGAAGCTGGAGAACGTGCGCGACAAATCGCTCGCCGAGATCTGGTTCGAGTCGGAGAGCTTCAACGCCTTCCGCGGCACCGCCTGGATGCAGGAGCCCTGCCGCACCTGCCCGATCAATCGCCAGCACGAGGACTTCGGCGGCTGCCGCTGCCAGGCGCTGGCGCTGACCGGCGACGCCGCCGCGACCGACCCGGTCTGCCAGTTCTCCCCGCACCACGACGTGATCGTCAGTGCCCGCCGTGAGGCCGACGAGCCGGAGCCCGAGCAGCCCCTGCCGTTCGTGTACCGCGACCTGATCAAATCGTGAGCGCCGAGCCCGTCGTCCCCGAGCCCGTCGTCCAGGCGTTCGGGCTGGGCAAGGACTACGGCAAGCTGCGGGCCGTCGAGGCGGTCGACATCACCGTCAACCACGGCGAGTTCTTCGGCTTCCTCGGCCCCAACGGGGCGGGCAAGACGACGATGATCCACATGCTGACGACGCTGGTCGGGCCGACCCGCGGGCGCGCCGAGATCGCCGGCCACGACGTAGTCGCCGAACCGCTCGAGGTGCGAAAGCACATCGGCCTCGTCTTCCAGGAGACGACGCTCGACGGTGAGCTGTCGGCGGAAGAGAACCTGCAGCTGGCGGGGAAGCTCTACGGGCTCGGACGCGCCGAGCTGAAGGAACGGATCGCCGAGGTGCTGGAGCTGTTCGAACTGACCGACCGCCGCCACGACTCGGTCCGCACCTTCTCCGGCGGCATGCGCCGCCAGGTCGACCTCGCCCGCGGCATCCTCCACCGGCCCGCGGTGCTGTTCCTCGACGAGCCGACGCTCGGCCTCGACCCGGTCAACCGCGGTCGTGTCTGGGGCTTCCTCGAGCGGCTGGCGTCGGAGGAAGGGATGACGCTCTTCCTCACCACGCACTACCTCGAGGAGGCCGAGCCCTGCGACAGGGTGATGATCGTCGACCGCGGCCAGGTGATCGCCCAGGGGACGCCGACCGAACTGAAGCGCGACCTCGGCGGGCGCGAGTCGATCGAGCTGGTGATGAGCGATCCCGATCCGCGGCTGCTCGCCGACATCGCGAGGCGGACCGGCTCGGAGCCGCGCCGCACCTCCTCCGGGGTGATCGTCGCGGTCGACTCCGCCGAAGAGATCCTGCCGATGCTGCTGCCGCTGATCGGTGACCGGCTGGAGAGCCTCAGCGTCCGCAAACCGACCCTCGACGACGTCTTCGTCGCGGCGACGACGCCGGGGACGGTGGCCGCGTGAACGTGGCCATGAACCGGACGGTCGTCCTCGGCGCGATCGTCGCCCGCGAGTTCAAGCGCGTCCTCCGCAGCAAACCGCGCCTCGCCAGCACCTTCGCCCGCCCGCTGATCTGGCTGATCATCATCGGCTCCGGCTTCTCGGCCCTGATCCCGGGCGGAAACTTCAGCTACCACAAGTATCTGCTGCCGGGGATCATCGGCATGGTCATCCTCTTCTCCTCGCTGCTGAGCGCGCTCGGCTCGGTCCAGGATCGCGAGTTCGGCTCGATGCGGATGCTGATGATCTCGCCGGTGCCGCGCGGGCTGATCGTGCTCGGCAAGGCGCTCGCCGCGACCCTGATGGGGCTCTTCTTCGCGATCGTCCTCACCCCGCTCGCCTGGGTCTTCAGCGTCAATTTCAGTTTCGGCGACTGGCTCAACTTCCTCGGCGCGGTGCTGCTGACCGGGCTGGCGCTGTCGAGCCTCGGGATGCTGGTCGCCTCGCGGATCCGCAAGCTGGAGAACTTCGCGGTGGCGATGAACTTCGTCATCTTCCCGATGTTCTTCCTCAGCGGCGCGCTCTACCCGACCGAAAAGCTCGCCGCCTGGCTGCAGCCGATCGTCCGCCTCAACCCGCTCACCTACGGCGTCGACCTGATGCGGCACGCGCTGCTCGCCGAAGAATTCCGCGCCGTCAGCCACGTCGAGTTCGAACCGCGCTTCGACGTCCTCTTCCTGCTCGTCTCCTCGGTCGTCTGCATCTCGATCGCGGCCAAGCTGTTCGGCCGTGAGGAGCACCTGGCGCCGATGTTCCTCGGCGGCGAGACGCGCAAGAAACTGGTGCCGAAACAGGTCGGCGTCGGCCGCTTCCGCCTGCCCGCCCCGGCCGGTCCGCTGAGCGGCATCGTCGGTCGCGAGTTCAAGCGCGCGGTGCGCCAGCGCGGCCGCCTCGCCAGCACCGTCGCCCGGCCGCTGCTCTGGCTGATCGCGGCGGGGACCGGGTTCTCAGCGCTGATCCCGGGCGGCGATTACCAGACCTACCTGCTGCCGGGGATCATCGGCATGGTCATCCTCTTCAGCTGCCTGCTGAGCGCGCTGGGCAGCGTCCACGACCGCCAGTTCGGGCCGATGCGGATGCTGCTCGTCGCGCCGGTCCCGCGCGGGCTCGTCGTCTGGGGCAAGACGCTCGCCGCGACCCTGCTGGGGACCGCCTTCGCGATCGTCTTCTCGGTCCTCGCCTGGATCTACGGGATCGAAGTGACCCGGACGGACTACTTCGAGTTCGTCGGCTCGGCGCTGCTCTGCGCGCTGGCGCTGTCGTCGCTCGGCATGCTGGCGGCCGCCCGCATCCGCAAGCTCGAGGACTTCGCGGTGGCGATGAACTTCGTCATCTTCCCGCTCTTCTTCTTCAGCGGCGCGCTCTACCCGGCGAGCCAGCTGCCCGGCTGGATGCAGCCGCTGGTCCGCCTCAACCCGCTCACCTACGGCGTCGACCTGATGCGCCAGACGCTGCTCGCGAGCCAGCGCCACGTGCTCGCGCCGGCCGAGTTCCACGCCCGCCTCGACATCGCCGTGCTGGTCGCCTTCTCGATCGTCTGCCTGGCGCTGGCGTCGAAGTTCTTCGGCCGCGAAGAGCACCTGGCGACGATGATGCTCGGCGGCGAGTCCAAACGCTTCGCCCTGCCGATAGTTTCCCGTCGATGGCGATCGTCTTCGACGGCCACAACGACTCGCTGACCCGCGAGGACCACGCTCGTTTCGCGAGCGGGCGGGAGGGCGGCCAGCTCGACCTGCCGCGGATGGCCGAGGCGGGGATGCGCGGCGGCATCTTCGCGGTCTTCATCCGCAACCCGGAAACGGCCGACTACAAGCCGCGGCTGTCGAACCGGCCGGGCGGCGCGGGGCCGGCGCCGGAACTGGACCACGCTTTCGCGTCGGCGGCCGCGACGACCGCCGCCGGGCGCCTTCTGGCGCTCGAGCGGGCGGGGGAGATGCGCCTCGGACGGACGATCGCCGACATCGACGCGGCTGCCGAGGGTGGCCCGCCGGTCGGGGTCCTCCACCTCGAGGGCGCCGAGCCGATCGACGCCGACCTCGAATCGCTCGACCTCTGGTACGCGGCGGGCCTGCGCTCGGTCGGCCCGGTCTGGAGCCGCCCCAACGCCTTCGGCAACGGCGTCCGCTTCAAGTACCCGGCGACTCCCGACATGGGCCCCGGCCTGACCGACGCGGGCAAGAAGCTGGTCCGCCGCTGCGCCGAGCTGGGGATCGTCTTCGACCTCGCCCACATGAACGAAGCGGGCTTCTGGGACGCCGCCGAGATCGGCGCCGCGCCGCTCGTCGTCAGCCACGCCGGCGCCCACGCGGTCTGCCCCAACTCGCGCAACCTCACCGACGCCCAGATCGACGCCGTCGGGGCGACCGGCGGCCTCGTCGGCATCGTCTTCGCACCCGCCTTCCTGCGTCCCGACGGGAAGAACCAGACCGACACCCCGCTCGACCTGATCCCCCGCCACGCCCGCCACATCGCCGACCGGATTGGCGTCGAGCACGTCGCCCTCGGCTCCGACTTCGACGGCACCGAGGTCCCCGACGCGCTCAAGGACGTCACCGGCCTGCCCCGCCTCCTCGAAGAGTTCTCCACCCACGGCTTCAGCGACGCCGAGATCGAGCAGATCGCCTGGAGCAACTGGCGCCGCACTTTGGCGCGCTGCTGGAACGAAGCGTAGGCGCGGCGCGAGAGAGCCGGGTGACCCCCTCTCTCACAACAGCGGGGAGGTTCGTCGGGGGTCACCCGGCCCTCTCGTCACCCAGAGTTGAAAAGCTCCCTTTCGAAAGCTATCTTTCGAGGCGTGGAACTTACCGACCCTCGTGCTCTGCGGGCTTACGCACACCCGGTCCGGCTGAAGCTCGTCGGCCTCTTGCGGCGCAGCGGACCGCTCACGGCGACGCAGGCGGGGGAGAAGATCGGTGAGAGCGCCGCCAGCTGCTCGTTCCACCTGAGGCAGCTGGCCAAGTACGGGTTGGTCGAGGAAGCCGGCGGCGGCAAAGGTCGCGAACGCCCCTGGCGGGCCACCGCGATATCGACCGAATGGGCGGCGGGCGGCCCCGATCCGGCGACCGCCGAAGCCGGGGCGATGCTCTCCCGCGTCGTCGTCGAGCACTACTTCCAGCAGGCGATCGAATGGCTGGACCGTCGCGGAAGCGAAAGCACCGAGTGGGCCGAAAAGGCGGTCGTCGCCGACCACGCCGTCTACCTCACCGCCGATGAGCTCGCCGAGATCGGCGAGAAGGCGCGGGCGCTGCTCGATCCCTACCTCGAGCGCAACGAGGATCCGGCCGCGCGGCCGGAGGGCGCCCGCCCGGTCACCTACATCCAGCTCGGCTTCCCGCTGGACGAGGAATGAGATGCCGCGGCTACCGACCCTCTTGCGCGAGAACCTCCACTTCCGGCGGTTCTGGGCGGGGCAGACGATCTCGCTCTTCGGCGATCAGGTCTCGTTGCTGGCGATCCCGCTGCTCGCCGTCCTCACGCTCCACGCCGACGCCGCGCAGATGGGGCTGCTCGGCGCCGCCGAGCTCGTCCCCTATCTCCTCTTCGCGGTCCACGTCGGCGCCTGGGCGGGAACTCGCCGCGGCCGCTCGCTGCTGATCGCCGCCGACCTCGGCCGCGCCGCGCTGCTGCTCTCGATCCCGCTCGCAGCCGCGCTCGGCGGCCTGTCGATGGGGCTCCTCTACGCGGTCGCCTTTGGCGTCGGCACGCTCGCCGTCGTCTTCGACGTCGCCTACCAGACGGTCTTCGCCGAGCTCGTCGATCCCGAGGACTACGTCGTCGCCAACTCGTTCCTGGTCGGCAGCCGCTCGGTCTCGATCGTCGGCGGCAAGAGCGCGGGTGGCCTGCTCGTCGCGGCGCTGACCGCGCCGGTCGCGATCGTCGTCGACGCGCTCTCCTACCTCGGCTCGGCGCTCTTCGTCAGCCGCACCCCGGCGATCGATCCGCCGCCGGCGGCGAAGGATCCGGGCGGGATCGGCGCGGGCATCCGCTTCATCGCCCGGACCCGGCTGCTCCGCACCACGCTCGCCGCCTGCGCCACGCTCAACCTCTTCAACTCGGCCTTCTGGGCGATGCTGGTCCTGTTCGCTACCGAGGAACTGGGGCTCGGCGCCGGCGTGATCGGCCTGGCGCTCGGCGTCGGCGCGCTCGGCAGCGTCCTCGGCTCCGCCATCGCCGCGCCGTTGAGCAGACGGGTAGGCCTCGGCAAGGCGGTCGTCGTCTCCTTCGTCCTCGGCCCCGCGCCGCTGGTCCTCGTCGCCCTCGCGCCGAGCACGCCCCTGCCGGGCGCCGCGCTCCTCGCCGTCGCCGAGTTCCTCTCCGGCATCGGGATCATGCTCCTCGACATCGGCCTCGGCTCCGTCCAGACCGCCCTGATCCCCGACCCCCTCCGCGCCCGCGTCGCCGGCGCCTACATCTTCGTCAACTGGGGAGTCCGCCCGGTCGGCGCCCTGGCCGGCGGCATCCTCGCCGGCGCCATCGGCCTCCGCCCGACCATGTGGATCGCGAGCGCCGGCGCGATCGCCGGCGTCCTCTGGCTCCTCCCCTCGGGGATCGCGAGGGTCAGGCGGGTGTCAGCGCATGCTGGGTTGACGTTTT
The DNA here is from genome assembly GCA_036787695.1 of Solirubrobacterales bacterium. Lineage (GTDB taxonomy): Bacteria > Actinomycetota > Thermoleophilia > Solirubrobacterales > 70-9 > VAYN01. The sequence continues at coordinate 13,004 of DAIQOT010000014.1, read as the reverse complement.
CGGGGTGATTTGGGGCAAGGGGAAGCTGGCGCCCGGAGGAGAAAGGGACGCGGCCTTCCCGGTGGCGGCCCGGGCAGGCTGTGACCGCCACCGGGAAGGCCAGGAGTGCTGGCAGAGTGAGGAGGAGGCTTTGTGACGAGCGCCGGGGGCCCTTGCGCGTTTTTCCGCGAAGTGGGGGCATCTCGTGCCTAAGAGTCCTGGAACGTGACAGAGCTTCAACGGCCGCAATTGAGCTGCATGAATTTGGGGGCCTATAGCCCCCTAAATCCGTGCAGGGCAGTTTGACCCCACCATGGTGTGGTCAAAGTCCGGAACGCCCACACCGGCCGTGAGGACCTGTGACGGAAGAGCGGAGATCGTGCTGAACTCCCCGCCTTCCCGGCGAAACCCTCACGTGGAACCACGCCGCCAAACGGCACGGCCCAATCGAGCCGCGCGCTCAGCCCTTGAGTTCGGGGCCCGGCGGGAGCTTTTTGCCGCCGAGTTTGAACGCCACTACACGGGCGCCGATTTCGCCTAGTTCTTCGGAAGCGGTGAGGGCGGCGCCGCCGATGGTGGCGAGGACGTATTGGGTGCCGTCGATCGAGTAGATGATCGGGGCGGTGCCGAAGGCGAGTTTGAGGTCGGCCTGCCAGAGGTCGTCGCCGGTCTTCGCGTCGAAGGCGTAGAGGATGCCCTGCTGGTCGCCGGTGAAGACGAGGCCGCCGGCGCTGGCGGTGGCGCCGCCGTCCATCGGGGTCGGCATCTTGTGCTTCCAGAGGACCTTGCCGTTGTTGACCGTGACCGCGGTGAACGTGCCGGTCTTTTCCTCTTCCTTCGGCACCACGCGGTCGCCGGCGAACTCTTTCTCGCCGTTGTGGTTTTCGTATTCGACTTTCAGCACCATGCAGAGTTCGACCCCGGAGACGTAGACCGCCTGCGTTTCCGGGCTGTAGGCGAGCGGCGAGTACTGCGAGCCGCCGAGCGCGCCGGGGCACTCGAGCGTCCCCTTCTTGGTCGGCGGCGTGTGATGGCGCTTGACGAAGCCGACCGGCGGGAAGAGGTCTTCACCGGTTTCGGCGTCGAGCAGGAAGAGCAGGCCGTTCTTGCCCGCCTCGGCGAGGCCGCGTTTCATTTCGCCTTCGATTTCGACGTTGAAGAGCGTGATCGGGCTCTCCGCGTCGTAGTCCCAGAGGTCGTGCGCCTCCTCTTGGTGGAACCACTTCAGCTTGCCGGTGTTGGCGTCGAGCGCGAGGATCGAGTCGGTGTAGAGGTCCTTGCCGGGGCGTTTGTCGCCGACGATCACCGGCGCCGGGTTGCCGGTGCCGACGTAGACGGTGTTGGTCTTCGGGTCGATCGTCGGCGGCATGTAGATGGTGCCGCCACCGCCGCCCTTCGGGACCCACTTTTCGCCCTGTTTGGGGACCGTGTAGAAGGTCCAGAGTTTTTTGCCCGACTTCGCTTCGTAGGCGGAGACCTTGCCGCGCACCCCGTCCTCCGAACCGGACACGCCGACGTAGACCTTGCCGTCGTAGGTGCTCGGCGCCATCGACTCGTAGGCGCCGGTCGCGGGGTCTTCGACCTCCGAGGACCAGAGGCGCTCGCCGGTCTTCTGGCTGATCGCCTGCAGCTTGTTGTCGAAGGTGAGGACGAAGAGTTTGCCGTTTTCGGCGGCGATCCCACGGTTGACGGTGATCCCGTAACCGCCGACGCCGGTCGACTGCGAGAAGTCGACTTCCGGCGTGTAGGTCCAGTTGATGTGGCCGGTTTTGCCGTTGATCGACATCACCTCGTCGGTCGAGGTGGTGACGTAGACGTTTTCGCCGAGCACCAGCGGGAACGACTCCATCAGGTACTGGTCGGGGCCGAGCCCGGTGCTCCAGGCTTCGCCCAGTTCATCGACGTTTTCGGTGTTGACTTCGTCCTGGGTGGCGAAGCGCGTGTTGTCGCGGTCGCGCCCGAACAGAGGCCAGTCTTCGATTTCTTCGGATTCGGCGCTGGTCGAGATCGAGCCCGAGGACGACGAGCCGCCGCCGCAGGCGGCGAGGACGACCGCCGCGGCGAGCACCGCAAGGCCGAGCAGGAGGATCTTCAGCTTCCGCGCGCCGCTCATCTACGGCGTCGGCTTCTTCGAGAAGCGGGAGAAGGAAAGCTTCATCGAGCCGAGGCTCTTGGTCGAGACGCCGGCGACGAGCTTGCCCGGGCTCCGCATCTTGCCGACGAACTTGCCGATCGTCGGGCCGAGGAAGGAGCCGCCCTTGACGACCGCCGTCCGCGCCTGGCCGCTCCAGTGCAGTTCCTTCAGGTAGACGACGTCGTTGTTGTGCTTCGTCCGCAGGTTGAGGATCCCGGCCGGTTCTTCGGAGCCGGGGAATTCTTCCTGGATGAACATCGTCAGTTCGCCGCTGCGGACGCCGGAGGCACCGCCCTTCAGCACCTTGACGTGGTAGCGGCCGATCCAACTGGACGTCGGGCCCCAGCCTTCCTTGGCCTTTCCGGCGAGTGCGACGGGGGCGAGGAGGAGGGCGCTACAAAGGGCGAGGAGGCCTAGAACGACGGTAAAGCGTCTCATTGTTTCTACAACCCTATTGAGTCGGAGTCTCCGGCCGCCGATCCCGCTTGGTACCGTCGATTGTATGTGGCGATGGCCGGAGGCCGACCCGCGCGAAGTTGTCGACCTGGCGGGTGCCGGGACGCTCGCCGACGGCGTGTCGGATGCTGACCTCGGGAGCGAGCTGCGGCACTGGCGCGGCGTCGTCACCCGGCGGCGCCTGATCGCCCTGCTGCGCCGCCAGGGAGCGATCGCCCTCGCCCTCGCCGCGGTGCTCGAGGCGCTGGCGCTGGTCGGCCTCTTCCCGCAGTGGGTGGTGGTCGCGGTGCCGTTCGTCTTGCTCCTTATATCTGTGTCCTGGTTCGCCGCCCACGGCCCGTCGCCGTTCGGCCTCGCGCGCCTGCTCGACGACAAGTTGGGACTGAACGACCGGCTGGCGACGGCGCTCGAGATCGAGGCGCGTGGTGGCGAGGAGTCCTCGCTCGAACGGCGTACGGTCGCCGACGCCGCGGCGCTGCTGCGCGCGGGCCGCGAGGACTGGCGGGCGAGCGCCGCCGAGGCCGGCCGCGAGTGGTGGGCGCCGGTCGGCGCGGTGGCGCTGCTGGCGATCGTGATCGCGGTCGGCGCGGCGACGAGCTCCTCGTCGTCCTCCGGCCCGACCTCGGCGCTCGGCCCGCACGGCGGCGGCGGCGCGGGCGGCCCGAACGGCCTCGACAACGAATACGTCAAACACTCCAAAGACCACAAAAAAGGCGGCCCGAACCTGGCGCCGACCGGAAAACTGCACAAGATCAACGGCAAAAAGATCCCGCAGAGTCAGATCAAGGCGGAAGCGGCGAAAGAGGGCTACCGGCAGATCCCCCAGGGCAAGGTCGGCAAAGCCAAAGCGGGCGAAGCCGGCAAAGGCAACGGCAACAACGGCGCCGGCGGCAAATCGGGGAAAACGAACATCCACAAAAGCGCCGGCGGCGGCAAACGCGGCACCAGCGGCGGCGAAAAAAGCAAACGCGGCTCGACCAAAGGCCAGAACGAAGCCGAACACCCGACCGTCGGCTTCAACGTCAAAAGCAAAAAACACAACGGCCAGGGCCGCAAAGGCAACTCCGAAGTGAGCGGCGGCGGGGCGAAAAAACAGGCGCCGAACGGGCAGGGCGACGAATCCAGCCAGAGCGCCAGCCAGAGCGGCGCCGGCGCCCAGAAAAGCAGCCCGGCGGGCGGCACCAAAGCGGGCGGCGAACTCGGCAACAACTCCCAGGGCCACGCGACGCCGATCACCGGCCAGGCCTCGCAGGCGGTGAAAATCCACCCCGGGTACGCGCCGTCCCGTGCCTCCAAAGGCGGCAAAGAAGCGAAAAAAGAAGCTGGCTACTCGCAAGGCGCGGGCGGCAAAGCCCGCACCGGCACGGTGACCGGCGGCACCCAGGTCGGCAGCGAATTCACCTACGTGCCCGCCGCCGGCGGCGCCGTCCCCGGGCCGAGCGCCGGGATCCAGCGCAACTACCTCGAATCGCTGAAGTGGATCGAAAAACTGCCGTGGTGAGGGCCGCGCGTTGACGCTGCTCGCCGCCCCGGCGCTCGCCGCGCTGGTCCTCGCGATCCCGCTGATCGCCCTCCACCTGCGCCGCCGCAAGCCGCCGCGCCGCGCGGTCGGCAGCCTGCTCGCCTGGCGCGACCTGCCGGGGGCCGGGGGAGGGGGCGCGCGCCGCTTCGGCCGGCCGCCGCTGCCGCTCCTCCTCCTCCTGCAGCTGCTCGCGCTCGCCCTCCTCGTCGTCGCCCTCGCCCACCCGGCGAAGGAGAAGAGCGCCACCGGCTCCTCCCACGTCTACGTCGTCGACGAGTCGATGTGGATGGGGGCCGAAGACGAAGGCGGCACGCGGATCGAAGCCGCTAGTGGCGAACTGAGCGCGCGCCTCGCCGAACTGGCGCCGGGCGACGCGGTGCGGATCGTCGGCGCCGGCCCGACCCCGAGCGTCCTCTACGAAGGCGCCGCCGGCGGCGCGGGCGCGACGGTCGAAGGGCTGAGCGCGGGCGCCGGCCCGGCCAACCTGCCCGCGGCGCTGCGACTGGCGGCCGGCCTGCGGGCGGGGAACGACGACGAAATCGTGCTGATGCGGGCGCCCGAGGAAGCCGAACCCCAGATCGTCGAAAGCGAATCAGGCGGCGGCTCCAACTACGAAGGGGTGACGGTCGGCAAACCGGTGAGCGACGTCTCGCTCGGCGCCACCAGCGCCCACTGCGACCTGCTCGGCAAAGAAGCCTGCGAAGTCTTCGTCCGCCTCACCGACCACGGCAACGCCGCGGCGACCGTGCCGGTCCGGGTCGAAGTGCAGGGCGGCGAAACGGTGTCGAAATCGGTCGAAGTGCCGGCCGCCGGCAACGCCCCGCTCACCTTCACCGCGACCCCCGGGGCCAAGGTGAAGGTCAGCGTCCCGGCCGGCGACGACGGGCTGGCGGTCGCCAGCTCGGCCTACGTCTCGGTCCCCGAACCGGGCGGCGAGAACATCACCTTGGTCGGCCAGCGCACCCGCGCCCTGCCCCTCGCCCGCGCCCTCGCCTCGGTCCCCGGGGTGAACCTGCGGCTGCGGACGCCGCAGTCCTATAAGGCGAGCGACCCGGCGACGAGCGACCTGCTGGTGCTCGACGACTTCATCCCCAAGGGCGGCCTGCCGAAGGCGCCGGCGCTGCTCGTCGTGCACCCGCCGAGCTTCCCCGGCGCCACGGTCCGCGGCAAGATGAAAGACAGCCGGATGAGCGGCACCGAAGCGGCGAGCCCGCTGCTCGACGGGGTCGACCTGGCGTCGCTGACGATCGGCGCGGGTGCCTCGCAGCGGCTGGCGCTGCCCGCCCAGTTCAGCGCCACCGCCTGGAGCTCGGAAGGCCCGCTGATCGCCTCCGGCATCGACGGCGGCCGGCGGGTCGCGACGATCTCCTTCGAGCCGTCGGAATCGAACCTGCCGCAGCTCGGCGGCTTCCCGACGCTGATCGACAACATCGTCGCCTGGTCGCAGCGGCTCGCCCCGCAGAGCGCCGCCGCGGGCGTCCCCTTCAACCTGATCGAGCCGCCCGGCACGACCGCCGCGAGCGTCGCCCCGGCCGAAGGCGGCGAAGCGGAAAAGCTCGCGGTCGCCGCCGGCTCCGAAGTCCCCGTCCGCCTCACCGCTCCCGGCAACTACGTCGTCACCCTCGAAGGGCGGGGAGGGACGCGCGAACTCGCCGTCGCCGTCAACCCCGGCCCGACCCCGGCGGCGGGCGCGCCGGTCGACCTCTCGACCCCGGCGCCGACCGCCCACGCCGGCCACACCGACCTCTGGAAGTGGCTGCTGGTCGCGGCGCTCGTCGTGCTCATCCTCGAGGGCGCCTACTCGCTCTGGCGCGAGCCCTTGCGTGGCGGCCCGCGCCGCCGGCGCCTGATCATCGGCCTCCAGGTGGCGAGCCTCGTCCTCGTCGCCGTCGCCCTCTTCGACCCGACCTCCGGCTCCTCACCGCCGCCGACGACGCTGGTGCTCGACCGCTCGCTCAGCGTCGGCCCCCGCTCGGCCGAATCCGAGGCCGCCTGGCTCAAAGCCAACGAAGGCTGCGGCTCCGAATGCCACGTCGTCCAGTTCGGTGGCGGCGCCGAACTCACCGGGGCGGGGACCGACGTGCTGGCGAGCGAAGCCAAGGGCAGCCTCGAAGGGCGGCAGACGGACCTCCAGGGGGCGCTCGAAGTGGCGCTGGCCCGGACCCCGAGCGGCGGCCGCGTCGTCCTCCTCTCCGACGGCCGGCAGACGACCGGCGAACCGCTCGGCCTCGCCGCCGCGGCGCGCGAACGCGACGTCGCCCTCGACACCGTCGCGCTCAACAGCGAGCCGGTCGACGCGGCGATCACCCGGCTCGAAGAGCCGGCGGCGCTGCACGCCGGCGACCCGCTCTCGATCGAGGTGACGGTGCGCAGCACGGTGCCGTCGCCGGCGACCCTCGTCGTCCGCCGCAACGGCGTCGTCGTCGGCCACCAGGGGGTCGAACTCGGGGAGGGTGACAACCCGTTCCTCTTCAGCGTGGTGGCGCCTCGCCACACCGGCTCCTACGGGTACGAAGTCACCGTCCACAGTGAACGCGACTCGCGCCCGCAGAACAACACCATGGGGACGTCGGTGCGGGTGTCGACCGCGCCCAAGGTCCTCGTCGCCGGCGCCGACGGCTCGGCCGCCGCGGAACTGATGAAGGCCGACGGCTTCGACGTCACCCCGGTGTCGCCGAGCGCGCTGCCGACCACCGCGGCGGGTTACGCCGGCACCGACGGCGTCGTCATCGAAGACATCTCCAACGAAGAACTCGGCAAACAACGCGCCGAAGCGATCGGCGAAGCGGTCCGCGACCGCGCCCTCGGCCTGCTCGCGATCGGCGGCGAACATTCCTTCTCGCTGGGCAAATATTACAAATCGCCGCTCCAGGAAGTGCTCCCTGTGAAAAGCCTCGTTCCGGGCAAATTGCAGCGTAAAAACGTCGCTATCGAGCTCGTCCTCGACCGCTCCGGCTCGATGATCAACGAGGCCGGCGGGGTGCCGAAGATCGCCCAGGCGCAGGCGGCGGCGCGCGGCGCGGTCGAATTCCTGCTCAAACACCGCGACGAAGTCGGCATCGTCACCTTCGAAATCAAACCGCACACCTTGATCCCGCTGACCCGGGTCGAACCCGGCACCGTCAACGGGATCCAGAAAAAAATCAACTCGATCCCGGCCAACGGCGGCACCAACATCTACAAAGGCCTCAAAGCGGGGGTCGAAGAAATCGAGAAATCGAAAGCCAAAGACCGCCACATCATCCTGTTGACCGACGGGATCAGCGAACCGGGGACCTACGCCGAACTGGTGCCGGGGCTGAAAAAAGGCAAGATCAGCGTCGCCACGGTGGCGCTCGGCTCGGAAGCCGACTTCGGCCTGCTGAAGCAGATCGCCGCCGACACCGGCGGCAACTACTACGCCACCGAAAACGCCCGTGACCTGCCGCGGATCTTCTCCAAAGAGACGCGGATCAACACCCGCACGGTGCGGCTCGTCGGCCGCCTCGGCGTCTCCGCCGGCGACCCGAGCCCGATCACCGGCAGCCTCGTCGGCCAGCCCCTGCCGCCGCTCGGCGGCAACGTCGTCACGGTGCTGAAGCCGGGCGCCGAGGCCGCCCTCCTCGCCCAGGACAAAAACCACCCGCCCGACCCGGCGCTCGCCCAGTGGCAGTACGGCTCCGGCCGCGTCGCCGCCTGGACGCCGGGGCTGACGCCGGGATGGGCTGGCGAATGGCTGAACCAGCCGCAGCTCTTCCAGGACGCGGCGCGCTGGGTCGAGCGTGGCGTCGCGCCGCCGCCGCTGACCCCGAGCCTCGTCCCCGGGAACCAGCGCGAAGTCGAAGTCGCGCCGGTCGACGCCGAAGGGCGGCCGATCGAACTCGAATCGCTGCAGGGCACGCTGACGATGCCGGAAGGCAAGACGACGACGCTCCACTTCGAAGAGGCGGCCTCCGATCGCTGGACCGCGCCGCTGCCCGAACTGATCGCGGGCGAATACGAATACGCGCTCAGCTCGGTCGGCGCCGGCTCGCTGAGCGGCAAGCTGGCGATCCCCTACCCGGCCGAGTTCCGGCTCGGGCGGATCGACACGACGCCGCTCGGCCCGCTCGCCGCGGCGGGCGGCGGGACGACGATGTCGGTATCCGATCCGGGCCAGATCGAAGGCGACGCGCACCACCTCTGGTGGATCTTCGCGGCGCTCGGGCTGGCGGCCTTCCTCGCCGGCGTCGCCCTCCGTCTGCTGGGCGGCCGCGGTCCCGACGAGGACTCCGCCGCGCGGAAACGGGAAGATCTGCCGGACCGTGACGCAGACTCCGCCGACCTCGCAGCCCAGCCCGCCTGATCAGGACACCGCCCGGACCGGCGCCGTCCTCGTGCTCGGCGAGGGGGGCGGGCTCGGCGCGGCGCTCCTGCGGCGCCTCCAGCAGGGCGGCAAGCCGGCCGCCTCGGCGCTCGACCTGAGCGACGGCGAAGCCTCGGCGATGCTGCGCGAGGGCGACTGGCGGGCGGTCGCCGTGGTCACCCGCGACGACGCCCACGCCCTGCGGCTGACGCTGCTGAGCGCGCACGTGCGGCCCGACCTGCCGCTCTGGGTGACGATGTTCGACCACACCGTCTCGCGCGAGCTCGAGCACGTCGCGCCCAAAGTCCACGTCCTCTCGCCCTCGGAGATCGTCGCCGGCGACCTCGCCGAGGGCTGCCTGGCGGAGGCCGGCGACAAGCTGCTCGGCCACCATCGCCACGGCGTGCGGATCGTCGACGACGCGCTCCGCCTCCTCGTCGCCGCCGGCGCCGGGCTCTTCGCCGCGCTGGTGATCGAGATGGTGATCACGATGATCGCCTTCCACCACGGGATCGTCGACGCCTTCTACTTCTCGACCCGTTCGGTGGCGACGGTCGCCGGTCCTCCCAACGCGGAACGCGGGGCTGCCTGGTTCAAGATCGTCTCCGCCGCCAACATGGTCGCCGCCGTCGCCCTGGTCGCGATCTTCACCGCGGCGCTGGTCCGCCGGCTCAGCCGCCGTCGCCTCACCACGCTCTTCGGCCCGCGCGCCGCGCCCGCCCGCAACCACGTCGTGTTGGTCGGCTTCGGCCAGGTCGGCTTCCGCCTCGCGCAGACGCTGCACGAACGCGGCGTCGCCGTGATCGCGATCGAGCGCGACGTCGAAGCGCCCAGCGTCCGCCTCGCCAAAGCGGCCGGGATCCCGGTCGCCCTCGGCCGCGGCGACGATCGCGAGGTGCTCGAACGGGTCGGCATCAGCCACTGCGGCGCCGTCGCCGCGGTCACCTCCGACGACCTGGTCAACGTCGCCGTCGGCCTCGCCGCCGACGACCTCCGCCCCGACGTCCCGATCGTCCTCCGCCTAGGAGACGGCGAGGTCGCCTCCGAGACCGACTCCCTCCTCCACCTAGGCCGCATCTGCGACGCCCACAAACTGGCCGCCGAGACGATGCAGCGAGCCATCGAAGCCGGCGCTTAGTCCAACCCGTGCGGGTGCAGGTGGTCTTCGGCCATCCGTTTCAGGCCGACGCGATCGATCTTGCCCGTCGGGTTCAGGGGCATCTCGTCGAGGAAAACGATCTCCTCGGGGGCCTTGTAGCCGATGCGCTCGCGGCAGTGGACGATCAGGTCGGCGGCCGAGAGCTGGTCGGCGCCGTCGGCCAGGGTGACGTAGGCGCGGACGGTCTCGCCGTGGACGGTGTCGTGGACGCCGACCGCGCCGGCGAGGGCGACCGCCGGATGGTCGACCAGGGCGCCCTCGACCTCGTAGGGGCTGATGTTGGAGCCGTCGTGGACGATCACCTGCTTCTTGCGGCCGAAGAACCAGAGGTAGCCCTCGGCGTCGGCGCGGGCCAGGTCGCCCGAGTCGAGCCAGCCGTCGACGATCACCTCGGCGGTCGCCTCGGGCGCCTCCCAGTAGCCGACCATCTGGCTGCGCGTCTCGATCCAGATCCGCCCGACCGCGTCGCCCTCGATCGGCTCGCCGTCCTCGCCCCGCAGTTCGATCCGGTAGCCGCCGATCGGCGTGCCGATCGAGCCCTGGCGGATCTCCCCCGAGGGCGGGTTCAGCGTCGCCAGCCCGACCTCGGTCATCCCGTACCCCTCGACGATCGGGAAGCCCGCCGCGGCGGCGAACTCGGTGAGCAGCTCGGTCGAGACTTTGTCGGAGCCGGCCCGGCAGACCCGCAGCGAGGCGAAGTCACCGGGCCGCAGGTCGTGGTCGTTGATCAGCGCCGAGAGCGCCGCCGGGATCATCGCGAGCACGGTCGGCTGCTGCTCGCGCAGCAGCGGCAGCAGCTCGTGGGCGTCGGTGGCGCGGGCGACGACGACCTTGCCGCCGACCGAGAGCGTCGCCAGCGCCCAGAGGAAGCTGCCGACGTGCGACATCGACGAGCCGGGGAGGAAGACGTCGTCGGCGGTCAGCTCGAAGGCCATCGCGGCGCTGGCGATCATCCAGCGGAGCGTCTCGCGCGAGTGGGTGACGCCCTTCGCTGGGCCGGTCGAGCCGGAGGTGAAGAAGATGACCGCGGGCTCGCCCGGGTCGGGCTGCTCGCCCGGCCGCGCGAGCGGCGCGGTCTCGAGCAGGCGGTGGAAGTCGTGGTCCCAGCCGGGCTCGGCCGCGGCGGGCTCCTCGTTGCCCTGCGGCAGCGGCTCGACGTCGCGGTAGGCGATCGTCCCCAGCTCGAGCCCTCCGGCGAGCGCCGAGGCCTCGATGTCGGCGGCGCGCTCGGCGTGGGCGAGCAGCACCCGGGCGCCGCTGACCGACAGCGCGTGGTCGATCTCGGTCGCGGTGTAGCGGTAGTTCAGCGGCGTCGCGATCAGCTCCGCCTTGAAGCAGGCCAGGTAGTGGACGACGAGGTCGACTCGGTTCGGCATCAAGGAGGCGACCCGGTCGCCCGGCGCGAGGCCGAGCCCCAGGTAACCGGCGGCGAGCCGTGAGCTCGCCGCCTCCAGCTCGCGCCAGGTGAGCGAGCGCCGGTTGGAAAGCAGAGCGACCTCTCCTGGCCTGGCCGCGAGGCCTAGCTGGAGGAGGTCGCCGAGCGGCGCCGCCGGGTGGGATAGCTGCGCGCCGCCGATCAGCATCGGCGCCGAGGATATTTGCCGCCGACGATGTCTTCCACCACGTAAGCCGCGACGTTGGCGATTTCTTCTTCGCTCAGGGTGCCTTCGAACGCCGGCATTCCGCCGCCGCCTTTGGCCACCTGTTCTTCGGCGCCTTTCTGTTCTTTGGCTTTCGGCTGGGTGGTCAGGTCCGGGCCGCCGTTGCCGCCGAGGCCGTCGGCCCCGTGGCAGACCGAGCATTCTTCGGCGAACACTTCTTTGCCGGCTTCAGCGTTCGGCGCGCCCCCTTTGCCGCCTCCGCCCTGGGCCGTCTCGCCGGCGTGCACGGTCCCTTCTTCTTCGGCTTCCAGGCCTTTCGCTTCTTCCATCGTGCCTTTCAGCGAGAAGACCCAGAAGTTTTCGCCGTGGGCCGTGGCCGCCAGCGAGTTGCCGCCCGCGTAGAAGGCGATCTTCTCTTCGCCTTCGTCTTCGAACGGCGTCACCGTCGAGTTGGCCGCGGCGCCGGTCTGCCAGTGCCACAGTTCTTCCCCGGTCTTGCTGTCGTAGGCGACCAGGTTGCCCTCGTTGTGGCCGACGAAGAGGAGGCCACCGGCCGTGGTCACCGCGCCCGAGTAACAGGATTCGCCCTTGAACTTGTCCTGCCAGGCGATCTTGCCGGTGCTCATGTCGTAGGCGGTGAGGAACCCTTCGGTGTCGAAGCCCGATCCGACGACGGTGTCGGAGCCGATGTAGGACTGCCCTTCGACGTATTTCGCCGGGTGGGGCGGGACGATCAGCCCGGTGGCGCCGCTCTGCGAGCAGACGAAGTACATGTTCTCTTCGGGCTCATATGACGACGGCGGCCAGTTGTCGCCGCCGACCGCCGCGTTCGGCGCCATCACCAGGGTGTTGGGATCGGTGCTCATCGGGGTGAAGATCGGGCCCGCGACGACCTTCGGCTTCGGCTGGTCGGCGGCGACCGCTTCCTTCGCGTTGGCGAGCGCTTCCTTGCCGAGCGTGGTCGGGCTGAACGGTTCCATCGTCGGCTGCGGCTGGGTCGACGACGTCGCCTGGGAGGGGTCCTGCGGGACCTTCACCTCGGGGATCGGGTAGATCGGCTTGCCGGTCTTGCGGTCGACCACGTAGGCCCAGCCCGTCTTGCAGGGCTCGCCGATCGCGTGGACCATCCTGCCGTCCATTTCCCCGTCCATCAGGACGGTCGGGCTCGGGCAGTCGAAGTCCCAGATGTCGTGGTGGACCTCCTGGTAGTGCCACTTGTATTTGCCGGTCTTGGCGTCGAGGGCGACGATCGACGCGGTGAAGAGGTTGTCGCCCGGCCGCACGGTGCCGACCCACGGCGAGGCGTTGGAGGTCGAGAAGTAGATCTCGTTCAGCTTCGGATCGACGGTCGGCGTGTTCCAGAGGCTCGCGCCGCCGTGTTTGTAGGCGCCGTTGTCGGGCCAGGTGTCGCCGCCGGTTTCCTTCGGGCTCGGCGTGGTGTAGAAGCGCCAGAGGAACTTGCCGGTCTTCGCGTCGAGCGCGGTCAGACGACCGCGGACGCCGTACTCGCCGCCGGAGCCGCCGACGTAGAGGCGGCCGTCGTAGTAGAGCGGGGCGGAGGTGATCGAGTAGCCGGATCTCGGTTTGACGATCGGCGTCGACCAGACCACTTTCCCGGTTTCCTGGTCGAGCGCGATCTGGACGCCGTTCAGCTGCGAGACGAAGACCATGCCTTCGCCGAGGGCGACGCCGCGGTTGTCCCAGCCGCAGCAGACGACTTCGCCGAGCGGGTCGGGCGGGATGTGAGGTTCGTAGGTCCAGAGGATCTTGCCGGTGCCCGCGTCGATCGCGTAGATGTCGTCGGCGCCGTCGGGGATGTAGATCGTGCC